>CAINEX010000128.1 GCA_903847935.1 uncultured Spartobacteria bacterium | reverse complement strand
GAGATTGGTATGTGATCGGAACGATCCCTTGGATCGTGGAGAAGAACAACGTGGGAACGATGGATATCTACAGGATGAGGCCCGATGGTCGCATCGACATCACCTATGCCTTCCACAAGAAGGATCTCTTGGCAAAACGCCAGGAGATGCATGCGATCGGAACCGTGCTGGATACAAAGACCAATGCCAAGTGGGGAGTCCAGTTCCTCTGGCCCTTCAAGGCTCCCTACCTCGTCATTGATCTAGCGCATGATTATAGTACGACAACCATCGGATACCCTTCCCGGGATCTGATTTGGATCATGGCCCGCACGCCAACACTTCCCGAGGGGACCTATCAAGAGCTTCTGCAAAAGGCTTCCAGCCAAGGTTACGACCTAAGCCGGATCGTCAAGGTGCCTCAGAAAACAGGAATGTAGCTAGAGTTTAAGCCTTTGTAGGCGACGCTGCTTCATTGAGGGGAATGGTCTTTTCGATCAGGACGGTTGGTGAGGCAGCAGGGAGTTCGGATGCAACCCGCCCAGCAGCCTGTTGGCCTCGGCAGAGGTCTGGTGAAGGGGCCATGACCATAGGCGGGAACTAGGTCATTGGATATTTTATCATCGAGGGCCTTACGAGGTGAATTACCTTCGTATTGCTCTGTATCCATAGCCATAAATCTTTACCTACTCACCGATCAGCTTCACAAAAAGCAGAATCTTTCGGCTGACATTTTTTTGGTTAAAAGAAGAGTAGGAATAGGAACCGACTGGAGCCCTTCCCGATGATATGCTTTTTCGGGGATGGGATCTTTCCCGAGCAGGCGACAAAAGCCTAATCCCTGGCTTCGAACGTCATTTCACTGGCAGCTTCCTCGCCCATTTCAAGTTGGGGAAGGATGCCAATACGGCGGTAGATAGGTCTGATTGCGTCACGGAGTTGCTCGAGACCGGAGAAGAAGAGAGCCGCGCCGACGATACAGGCCATCCCGCCGATCACGAGGGTGAGGGGGGCTCCCAGATGCTCGGAGATCCACCCTGCCATAAGACTCCCGATCGGAGCTGTCCCCATGAAGGCCATCATGTAGAAGCTCATGACTCGGCCCCGCTTATCGTTGTCGACGATTGTCTGAAGGATCGTATTACTGGAGGCCATCTGGATCATGAGTCCCGCTCCACCCACGAAGAGGAAGAGCATCGAGAGCCAGATGACTCGTGATAGGGCAAATCCAATGACGCCGGTTCCGAAGACTGCAACCGACACGGGGATGACCATCCCAAGTCCCAGGACACTTCGCCTTCCGGCAAGCCAGGCCGCCCCGACAAGAGCTCCTGCGCCCGCCGAGCTCATGAGAAGTCCGAGGGTGTGAGGACCACCTCTTAAGATGCTGCCCGCAAACAGTGGAACCAGCGTGGCGTAGGGCGTTCCCAGAAGGCTTGTGAGTGCCAGAAGGGAGATGATCCTTCGGATCGGACCGGGCCTAGAGACGGTATGCCATCCCTCCATGAGATCCGAGAGGGCGCTGCCACGGGGGGGGCGAGCGATCCCATTGGGGCGAATCGTCATTGCCAAAAAAGCGGCAATGACTGCCAGAAAGCTACATCCATCGATGAAAAAGCACCATCCCTCTCCGTAGGCTGCAATGACAAGAGCGCCGATGGCCGGACCCACAAAGCGGGCAGCATTGAACATCGTGGAGTTGAGAGCGATGGCATTGCCCAAGTCGGCCTTGTTCTCGATCATCTCGATCACGAAGGACTGCCTCATCGGGATATCGAATGCGGTGATGACGCCATTCAGGAGGTTTAAAACAATGAGTCCCGATATCGAGGCATGACCACTCAGTGTGACGATCGCAAGGGCAAACGACTGAAGCATCGAGAGGGACTGGATCAGAACAAGGGCACGCTGTTTGTTCACCCGGTCGACCAGAATTCCTGAAAAAGGGCCAAGCACAAACATCGGGATCTGTCCTGCGCAGGTCACGATGCCGAGCATCAGGGGCGATCCTGTAAGGCGGTAAACAAGCCACCCTGTCGCCATGTTCGTCATCCAAGTGCCGCAGAGGGAGACGATCTGCCCCAAAAAGAAGAGGCGATAGTTTCGATAGCGCAAGGCTTTGACCATCCTGCCCAGCCATCCTTGGATTCCGCGGTTGGAATCGGGATCTGAGCGACGACTTATCCTCTCCATCGGACAAGTTTCGCAGAACACATGACAGAGGTAAAGAGGGCGGCTGGTGAGAATCAACCCAGGATCAGCATTCCGAGAGCTGCGGCAGCCATAATGACGGTGGCGATCCATGCGAGGAGGAGAATCGGACGACTTGCCGTGAAGTCACCCATCACGGACTTCCTGGATGCCAGGATGATGATCACAACCATCAGGGGGACTGCCACCACTCCGTTGATCACGGCGCTCCAGAAGAGGGCTTTCATGGGGCTGATCGGGGAGTATTGGATGCCGAGAGCGCAGAGTATGCTGATGATGATCACGCCGTAAAAACCACGTGCGTCACGGACTTTCCGTTCCAGTCCCCATTTCCATCCCATTGCCTCGGAGAGGGCATAACCAGCGGATCCAGCCAAGACAGGGACCCCGATCAGTCCGACCCCCAGGATTCCGATTGCAAAGAGAAGGAATGTTGAGTCGCCGGCAAGTGGGAGGAGTGCCGTGGCCGCCTGGGAGGCAGTTTCAATGTCAGAGATCCCTGCAGCATGAAGGGTCACCGCCGTTGCCAAGATGATGAAGTAGGCCGTGATGTCCGAGTAGAACATCCCGCTCCAGGTATCCCAGCGAATCCTGCGGAGCTCCGGGAGGGCGTCTGCTCGGTCCTTCAAGAGGGGAACTGTACCGTGCTTGCGATGCATCTCCTCCACTTCTTCGGAAGCTTGCCAGAAAAAGAGGTAGGGGCTGATCGTTGTTCCGAAAATCGCGACCACCATGGTGGCTGCTTTCGCATCAGGCTTGAATGTCGGCCAGACCGTGCGCAGCGCAACCTCATGCCAGGGTACATGAACGGTGAAGAGCACAGCTGCGTAGGCCAGCAGTGAGAGGGTCAGCCATTTAAGGTAAAAGACATATCGGTGATAGGGAACGAGCACCTGAAGGAGAAGAGTGGTCATGACAAAGAGCAGTGTCATCAGGCGCGCATTAAATCCTGTGACCAGTTCGCCGACCTCACCCATCGCAGCCACATCGGCTGCAATGTTGAGGGTATTTGCCACCAAGAGAAGCAGAACCACACCCTTGAGAATCACCGGAGGGAAAGCCTCCTTGATATTGGCCGCAAGACCCTTTCCTGTAACGCGGCCAATACATGCGCACATGAACTGAACTGCAGCCATCAGCGGAAATGCGAACGGCATCGTCCAGAGCATGTTCAGGCCGAACTGAGCCCCCGCCTGAGAGTAGGTCACCACGCCGCTCGGATCGTCATCGGCCACCCCGGTGATCATACCCGGTCCGACACTCGTGAGAGGATGCTCACGGAGTCGCTTCCAGACGACCCTGAATCCTTTTAATGGCGTGGGCTTGCTCATGGCGATGACTTGTACCGGCACCGCATCCGATGCGTGAACTCAACCTAATCGTGACAGGTAAGCGCTGCAATCAAACTGAGGCAGGATCTGACAGGCAAACTGCTTATGTTTTGCCAAGGATGTCCCTCAGGCGGTCGCCATTCCAAGATCCAAAAAAAGCGTGTGAGATTCTCCTGAGGCAAGTTCCGAAGTGGGATCTGGAAGGAGTATAGCGCTTTGTTCGTCCTCCGGTAGGGAGTAGATGAGTGGTTCGTTAAGTTGGTAGGGAATGCCTCCCGCCTCCAGTAAGAGGCACATTTCATCCAGGCAGCGGTGACGGAAACCGCCGGTGACTTCCACGATACCGCCACTTTTGGAAAGACTGGCTTTGACGCAATCAATCCACGGAATGACCCCGCCTTCGAAGATAAACGGCATGGCAATCGCCCCGGACTTGATTTCTTCCCAGGCCGCAGGTGAGCAGTCCCAGAAGCCTTCGAAGTCCTCATGCGAAGAGGCGACGATTCTCTCGAGATCGGGGCCCGAGATGTCAGAGCTACTGGAGAGATCATGCTCCATCAAGTGTTTCAGAATGAATCTGGCCACATTCCGCTCGTAGCCCGATCGGAAGAGGTGGGAGACCCAGCCGAAGTTCTTGCGAAGCATGATGGTGTGCTCGAGAGGCAGGTTCGACTGAAGGCCCCATTCGACGATGCGTTCCAAGGGGTCTCCTAGTTCCTCACCCTCCAGGGAAAAGACTTCATTATAGATAAAATGGACCTCCTCATGCATCATTGAGGCCCTTTGGAGCCTGTTTTTCAGCGCTCCCATGGTATGACTGAACGACTCGGCATAAGCCGGTTGGAAGTCAATGCAGAGGAGCATGGGGTTGAAATATCGGTAAGCAGGAGAATACGGGGCGGTGACTCTACCCGAAGAATCCGCCGAGTCATGAAATAAATGCTGAATGTGTCAAAAAAGTTTCCATTCGCTCCAATGAGCAGGAAATCAACTCACAAGAGGTGGACACTGTAGAGGCTCAGCAGCAAACAACTTTTTTCTGAAATCCTCAGTGGATCAAAACGACTTCCGAAGCGGGATCGCCTCTGTTTTCCGCGGCTACCAAGACTGACAGCTGTATTGTCGGGAGTAATCGTACTTGGTCTCAAAGCCCAACTCGGGGGGGAACTCCGAGTAACCGGAATTCAACCACTGAATATTGTTGTTGTAGGGAGGCTTGTAGGTGCCGTGGTTTGTGGGGAAGGCAAAGGTGACAGTCTCAAACGCACCATAACCGAGGCGCGCAAAAGTGCGTCCCAACCCCCTGACAAGTCCGTAACTAAAGGCTGCGGAGTTCCCTTCAGAGTAGTTGACATCCGACATGGAGTCGAAAATCTCGGTGGAACCGTACAGCATATTGGCCAATCCACGTCCAAGCTTCCGGGTCGGTCCCTGCTCGGATTGGGGAGGGGCCTGGATATCGGCAAACAGTGACGAGATACCCGTCAAAAGCAGGATGGTTACAATCAGGGGGAAAGTCTTCACGATGAAAATAAATTCACTTCTTGGCGGGTGTCTTGGCAAGGCTAAAGAAAAGATCCTCGCTGATCGGCTCCGAAAGACCCGGATGACATGTGGGGAGGGGAGTCACCGGAGCGACTCCGAGGGGCCTGACCCACTCCATCGT
>CAINEX010000127.1 GCA_903847935.1 uncultured Spartobacteria bacterium | reverse complement strand
CGATCCCTGATCGAAACGCAGTTCTCGCATGAGGCCTGCTATGCTCCGGTGCTTGAGCAATACAGGAAGGCTCTGGCGGTATAGGAAGGAATGCGTGGGAGAAACGATGAACTAATTTCTCGCGCAGAGGGGCAGAGCTAATGAGTTGGAAAGGAAGAGAGAGTTTACCCGCATCGATTGCTCTCGCTCCTCTTAAGTCTTATATGCTGTTATTGTTCGATTCTCTGTGTCTCTGCGGGAATACTCATCGGCTAAGATCGCGATAAAGAGAGATGTACTTCATGGCGGAGTCTTCCCAACTGAAGCGTTGGCACCATGTTTGTCCAGCGGTGATGAGTTTTTCACGTTCGCTTTGCGCGAGGTCAAGAAGTTGCCGCAAGCCTCCTGAAATTGCTTCCACGGAATAGGGATCAACTTGCAATGAGGGTCCAGCGATTTCAGGAAGGCAGGATATATTCGACGTGAGGACCGGGCATCCAAGGCTCATCGCCTCCAGAACAGGCAGTCCAAAGCCTTCCTCAAGCGAGGGAAAGCAGAAGGCCCTGGCTCCGGCATAGGCATTGGCGAGATCCTCATCACTCAGGTATCCGGTGAAGCGGACTCCCGGGCTCTGAAGGAGTGAGGAGAGTCCGGGGGAGGAGGTAAAAGGAATCTGTTTGCGCCCTGCAACGATGAGTTCAAGGCCTGGATAAGAGGGCTTGATCTGGAGAAAAGCTTCGATCAATCGCGCAAGATTCTTGTGGGGTTGGAGGGATCCGGCGGCAAAGAGATAGTTTCCTTCCCGGGGGGAGGTGACCTTCATCGGTTTCACCCCGTCATGGATCATCCGCAGATAATTAGGGGATCGTCTTAAGACATTTTCAGCCTGCCCGCGAACATACTCGGAGATCGTAACCACACAACGACTCTTCCGGAGTCCAGGCAGTGCACAGATGTCATAAACCATACGGAAGGATCGAGAATACCATTCCGGATGGAGCAGGAAGTTGAGGTCGTGTAGCGTGACGATATGATCGATCCCATGCTTTCGTCCCTGCCATGCAGGAGAGGTATTCATCGGATGATGCATCAGACGGCACCCGTGACTCTTGGCAAGCGGTGCAGCGAGGCACTGCTCCCAGAGATGACCCCGTGTCCGGGACCAGTCCTGAAAGGGGGTCTGCACAAAGGTTATATCAGGTAGTGTGGACCATTCTCCGACGCCGGGGAAGCGATCGTCTGCAAAGACCACGAAACGTTGATTGTCGGATCTCCTGCTTGCATGACGGAGAATCGCATCGAAGAGTTG
This sequence comes from uncultured Spartobacteria bacterium, assembly GCA_903847935.1. Classification (GTDB taxonomy): domain Bacteria; phylum Verrucomicrobiota; class Verrucomicrobiia; order Chthoniobacterales; family UBA6821; genus UBA6821. The sequence continues at coordinate 42,644 of CAINEX010000127.1, read as the reverse complement.
GAAGGAGGCAATCTGCGTGCCCGTCGGTTGGCGGGTCCCGCTGAAGCGTCCGTTAAGGGCGATCGGGTTCATGCGTTGCGGGATGTCACTGGCGTCAGGAGATCGACGAAGATCCACTGGATCAAAAGGAATGTGGCCAGTGCCCAGAAGGAGAAGGCATTACTTGTGTTGGAGAGGTGAAGTGTCATCTCCATGAGAATGAGAATCCTGAGATTCCTGTTGAGCGAGGGGGGGCGCTCTTCGGAAGCCTGGTGGAAGACGCGAAGAAGTGTGCCGAAGAGAATCCCGAGAATGGTTCCGAGGGTGATCACCCCGGCCAGTCCGAAGTTCATGAATGATTCCCCGAAAAAGCTAATGCGCAGCCCCGGGTGCGTCGTGTCATCCCAACCGACGATCCGCACCGCGGTGAGACCGAGGTGCCAATCCTTCTTCTGAGGAAAGAGTCCGCTGGGAAGAAAAGAGGTCAGGCCTCCGAGGTAGGTGATCCCGTTGAGCGGATCGTAATCCCATTGGCTCATGACCCACGAGGCGTCACGCACATCAATAAGATTGTTCCCTGTGAATGCCGCCTCGAGGCTGTTGACGACAGGATTACCTTCGGAGAGTCGTGAGGGATCCCAGCGAAGGAGGCCCGTGAGTCCTCCGAGTGCTGTAAAAATGAGCATGTAGAGGAGAAACGCTCCCACGAGCAGGAAGCGGGGGATCTTCCATTCCATACTCACAAGGCAGAGGGCCGCTATTCCAGCAAGGGCTAGGGGGAAACGATTGCCACTGAGGAGTTGGGCAAGCATGAGCGCTGCGACGATCACTCCGTCAATCCCTAGAAACCGGAGCGGCTTACGAATACAGAGAAGAGTGAGCCCCGCGGTAACGAAGGGCATGAGCCCGTACCCCAGGTTATAGAGAGCCCGTAGCGGGGAGGATTCCGTGATGATCAAGCGGGGATCCACATCTGTCCCGCCCGGATCAGTAACGAGCATCGGGATGATCCCCGTGACGCACATCGGCAGAACAAGGATCACGACCGTGAGGAGACCGATGATGCGCAGGATCCATGTTAAACGATGATCAGAATCCCTCGTGGATTTTCCGATCGTTCCTATCCGGAAGCTGAAACCTCGAAGTAGCGAATAGGTGAGAGCCATCCCAACAAAAAGAAGGGCGAAGCCGACACAGTTGATCAGGATGATCAAGGGGGCCGAGTTCAGGATTCCCTGAGCGAGTTTTCCATCCAGACTCCAGGCTGTGATTCCAAGAAAGAAATATCCACACATGATCATGGCTTCCCATGCGAGAAAGAAGGCAATGAGATCGAGTGAATCGCTTACGGTTATCCAGATCAGAGGTGTTATCAGAAGGGAGCTGGCTGCGAGTGCGGCGCACCATCCTGGCCATGCTGGTGGGAAGCCTTCGGTTACCCACTCTAACAATCGGGGGTTTGAGATTCCTGTTAAGATTCCAAGAGGAATGAGCACAAAGGCTACCAGCAGTGAGATGGCAATCGCCAGGCTTGGTCTGAAGAGCGGCCCTTGATCTCCCGAACCAGAGTGTTGCGATGAGCGTTTTGTATCGGCATCCTGATCCTGGAGTTGGGTGCTCATTTTGAGGAGGATACTATTGTCTTGGAGGTGGAAGTAAGAAAAGGTATCGCATTATCTATACTTTTTACTCTTCTTAAACGGGGCTGCCTCAGATAAATCATTAAAGCAGTAAATGTATAGTGCCAATCATCAGACTTCGACTTGGCGTGTTTTCCTTCGAGTCAGTGATCTTCTCTCGATCGCTTTCTCATTTCCTTTGGCCTATTGGACTACTTATTACTGGGATGCTCTCTCTCCTCCCAATGTTGACAGGTTAACTTGGATTAACTGTTTGTTCGTAGGGTGCATTGATCTCTATCTCATGGGCCTATTCGGCCTCTATCGCTGGCAACCTTTTATTAAGAAGGGTCTCATGCTCCGCCTTCTAGCACTTTCCGTCCTCACGGGATCTCTCATCTTTATGGCGCTGAGATTGTTTTTGCTTCCGATGGATCACATCACGTTGTCTTTCGGTTATTTGCCGGTTCTCTTGGTGAACGCAGGCTACATCTTTCTCTTGGTTAGTTGCTTCCGCCTGGGTGTTTTTTTCTTGGAAACACACTATTTTAAGAGCTCTCGAATCGAACGTTTAGCCTTTGTTAGTTGGAGTGACCGAATGGAGCAAGTCCTACAGGGGTCGATGCATAATGCCCTTAGCTCCACGACTGTTGTCGGATACTTTACCAATCCCGAGTACCCATCCCTCAGGCCTCCGGACACGCTTGGTTTTACGGATCTTGGTTCTCTTCAAGATCTTCGCACTCAACTCGAGAGACACAAAATTACGATGCTCATCGTGGATCTTAGCAATCTTGGTGAAATGCCTCTTCTGGCCATCACTGAAATCTGTGCGGATCTCATGGTGGGGTTGGAGTTGATCCCTTGGACATTTGATGTCTGGTCGCGGCGTTTGGTGATGAGAATGGTCAATGGTGTTCCAACGATGGTGATAAAGGAGCCTCCCTTGGAGCGGTTTTCCAACATTATTTTAAAACGCTTGATCGATATTTTAGGTGCTCTCGCGGGGATCGTGATCTCAGTCCCCCTGATTATCGTGCTCGGCATTCTGATCAAGAGAGAGTCACCGGGGTCAGTATTTTACACACAAACTCGGAGTGGCTTTCGCGGAAAGAACTTTCAGATTATCAAGCTCCGCTCAATGCGTCTCGATGCTAATGAAGGAACAGGGGTGACCCGTGCCATTGAGAATGACCCGAGGCGACTCAAGATCGGTGAATTCATTCGTACGTGGAACCTCGATGAGGTGCCGCAGTTCTGGAATGTCCTGAAAGGTGATATGAGTCTGGTGGGGCCAAGACCTGAAATTTATGAACTCATCGAAGGGCTCAGGGCTTCCCTTCATTGTTATAACCTTCGTCATCTTTGTAAGCCTGGAATGACTGGATGGGCTTCCGTAAATGGTTTCCGTGGCAACACCTCGCTTGAAGAGAGGATTAATTACGATCTCTTTTATATCGAAAACTGGAGCCTGATGTTTGATTTCAAAATTCTTTTGATGACGTTGCTTCCCCCTAAGAATGCCTACTAGGTCAACCAACAGAGGGGGTGAGGTCGGCCTTACGATTTTCTCTTTCTTCCTTACGGTTGCCTTGTTCAGCAATCTCAAAGCCGCCTCGACACTCTCACAATGGGAGACCGGTCATCCGATTGATAGGAGTTACGAGATGCAGTCCCCTGAGGAGTATCTCACGGGATCTGTCGAACCCGGTCTCTCGGAGCGTGCCATTCCGCTTGCTTCCACGAACGAGACTGTAGATTCCTACCTGCCGCTCTTCCAACTCTCGAAGTTCCAGGACATGCAGTCGATGTATGCCATGCGCAATCCATTCGTGATTGATGAGACACCTTTCCGTCCTGTCACCATGAACCAGGCTCCGATTGGTCTCCACCCACGGGTTTACAGGAAGGGGCTGATTGAATTTTATCCCTGGTTCGGCGTGGCTCAATCGTGGGAATCGAACGTCAACTTAACCTCAAGCAATCAGATCTCGGATTTCTACATCACCCCGCGAGTCGGTGGCGAGCTCCAGTTGGGAACGCCCGATTCTGTCTACAATGAATTCCTCGATACGATTACCGCCTTGAATGCCCGGTACGAGGCTTGGGTTGATGAGTTTTTTAGGAACCCCAGCCTCTCTGCTTTCAATCAGCAGGTGAATCTCGCAGGCCGTATCGGCCGTACTTCGGCCATCTGGAGACCTTATTTCGGATATAGTGACATCACGGGAAGCAACCTTTTGATAGCGGAATTGGTCAATAGAACCCGTCGTCTTCGAACAGGCGCTGGTCTCGTCGGTCAGTATCAGTTCACTGGGCAGTTGGGGATGAACCAGAACTTTGACTTCTTCCAACTCATTCATCCTGACCCAGGCTACATCAATTATGTGATGGGTAAGACTCGTCAGGAACTGACTTGGAAAGTCACTGACCAGATCAAGGTGACGACTTGGGGGGAATACCGCTACACGCAACCGGACGCTGGATCGAGTGGTTCTGAGTTCATGTATGGTCTCGGCTTCTATGGAAGGCCCGACCCACGGATCTATAGCGAACTACGGATTGGCTACGATTCCGTGCAGATGCAGGGGAATGTGCCAGGTCGACAGAACATGTCGGGACTCAGATTCAACGGCTACACGAGTTTCGACATGAGTCCGCGTCTCAGGATCGCTTTTATCTATGATCGTGACTACATCTTTACCGAGCAGGGTGTTAATAACAACTATGTCTCCACTCTTCTTCAGTTGAAGGCGGAGACATTCCTTGGTGGGGGTTGGTATGTGACGCCCTACTTCGGAGGCTCTTATCAGCAATTCGAGACCACTGGTGCATCCGCCATCCAACTTCGCCCTGAACTGGAGGTTGCCTACGCGCTTCCCAGCGCCTACTACCCGAACGACTCAAGGATCTTCGTCAAAGCAGGCTATATGAGTTATTCCTATGTTCAAGGCACAGGAGAACCAGTTCAGAATCTGCGGATCTCGACGGGCTTTAACTGCAAGTTTTAGCCTATCCAAGAACTCACTGCAGATCTATGATAACACGATGAAGTCTGTTTCCAGCTTGGTCTTTTCGAAGGCTTCCAAGACCTGCGAGTTGAAGACTTGGAGAAAGGCTCTATTCAGTGCGATTCTTCTCTCGGCGGTGATGTTACTCATGGGGGCAGGTTGCAGTACCATCGGCACCGGATCAGATCTTCCGATCAGCACCTCCACGCAACCCTATGTGATGGCCTCCCTTGATTCCGCACGAATCGAAAGCCGGGATGGCAGCATCAGCGAGGTGATTATTCAGCAGGATGGCCGAATCGATCTGCCTAGTGGTTCTAAAATGGTCCGCGGGATGCTGTTTGAGGATTTTCAGACACTTCTTCTGCGATCCTATCCCAGCGTGAAAGAGATCAAGATCGTCGAGTTCCGTCCGAATCGTGTGACGGTCTTGGGGGAGGTCTTTCATCAGATTCACACGGAGTTATCCGATGGTCCGATGCGCGTGATGGATGCAATCGCGGCCGCCAATGGTTTCACACCACTTGCCAACAAGCGCCGCGTTCGTCTTGTCAGGCAGAATGCCGGCAAGGTGGAGGTCTATGAGTTTGATCTCCGGGAAACCATGCGAGGGCGGCATATGGAGGAAAACATCCTCCTGCAGCCAGGCGATGTGATTACTGTGCCCAGAAACTTTCTCTAAGAGAGCTGATGGATTCCTGATGAACGCCAATGAATAATGGAGAAGATCACAATCCTGAAAACAAGAGATCTGGAGATGAGAGATCTAGAGGTGAGAGATCTAGAGGTGAGAGACAAGTATCTTTCGATCAATCAAAACAAACCCAAGTTTTTGGGGATCGCGACTCAAGGCGTGAAGCGAGTTGGGTAGGGAAATACACGCTTAACTCGGAGGAAGTCTTCCGCACTTATTCGCCAAGCTTTCCTGTTATTGCGGCCTATATCTGTTTGGGAATTCTTTTGGCCTTAATAGCATTTGTTATCTCTCCACGCTCCTACAGGGCTGTGGGAACGATCATGGTGGATCAGTTGCCATACATGATCACCGTGAAACAGAACGATGCAGAAACGGAGAGGCAGATGGTGCAGGCCCTGATCTTGGGTATTTCAAACCGAGCCATGCGTGTCATCACGGAAAAAAATCTGAACCTCCCCCCGGGTCGGATAGCATTTGCTGGTCTTGATCGTTCCCTCTCTTTTGTGAACGGCGATCCTAAGGCCAACGTGCAGATCTCGTTGCTAAGAAACAGCCGGCTTGCGAATATCACGGCAGATAGTCAAAGCCCTGAATTCGCCGCCAACGTGGTGAATGCGATTCTGGATCAGTTGAAGGTCTATAATCATATCGGAGGTATGATCAAGGATCTCGAGTCGCAGATCGACTTCTTGAAGAGCCAGACAGAAATCACGTTCACTCAACTTGCTGATCTCACGACACAACGATTAAAACTTCAGCAGGAAAGTGACGAGTTGGAGAGCTACCTTAAGAAAGGGCTCTCTCTTCCCAATTACCCAGCATTTGCCCAGGACAGTACGCTGAACAACCTCAAGACCCAGTACTTCCTGGTAGATTCCGAATACAAGGCGCTTGCTTCCACAAGCACCCGTGGATCAAGGCTTGAGGGTAAAAGCAATGAGCTGAAATCATTGCGTCATCAACTGGAAGTCTATTCCACGAAGCTTGTTGAGTCACTTCGTGCCGAATACAGCATCAAATCCAGTGAGCAGGAGGAGTTGAAACAAATTGCCCAGAAAGAATCTGCAAAGCTTCAGGATCTGAAACAGAAATGTTCCAAGCTTGTGGAGACTTTAGGGAACCCTTCCGAGATGCTTCTGTTAGCTGAGGCCAATACAACGACAGCAGATGTTCTTGTTATACTGAATCATGCCGTGCCACCACCCCGGCCTTACTGGCCTAATCTGACAATCTATCTTCTCTTGGGTATCGGATTGGGTGGGATCGTCGGCTTCCTGGCTTCGATGTTCAGAATCTATTGGGACGAGAAAGTGGTCTCCCCCGCCCAGATTGAAACGAATTTCCAAATTCCATGCCTCGCGATACTTCCCAAGAGATCCGTGTTCAATGTCGCTGCGTTGCACCCAACGAAGCAATTGTTGATTCAGGCTGTGTCGAATTCAGATCGATACCTTACACATCTGCTTACCCTAAGAGCCTACTTTCTGACGTCTTCTTCCGAGGCCCGAGGGAAGATCTACGGGTGGGCTCCTCTATCCAATCAATGCTCTTCGGGTTTGCTCGCGGATTTAGTCAGAGTCCTCTCCGATGCCGGCAAGCGGATCCTGGTTGCTGATCTCGGGTTTAAACAGCCGCTAATCGCGGGAGATCTTGGGATCGAGATCAGGCACTCACTGAATGAGTGGGTTTATTCTTCGAGGCCACTTGGTGAGTTCATCAATACTGATTCCACTGGAAAGATCTCTATCCTTTGTGCGGGGCTTCAATCGATGGAGTTAGTGAATAATACATCACCCCGCCCGCTTTTCCCCGAGTGGAGTGGGTTAATGGATCAGTTTGATTATATTTTCATCTATTCATCCAGTATTGGTGAACAAACCATGAGCCTCTCTTTGCCAAAATTTCAATCGGTGATCCTGACAGCGGATTACTCAAAGACGAGCATGAGTCGTCTCACACGCAAGATCGCACTCATCCGACGATTAAAGTGGCGCCTTAACGGCATCATCATGACCAATGCCCCTACCCGTGTTCTCGACAGCAATTAAGGATCAAATCTTTGTTTAGAGATCGCTAGAACTCGGTCCGGGATGATGGCGAGTGAAGCCTTTTCAGCTCCCACAAGGTGATGAGCCCTGAAAGCGATATGCCCAGAAGACAGGGAAGGGATCCAATCAGGGCACTGCTCCAGAGGATTATTGCTGAGCCAAAGATTCCGGGAAGGAGAGGTTTCAGGGGGAGCATCCAGAGTGCCACGGCAGATCTTTTTCCAGCCATGGCACATGACATGGTGATTTTTCGAGTCACGGGCAGAAGGCAGAGCGAACCGAGGCTTCCTCCGAGGAGCAGTCCGGTAAGTCCCCCCGCGTGATATCCGGCATAGGCCCCTAGAATGCCAACGATGGCCTCACCGAATCCCGCAGTAGCAGCGTAATGGGTAAGCCCCAATCCCATTGATGAATTGACCACAACCCTGCTGAATGAGCCCGTCAACCCAAAGATGGCCAGACCTAGACCGATCCATGCAGGAACAGTGATCTCTCCGTGCAGCCAGAGAGCCAGAAGGTGTCCTGTCATGAAGAGGAAGATCAGGGCTCCCTGAATGGAAAAGAGGGCGACATGTCGCCAACTCTGCGTGAAGCATACCCGTCGCTCGTCTGTGCCACTGGCTGCTGTCAGTGCAGCGAGGGAGGTTTCACTCGATGTGGAGGCGACGTTACTGATGATTTCAGAGAAGCGGAGGAGGATGTAGAAGATGCCGGCCTCCCCGGGACCGGCAATCGCGGAGACCAGAAAGGTGAGCGCATGAGTCTTCCCGATCAGGGACACTGTCGTGAGATAATACCAGAACCCGGAACGGAGTGTTCTCAAGGCTGCCCGAGGAGTGAAGGCTCTCAGCCTGCTCCAAGGGATCATGGCAAAAAGATCATGGCGGTAGGCCACCACAAGATTAGGAAGAGTCATGCAGGCGGCATAGGTGATGATCACCGGTCCAACTCCTGCACCCAGGAATACCAGAAGCGCACAAGCTGGTATGGCGGCCAGCGCTCCCAAAGTATTGCTAGCCTTGAGGGTTGAGAGGTTCCCCTTCGCTGCCAGTGGCTCGAGTCCGAGAATGGAAGTCATCAGCACGGATGTGCAGATTACGGTCATTACTAAAACGCCGGATCCACCCGGCGGAAGATGAAACCATGCAGACAAGCAACCGCTCCGGGATAGAATCGTGCATGCCGCAACGGCAATCAGTGAGACCGACGCAAAGGTTAGGAGGCCCTCCGAATAGACCTGTTCCATGGAATCGAAATCGCCGCGCTTCCAGGCATCCGCCATCTGGATCCGTGTGAGGGCTCTGACTCCTCCGTCGAGTAGGGCCATCGAGACGAGCAGTGAGCTAGCCAAGGCAAAGAGTCCGTATCCTTCACTGCCCCACCGCGACAGCATCATCGGCGTCAGTAGCAGAAGGAAAGCTGCCTTCGATCCAAAATTCAGTCCCTGCCAGAGTTGGTTCCAAAGCAACTCATGCCGGTATGAATAGTAATCGGATGATTTTCCAGGGAAGTTCACGGAATTAAGTAGGAAATCTCTCTCAGAGCGTAGGGCAACATGTTTCCACTGGCACTTCCTATTCATGAGTGGGATCAGGGTCGTCTTAAGGTATTCTTTACCGACAAATCATGGTATACTAATTCATGGGCAAGAGTATCACACGCAGGAGCTTCGTTAAGGGGGCATTGGGCGCGACGGCGTGGACGGCTCTGGGTGCTTCTGCCGGTTATTCTTATTGGGAGTCTGGGGACCTTGAAGTCCATGAACTGAATATTCCTTTTCAGGGATTACCCAAGGAGTTTGAGGGAGTGAAGGTTGCTTTTTTAACCGATTTTCACCGAGGGGGGCTCATTTCCCAAGAGTATGTCCAGAAGTCGGTGAAGAGGACTCTCTCGCTGCAACCTGAGTTGATTTTACTCGGTGGCGACTATGTCGATCATGATCCCAAGCTGATCCCGCCTGTGATGGATGCGTTGGGCGAACTCAAGGCCCCGTTGGGTGTCTTTGCCGTCCAAGGTAATCGTGACATCAGAGCGAACCGGATCCTTACATCGAGCGAACTTGCCCGTCAGGGGATTGCTGAAATCACAAATAAGGGGGCCTGGTTGGAACGTCAGGGGGGACGACTCTACCTTGCTGGCTTCGATGATGTGACGCTTGGTCACCCTGATATCCCAGCTGGAATCGCCGATGCCACACCCGAAGCCGTGATCCTTGCATTGACCCATAGTCCTGCCTTGGTCGACCGCATCAGGGATCCCAGAATCAAACTGGTCTGTTGCGGGCATACGCACGGGGGACAAATTAATCTACCTATCATCGGTGCCCCGATTATCCCTAAAGGGTGTGAAAAGTATCCCATCGGTCTGCTTCCTTCGCTAACAGGGAATGTCTTTGTTTCAGCTGGAGTCGGCGTTGCCTACGCGCCGGTCAGGTTTCGTTGTCCTCCGGAGATCTCCCTGCTCACGCTCGTGGCATCCTGATCGTGTGCTTACTCGCAATAGGTCCGTGCTTTCAGCAAGTGCCTCGGATGTCGGAAGCAACCGAGGGAGGATCCGTTGCCATCCATTGCATTTAACTCGCAGTGATTTTTATCCGTGAGAGCGGAGACATAATCAAGCAGGACAGAGGTATTCAGCGTCGGTTGGGGTTCAAGATTCCGAAATATCACCAAAGGTTTATTCCCATTGCTGGAGTGGATAATGAGATCCTTTAGCGAGCGCCTGAATCCGGGGATCAGCTGGTTTTTGCCATCGGAGATCATCAGGATGACGTTCGGTCTCACGCGGTTGGTGACATGACTCCAGTTGATACCATCCTGACCCAGTACGGCATAATTATAGTATTCAACTCGGGTGCTTGCATGGGGCGTTGTCTCTCGGAACGCGGATTCAATCCAAGCTCTGCCAAGTTTTCCGCTTTCGATGGAGGGATAGAGGCAGATGATACTGAATTGATATGTGTTTGGGTTGCTCGTATTGCCCGCTTTTGCTTTCGTAACTATTTTTGACTGGGGAGAACGCGGCGATATGGAAACCGCTTTAGAATGTCGTTTTTTCCTTAGAGCGTTGGCAGTCAGTTTTTCGGGCGAGTTGGAGTTCATCATTTCCAATGATATCTCATGATTGGCAATAACGGCAGAGGTAGCCCCGCTTATCTCTGCCTACAAAAACTTCTTAGAACCACCACCTTTCGTTCTCCCGATGGGTGGTGATGTTGTCCTAAGATTAAATCCCAATACGGTTAGGGGAAGCGCTGAATTACCCTTTGGAGTGCGTCCCGAATAGCTTGACCCGCGAGGAGATCCTCCACAGTCGGGGAGGGGCTTATTGTAACAGACTTCTCGCTGAGTACGTGATTCGTTACCTTGGGTTCCTGAGAGGGGGTGACGTGTTGTTCGTGATGAAGGGGAGCTGAGTCCCCGTAAAATCGGACCGCGTAGGCGTGGAGTTGGAGCGCACTTTGCAATCCGATCTTGAGACGGATATTGTTGCGATGAACCTGCACTGTGCGGGGACTGATTTTGAGTTTCTCAGCCGATTCATGGCATGAGCGACCTTCAGCCATCAGGATCATGACCTCGAGTTCACGATCAGTCAGGTTATGGAGGTTATGATTGTCTCCTTTTAGATTCTCGGGGTGGAGCGTGGCTGACTGAAGGGCTTGGCGTGCGATGCGTGGATTCAGATAGAGTTCCCCCTGGAGAACCTTTTCAACGGCCTTCTCAAAATTAGCCATGGGATCCATCTTGTGAAGATAACCGATGGCACCGGCTCTAAGGCACCGCTCAGCATAGAACTCCTCACTGTGCGCGGAGTGGACCAAGATCTTCAGATGCGGGTACAACGGCATCAGGCTCTTGATGAATTCGAGACCATCTTTTCCGATCAGTTGAATCTCTAAGATCATGAGATCAGGCTCATCCTTGGAAATCTTATCCAGGGCCTCCTCGGCCGTAGAACTGGACCATGCGACCTCCCAGCGATCGATTTTTTTAATGAAATGGGAAAGCCCGATACGGCTGGATGGCTGGCTATCCACAATGGCAATCCGTTCCCTCTTCACCCTCTGGGATTTGGGGGCACTTTTTGGAGATTTATTCATGGGAGCTTCGCAAAAGTGTTAACGGATATTGTTTTAATCAAAGACTTATCTCGGACAAGACAATAAGACTAGGTCAATCTGGATTACTAAAGTTTCATGTGCCTCTTCGTAGCGGTGGTGGGACTCGAACCCACACTGGAGCGATTTTAAGTCGCTTGTCTCTGCCGTTGGACTACACCGCCAAGTCAGATCAAAGAATGAGACCTAAAGGCTGAAACCTGAAGAAAGAAAAGTCAGGATATAGAAGTGGTCCCTTAAAATCCATCTTGAGGCGGAATTCTTCCTGGGGGGAATGATCGATGAACGTGAACTTCAGGTCGGAGTTTCTAGGTTTCACCCTTTTCGGGACTAATACCCTACATGCCCTAAGCGAGTCTTGCCCCGGAAGATCCAGTAGATGCTTACGGTATAGGCAAGGACGATTGGCACACCGATACAGGCGATAATGAACATGTACCCGAGTGTCTTGTGGGATGATGCAGCGTTGACGATGGTGAGGCTATTAGCAGGGTCTGGCATCGACACCACGATATTTGGGAAATAGGAGATGCCTAGCACCGCCATGAGAAGGACCATGGTGAGGGCCGACATGAGGAATGCACCGAATTCATAACCACGCTTGACCATAAGGCCGATTGAGATTGCTGCAGCAATATCCAGAGCCAAAACAGCAAATCCGTAGGGACGCTTGATCATCGTTGTGACAAGATCGGGACACTCGAAGAAAGTGGCAGCATTGAAGGAGAGGAAAAGGATCAGAAAGAGAGCAATGAGGCGGGGGACCCATCCCTTGATGGTGGACTGAAGTTCACCCTCGGTCTTGAGCACGAGAAAGATAGATCCGTGCATGGCGAAGAGAGCCACGACCGTGATACCAAGCAGCAAGGAGTAGGGATTGAGAAGATCGAGAAAGTTGCCAATGTAATCGCCCTGAGCGTCCAAGTGGATCCCTCGGGTGATATTACCCATGGCGACACCGATCAGCAGTGCGGCCAGAAAACTTCCTGTGCTGAAGGCGATATCCCAAGACTTTCTCCAGAGAGTGCTGGATTCCTTGCTTCGAAACTCAATGGCCACGGCGCGGAAGATCAGCGCAACGAGCAGGAGCATGAAGGCGTTGTAGAATCCCGAAAAGACGGTGGCATAGGCGTCAGGAAATGCTGCGAAGAGAGCTCCCCCTCCGGTCACAAGCCAGACTTCGTTGCCATCCCAGACCGGGCCAATGGAATTTAGGAGAATGCGACGGTCTTCATCTTTTTTGACAAAGAGGTGGAGGATGCCGACACCGAAATCAAATCCGTCAAGAATGGCGTATCCCGTGAGCAAGATGCCGACGAGAAGGAACCAAATGCTGTTCAGGAGGGGGATATGCTGAATGTGATGCATGGGATATGGTTTATTACTCCTGATGGGAGGCGCGTCCCTTGCGGGAGAAGAGGTCTTCGGCAATCTCAGACGCATCGGAGGAGGCCCCGATCGCCTTCGTGTGATGGCCTTCATCGTCATCCGGGCCGTGCTGAATCTTGCTGTTGAGTAGATAAATGAAGGTGACGAAAAGAAGGATATAGATCAGGGCAAAAAGGATAATGGAGAAGACCACCTGATTGGCTTGTACCGCACGTGAGAGTCCGTCGGAGGTCTTGAGCATGTTGTAGACAATCCAAGGTTGGCGTCCCATTTCGGCCGTGAACCACCCAGCCTGCATGCAAATCTGCGGCGCAATCACTGCAAAGACATAGATCCAAAGAAGGAAGCGGATGAGTGGATTCTCGGTCTTAAACAACCACCCTCTCCAGAGGAGTGTAAGCGCTAGAAAGGAGAGTCCGAAGACCGCCGAACCGATGCAGATCATGAGATGATAGGTCTGGAAGACGGCACCGACAACAGGCCAGTAGTTCGGCCGGATCTTGGCAAGTTCTTCGGGAGATAAGCCGGGATTACGAGCGGCAAGAAACTCATCGCTCGGCATCGAAAGAAGTCCCTGAACGGGTTGCTTGAAATTATGGAAACAGAGGAAGCTCAACAGCGCTGGAATCTGTGGGCCATGGACGGTCTGATTTTTCGTATCAACATAACCAAAGAGAGTCATGGGGGTGTAGTCATGGGTCTCGTAGATTCCCTCCATAGAGGCGAGTTTGATTGGTTGCGTGCGAACTACACCGCGAGCTGTAGAGTCGGCGCTGATCGACTGCAGGACGGTCGTGAAGGCTGCAAAGCAAGCTGCCACGGTCATGGAAGTCCGCGCAAAAGTCGTGAAGCGTCCCTTGAGCAGGTACCAGGCACAGATGCTCATGACGAGGAATGCGCCCACAAGCCATGCACCGAAGACCACGTGGCAGATCCTGTTCAAAGAGGAGGGGTTCCCGATCATAGCCCAGAAATTATCGACGACAGCACGGACATGACCTAAGTCAGAAGCCTGAACGATGTAACTATTGGGCAAACGTGTGTGGATGGCTCCAGTAATCCTCTCCAGGTGAAAACCTGCCGGAGTTTGCATCCATGAGTTTGCTATCAGGATCCAGATGGCGCTGAAATGGGAACCTAGGCAGACCATGCAGGTCGCGAAAAAGTGGGTCTTTGGACCGACCTTGTCCCAGCCGAAGAGAAGCAGTGCAAGGAAACCAGATTCGAGGAAGAAGGCGAAGATACCCTCCGCCGCAAGGGCGCTCCCAAAGATGTCGCCGACGAAGCGTGAGTAGGCAGCCCAGTTTGTCCCGAACTCAAATTCCATGACGATGCCCGTGGCGACTCCGATGGCGAAGATCAGTCCGAAGATCTTCGTCCAGAAGTGGGCCAACTGATGGAAGAGGGGGTTCTTGGTCTTCAGATAAAGACCCTCCATGATCACCAAGAGCATTCCCAGACCGATGGTCATCGGGGGGTAGAGGAAGTGAAAGGAGACGGTAAGAGCGAACTGGATGCGGGAAAGGATTTCGACGGACATGGCGAATTAGATAAAAGTTGGTAACCAAGTTGAATTCAATGGATTTCGTTCATTCCACATCCGAGTTTTTTGGGTTGAGGACTTTCTTAGTCAGAAATGAAAGTAAGGAGGGATGTCGTAACAACAGGGGAGCTGTCAGATGGGCGATACGGGGATGTTCGGAGAGGAAGCGTGTCAACCTGTTGATCCAGAGGTTTCGACCATAGAGTTGAGCATGTGCAAGTCGGTAGGACCTATCCTGAAGCGATGAGGGAGGAGAAGTGAGCCCTCCCGAAGTGCACAGAATATCCGCAAGCAGTGCTCCGCTTCTGAGAGCGAAAGAAATTCCCTCTCCGGTGAATGGTTCCACGACACGGGCAGCGTCTCCGCAAAGATAAATCCCATCACGTGCAGGCTCCTTGGCTTGGCCTCTTGAGATTGGGGTGATGCTCCGCCAGACGACGGGGGTGCTGATCCCATAGTAACGCTCCGCCTCCAGGCGTAGTTCCCTCATGGAGTCTTTGTTGGCGACAAGGCAGAGATTGGCCATGCCTGAACCGAGGTCCGCCAAGCCTCCGTAACCATTCCGATAAATCCGCATGGCAAGAGATCCATCATAGCCCGAAGGGTGGGGGATATGTGCTTGGATGCCGATCCTGGCATCTCTTGGCTTTGGGGGATAGCGATGTTGAAGTCTGGCAATGACAGAGTTGCGTCCATCCGCGCCGATAATGCGGGGTGCATGGTATTTCTCTCCGGAGGCAAGGGTGATCTCCCAGATTCCTGAGTAGCGACGAAGGTTAGTAACCGGAGAGTTATCCCTGAATCCTGCACCGAGTTCGCAGGCACGTGCGGCGAGCAAAGCATCGAAATCGCGACGCCGTATGATCCTCTCCTCGAGAGATAATGACGGATCTCTATCGCTCTGGATAGGAATCTCGAGTTCCGGATGTCCGGAGACCGAAAAGCGGATGATGCTGGGAATTGTCGATGGAAGGCAACGAACTGCTGAAGAGAGGCCGAGACGGTCAAGAATCGGCCAGACGGCGGGATTGAGACAATCCCCGCAGACTTTGTCCCTGGGGAACCTTGCAGCTTCAAGGATCAGGATCCGACCACCTTGCTGTGCACAGAGTGCCGCGCAGGTGCTTCCTGCCGGACCTCCTCCCACAACGATCAGGTCGTATCTGATCACACGAAGATTTCCGCTACGTTGTCAGCGAGAAGCCGCCCTTTCTGCGTAAGGACCCAGCGCTCGGAGGAAATCTCCACAAGGCCGTTATCGAGAGCCTCCCTCAATGGGGATTCCCAAGGTCCCGCATCCTGGATGGAAATACCTCGAAGTGTTCTCATGCCGAATGCCAAGCGCTCCGAAGACTTCAAGCTCTCGGTGACTTCCTCTTCAAAATCGACTGCTGTTTTCCCATGGAGCGTGGTTTCACTATAAATCCCGGTGTCTCTGATGTTTCGCCAGCGTTTTGACCCTACGGTCGAGAAAGCACTCGGGCCTAGTCCAAGGTAGTCGGTGCCCTCCCAATATGCTGTATTATGAATGGAATCCCTTCCTTCAAGAGCATAGTTGGATATCTCATACTGCCTGTATCCTGAATATCCCAATAATTCATGTGTCAGTTCGAACTGATCTGCCTCCAACCCTTCATTGGGAGTCATTTCACCGCGACCCAATCTCTTAAAAAAATCGGTGTCCTCCTCGTAGGTGAGTCCGTAGGCAGAGAGATGCTCGGGAGCCAGGCGAAGGCTCTGCTCAAGGCTGGATTGCCATGACCGGAGCGATTGTCCCGGAACCCCGAAAATCAGGTCGATGGAAAGATTGTCGAAGCCTGCCTCTCTCAGAATCCCGAACGATTCCATGGCCTTGGCCGCATCATGAGTGCGGCCAAGCGTCTTCAGAATCTCATTATCCCAGGATTGAACGCCCATGCTGACCCTGTTGATCCCGGCATCGCGTAGAAGTCGGGCCTTCTCGGGTGAGACCGTGGCCGGGTTCATTTCGATCGTCCATTCCTCCAGTTTGCCGAGATCCAACCTAGCGTGAAGTCCGGCTAGCAATTTATCAAACTGAGGAACTGAGAGGGCGCTTGGTGTCCCTCCACCAAAGAAAATTGTGCGGGGTCTTACTCTCTGAGCCCATTGTTCTGACTCCTTGAGCAGAGCATCCAAAAAGGCCTCCACCCGCTCCCTTCCTGCTGATTCTTTGTAAAATGCGCAGTAGGGACAGATATTCGGACAGAAGGGAATGTGAATGTAGAGGTGTTCAATCATCTGGCGTTATCCTGTAAAACAAGGATTCAGGATGAAGCTTTTCTGTTATTTTAGGTCTGTGCTGATGAATCTGTCTCCCAAGGTCTTTTCAAAACCTACGGATGTTAACTTCCTAGCTTGACCGCAACGATGATAATGTTACAGGACAAGATGAAGCAAGCTGCACGCCTTTTCATGACGGTTTTGATGTTTCCCATGGCGAGTGCCTTTGCGGTCGTTCCTTCATCCCGTGAGAATAGTGTCATGAAGCCCGCATCTCAGGTGATCGGGGCCCAGATTCCAGGGAAGGTGTTTCCCGGTGCGCTTGCCAAGGGAACACCCGAAACGTTCAGATTGGTAGTTTCCCTTACCAAGCAACGTGCCTATCTCATGGCTGGAAGCCAAATTGCCATCGATACCCCGATCTCCTCGGGAAGACGACATGGATGGACACCCACCGGAGAGTTCACGATCCTTGAAAAGGATAAGGATCATTACTCCTCTCTCTATGGAGAGTTTGTCGATCGTGTTGGACATACGATTCGTTCCGGCGTCAGCAGCAGGATTGAGTCGGCACCCAGTGGCACCCATTTTCGGGGGGCACCGATGCGATATTTCATGAGGATCACTCCGGAAGGTGTTGGACTGCACGCGGGGATCCTTCCCGGATACCCCGCTTCGCATGGATGCATCCGTCTTCCGATCGATATGGCTGAGATCATCTACCGATACGTGTCGCTACAGACTCCCGTATCGGTGGTCGAATAGTGGTAAGAATAGGCTGAAAAGCCAAAGAGCCCATCATTTCAGCACCCTGACACCGGCCTTTCAAGGTGGCTTAACACCTTGAAAAAAAGTGCAGATTAATCAGCTGAAGTCAGAAGTTCCATGTGCTCCTGAAAGTCGTCTTCCGAAGAAACAAAATGGGAAGAGGATTGTGTGGTCTCATCCTTCAATGAAGGATTCGTAGAGAGGACTGGATAGAGGGCCATCAAGGCGACGGAGGTCATGACACCCAATGCTCCAAGTCTTAAAAAGTGACCAGGGCGACCGGTGTGAGCTGATCCGATGATCAGCGAGAAAACGTCACGAATTAAGCCGGACGATTGGCGAGAAATTTTTGCTTTGGCCGTTGTCCGGGCAGCAAACCAAGGTCCTGCTTCAGGTTGGCTGGATTTCTTACCCCGATCTAGCAATTCCCAAACGGGATCATTTTCCTCATGATCGGCGGGAGTGCGTTTGTGGAGCTGCATGGTCGCTTGATGTAACACCTCAAGATCTTGAAAGTTGCAGGAAAAAATCTCCCCAGAACCCCAAGTCACCAGCCGTTCCAGTGAGCAATCCGGCCCTTTACATGTCCTTCGGTTCGAGGAATCCCTCAAGCTGACGCAATCGGGTCGGATGGCGCATCTTACGAAGGGCTTTGGCTTCGATTTGTCGAATGCGCTCGCGTGTCACCTTGAACTGTTTGCCAACCTCCTCAAGGGTGCGCGAGTAGCCGTCAACAAGGCCGAAGCGTTGCTCAAGTACCTGACGTTCACGTTCCGTGAGGGAATCAAGGACATCCTTGATCTTTTCCTTGAGGAGTACGATGGCGGCCATATCGGCAGGATTATCCGCCGACTTGTCCTCAATGAAGTCCCCAAAACTGGTGTCATCGCTGTCTCCGACCGGAGCTTGGAGTGAAATTGGCTGCTGGGCCATCTTGAGCACTGCCTGGACACGTCCAACAGGAAGTTGAATTTCGTCGGCAATCTCTTCTGCCGAGGGTTCGCGACCATACTCTTGGACAAGTTGTTTCTGAACACGAATGAGTTTGTTGATCGTCTCGATCATGTGCACCGGGATACGGATCGTCCTTGCCTGGTCGGCGATGGACCTCGTGATGGCCTGACGGATCCACCAGGTCGCATAGGTTGAGAACTTGTAACCGCGGCGGTATTCAAACTTTTCGACAGCCTTCATGAGCCCCATGTTACCCTCTTGGATAAGGTCCAGGAAAGAGAGGCCTCGGTTCGTGTATTTTTTGGCGATGGAAATCACAAGACGGAGATTCGCTTCGACCATCTCAGTCTTGGCCCTGAGGGCATCGCGGAAGTGTTTCTTCAACTCGCGGTGACGCTCGTGAAACTGATCGATGGTCATCCAGTTGCGACGATGAGCTTCATCAACCTGTGCTGCGAGTGATGCGAGATGACGCTTGTGCTGGGCGTCGGGATTCTTTTTCTGAGCGTGCTTGTCGTGTTCGGCTCGCAGCGAGTGAAGGCTCTTCAGATGATCGTCCGCGTGAGCCACGAAATCCTCAACGATCTTCGACTTAAAGTAGAACTTGGGGTAAATCTTGACGACTTCCTCAATCTGTTTGACAAAAATCTCTTGGTCTTTGGGGGCAGGATTCTTCTTGGCCGGAGCGATTTTTTTGATGAAGTGATCGGAGACCCCATCCGCGAGGCGCTGGAGTTGCTGACTAAGACGAGGGAGCAGTTTCAGATAACGTTCCCGGCTTTCGATCTTTTTGTCCTGGATGACGCGATCAAATCGTTCGCGGGAGTCGAGAAGACGCTGGGCCATGTCCATGTGCGCATGAGCGATGAAACCGAACGTGTAGAGCACCTCCTGCATCCGGATTTCCGCTTCCTCTATGCGCTTTGAAATTTCCACTTCCTGCTCCCTGGAGAGGAGGGGAACCTGTCCCATCTGCTTGAGGTACATGCGCACGGGATCGTCGAGAATGTCGAGCCGTCCGTCGGCTTTCTCTTCCTTCTCCTCGCGCTCCTTGTCTTTCTCGTCATCATCGTCCTTCTTGACCTCTTTGACCCGATCAACCTCGGAGGCATCAATGATGTCGACCTCAACGGCCCGTAGCTGGGAGAGGATGGAATCAATGGTGTCCGGGTCATTCAGCCCTTCAGGGAGATGCTCGTCAAGATCCTCAAATGTGATGTATCCCTGTTCCTTGGCAAGTTTCAGCAGCTCACGAACCTTCTCTTTGAGGAGTTTCTGAACCTCGATAGCATTGGCTGGTACAGCACCTGAGATGGAGAGGGATAGGCCTGACTTCTCTTTCTGGGGAGTCGGTTTACTCGAGGGGGAGGGTTTTGGCGCCGAGACCTTTGGTTTAGCCTCGGGAGTCTTCTTGAGCGTGGCTTTAGGTGCTGTTGCAGCTTTTTTCGCCGAGGGAGTTTTTAAAATCTTGGCTGCCGGCTTCGCGGTTTTGGCCGAGGGCTTGGAGGACCCGGATTGGGGTGGTTTTTTCGCAGATGACTTTGCCGCTTTGGGCTTAATCTTGGAAGCTGCAGCCTTTTTGGCTGTCGGTGCAGGCTTGGCGGGCTTTCCGGAGGTTTTCCGGCTTGGAGAAGGTTTGGTGATTTTTTTCAACGGAGCGAGGTTGGAGCCTGTTGCGC
Source organism: uncultured Spartobacteria bacterium (assembly GCA_903847935.1). Lineage (GTDB taxonomy): Bacteria > Verrucomicrobiota > Verrucomicrobiia > Chthoniobacterales > UBA6821 > UBA6821. The sequence goes on along the minus strand of CAINEX010000127.1, from coordinate 22,596 downwards.
AGGGGCGGAAAGATCGTTGATCTTCTCCTGCAGGTCAAGGATCTCTTTCTGGATGGATGCCATTTTTTCCACGGGAAGCCCTTGTTTTCTCAGTTCAAGGGCAATCGTGGCCTGTTGTTTCTTAAGGCATGTTAAACGTAAACCCCTGAATGCATCCTGGACAGTTTTTAGCGGATCTGGGGGTAAGGTCTCCAGTACCCAACTGCTAACCAATGACTCGAGGTGTGCCGGGAGTCGTGGCAAAAATATTGCCGTTGAAAAACTCTCCGATTCCCCAAAATGGGAAGTCAACTCCTCCAATAAAGAGAGTTCGGGATCCAGTTCTGTCGGTTTAAAATCCCTCTGAATGGCCAACCATGACCTCACCTCGGATGATAGGATTGCTAGTCGGCAAATCAGTTCGGTGGAAGCTGATGGTCGAAGTCCTTCTCTATAGGCAGTGGAGGCTTCCTCTGTCTCCATTTCTGCCTGGAGAGTTATGGGATTCTTGGTGCCGCTCTCCAGAAGTGAGGTGATGGAAAGACCTAGCCTTGAGGCGACATGTGCAGTCGTCGTCTCTCGAAGGGCCGTGTCCGGAAGGAGTGCCAGGTACCCCCCTAGACGGCGTGCCAAAATGGCGCGTTCTCGCGGGGTCAGCGGCTCATTAGATGTCCGTATTTCTGTTTCAATGGTGTGATCAAAAAAGTCCCTTGCCTCTTGAATGTGTTTTTGAAAAATCACCACTCCCTGAGTCCGTATGAGGGAATCGGGATCCTCCCCCTTGGGAAGCCTTGCCACACGGACTTCGATTCCTGCAGAAAGAAGTGCTGGAAGTGATCGCTCGACTGCATTCTGACCCGCAGTATCGGAATCAAAACAAAGGATGACCCTATCGACGAATCTCTTGAGCAATCTGGCCTGATCGTTTGTAAAAGCAGTCCCCTGGGGTGCCACTCCGTTTGTAACTCCGTTCTCGAATGCAGAAATCAGGTCGATTTGCCCTTCCAAAACCACTGCCTGTCCAGAATCAATCAAGGATCGTTTACTTTTATCGAGTCCAAAAAGCACTTTGCCCTTAGAGAATATTGGAGTCTCAGGGGAATTGACATATTTAGCTTCCCGCTGCGAGTCATTCAGGATGCGTCCACTGAAGCCGATCACGTCACCGTAGTCATTGCGAATGGGAAACATGAGCCTGTCCCTGAAACGATCATAGCCCCCCTGCGAGTCACTCTCTTTTGCCGTCATCATTCCCCCCAAGAGAAGCTCTTCACGCGTAAATCCCGCACTCAGGGCCCAGTTGCGGAAGGTATCCCATCCGGCGGGAGCATAACCGATCTGCCATCCAACGGTTATCTCCTTGGTGAGCCCCCTGTTTTTGAGGTAGGCACGGGCGTGATCGGCAGCCTTGGATCGAAGGAGGTTAAGGTGAAACCATGCCGAGGCCTCTCGGTGAAGTTCCAACAGGCGACTTCGCTGATCGCGCCGGGAGCGCTCCTTGGGATCATTATCCTCCGCGAGCTGGATGCCGGATCTCTGGGCAAGTTTTCGCACTGCACTTGGAAAATCAAGGTGCTCGTAATCCATTAAAAATCGGAAGACTCCACCTCCGGCCCCGCATCCAAAGCAGTGGAAAGTCTGCCTGGACGGATTTACATGAAATGAGGGGCTTTTCTCCTTATGAAAGGGGCAGATGGCCCTGTAACTGGTTCCGGCACGCTTGAGCGGGAAATAGCTTCCGATGATCTCAACAATGTCGCTAGCATCGGCGACACGCTGGATGCTCTCTTCGGCGATACGGGACATATGTTTAAGATAACTCCTTGGGATCCAGTGTGAAATCGTAAACTTATCAGTTTTCTCTTATCAAACCATGAGGGACGGGGTTGAGGAGTGCACTGCCCTCCATTCTCCCGATCATCAAGGGGGTAGGGTTAACCAACAATCAGTTTGATTGCAGAACCCGTGGCCATCACGATGACCAGCCACTCAAAGGGTTGTTGGGGAATCCTGCCAAGCATCATCCTTCCCGTGATCATTCCCAAGGCAACAGCGGGAATAAGAACGAAATTGAGATGGAGGGAGTTTTTGGAAATCAAGCCGAGGCTCCAACTCAGGGGAATCTTGGTCATGTTGGTGACAAAGAAAAACCAGGCGCAGGTGCCGACAAAAGCCATCTTGTCAAAGCGTTTTCCCAGCAGGTAGAAGCTCATGGCCGGGCCCCCGGCGTTCGCCATCATCGTGGTGATCCCGGCTAGAAACCCGGAAATTGAGACGAGCGTCGGGTGGTGGATTACTCGGGAGAGAATCCGTTGGTCGAATCGCTGCCAGATAACCAGTCCCATCATGCCCAGGATCATCCAGCCAAGGACATGCCCGAAAGAGGCTCCCGGGATTCTACTCATGAGGGCCCAACCTGAAATCAGACCGATAAAAGTCGTTGGCAGAAGCTTCCAAAAATCACTCCAAGCGACATGCCTGTGATAGCTCCAGATGGCCATCAGATCAGCGGCCAGAAGCATGGGCAGAACCGCCCCGGTGGACTCCTTCGGGGGAAGGATCTGTGCCATTAAAAGGCCGGCCACGACGCCGAATCCGCCGAAACCGGCCTTCGTGAAGCCGATGCAGAGGGCTGCGATAATCGCAACGACCCAGCCAGTGTTGGAGAAATGGGGAAGTTCTTCCAAAGTGACTATTCTGATTTTCCAGTGCTCTCTCTTTGCTGAGATTGACGGAGTGCCTCGACCTGTTTCATCAGTAGGACTGATGAATTCGCAAGCTCCTGTTCGACCTGACTTGCGAGTGCTCCAACAGATTCCATGACTTGGGTGCCGGCCTGAGCACGGAGGAGTCGTGCGAATTTGCTGCCAGGTTCCACGAGATTGGTGTAGCGGATGAGCGTTCCCCCATGGGCGGGATGAAGAAGAATATTGCCTTGTGATTGCTTGACGTAGCGCGTTTTGTCCACGCGCCATGAGATCATGTAGGTCCCGGGAGCCGGGGAAGTCAGTTCGTTACGTGAAATGTAAACCTCGTTCGGCAGGAAAAATGGCATTTTCAACGTGTATTCCGCCTCGATCACACCCGGTTCGGGATGTTTTAGAATCCGCACGGAGAGGCAATTGGGGATATATTCCGGATCAAGTTCACAGTTCCAGAAGACAGCTGCGACGTTTTCTGGAGTAGAGTTGACCATCTGGTAGATCATGAAACGTGGCCAAGGATTGCCGGGTATTTCCTCTTCGATCTTTAACTTTTTTCCGGAGAGTAGCTCCTCTTGCTGAATACTCGAAAAATTAGTTCCTAAGGACTCTTCTGCGGGACTGGATAAGCATATTAGAAAAAAAACACCCAGGAGGAGAGATCGAAAGGCTTTCATCATCGCGCGATTCTTTGACGAAAACTCATCCGTTCACAAGCGAAGGATGTCCGAGTTTTTTAACCTGGCTTGCATTATTCTCTGCCTTCTTTTTTCCCGATTTATTCCGGGATGATGAGGATTTTTCTAAAAGAAGAAGATTCCGCCAACTGGAGTGCCTTAGCGTCGTTTTGAGGGATTCAAGGTTTGGTTTGGAAAGTTTCCTGAGTCTTGACGAAGGTTTTTCCCCCGAGATAAAATGTTCCAAGGCATCAAGAATAAGTTCCATTTCTTGTTCAGGATCATCGTCCTCACCGAACACCAGCGGGAAGCAGGCATCGAGCAACCAAATTCCGGATTCCGTCACCCGAATCAACTCTCCGGCCCAGCGAGTGATGACCCGGAGGGCCTCCTCATTCATTTTTGCCGAAATCATCCGAAGGATTTCAGTCCGGCTTCCGACATTGAGGAGGAGTGCCAGGAAGAATCGGTGCTCCACATCTTCGAAGGAGGCCCTGAGTGCAGTGATTCCGTCCCGCCTGATGATTTCATCCAATGTCGGAGCTATCAATAAGGCCAACTGGCCATGCTTGCGGGCAAATGTTTCCAATGCCTTTTCCCAAAATCCGAGATGCCTAAGGGTGGCCACGCAGTTCTGCAGAATGAAAAAGCCGCGCTCGAAATCCAATCCATTCAGCATCTTGATTATCAGAGGCGCATAGTTTTCGTCTTCAGTTTGTTCAAGCACATCCAAGAGTTGTTTTCTTCGCGTGGTGAGAGCGTCTTGTTTGAGCGGATCCAGAGCCACATGCGGAGGCAGGTAAGTGAATTGTGGATCCGTCCCGGGATCGGAATGAGTACGGATCACCACCGTGACGGAGGGGGTCTCAAGGTGAAAGAGCGAGTGGATGAAACCGTGGCCCGAATGAATTGGGACCGTGCAGCCCTTTTCGAGAAGGTGTGTATCCCGCAGCTTTAGATCTCCCAGTTGGAAGTGGGGGGTGATGGGACTGACATCGGTAAAATCAAATCGTGAATGAATGCTCGAGCCGGCAAGCACATGGAATGCACCTGAAAAACTGTGCTGGTGGATATCCGTGGTCCCATCAAGCCAGAAGAGAATCTGAATGTAGAATTTTGGACAGTCGTAAACGATCAATTCGGGTTGGCCAAATCCAGAGCTGGTCTGGAAAGGCTGATTGTCATCCAGCAGAAATTCGCGGAGGAGTTGATCCAGATCGACATGTCGAGCAGGAGGCTTCTTTTCCAAGGCCATCCGCGCGATCATGGGGAATTCAGTCAGGGAGAAATCTTTGGCCTTCCACTTGTCGTAAACTGTTCGTCCGAGTTCAGAGAAATAGGTGTCCATAGCCTTACTCTTTAGCAACGACATCAAGGCCTCAAGAAAGTTTGCCAGTTACTCAGATGTCATGATCAGCCTCAAAATGCCCCCTGTGGTGAATGTTGATGCTGATATGATGATTTAATCTTGCGAGATCTGGTCATGGGGAATTATGAATGATCCTTATGAAGATTTCACGTTACGTTCTCTTGTCGATTTTTGCCTGCGCCTCTCTGTCAGCCTGTGCAAAGAAAGTGGCTGTTGAAGATCAGGGGGCATTCCATTGTGTTTCCGTTGTTATCACGATCGCTGATAAGCAGGTGAACTCGGTCGTGGAGTGGAACTCCAAGACAGGGGAGGCACGACTTCTTAACGCGGCCTCCTTTGCCGATAAGTCGACTGGACAGCAGGGAAATCTGATCGGATGGGTGCCTCTGACTGATCTTCAGCAGGCTGTGCAAAACCTTGCCTCCCAGATTCAGTCACAGCAGGCAGCCAAGGGGGCAAAGTCACCCTCTCCTGAAAAATCCGGAGAGTAGTAGAGGCTCGCAAACTGGCTTTTGTCCCCCAGGGGGACTTAGCATTTGTTGTGATTGCTTTGGATTTGTTGCTGAAACATTTTCGCTCGTCCCCTCAATTTTTTAGATATCTCAGTTAGCCCTCTTGTCTGTTTTGGTTGGTATGGTGGACCTGAGAGTTGGAAGGTTTGCTTTCACTCTTGCCAGCTTGGATGGATATCCTCATAAAAAGCTTCTTATGGATAATAACAGCGTCTCTCTTAATTCCCTCTCACTCCCTCCAGTCTCCCGCGGTTGGGCAATCGCCGGAGGTATTTCCATGATCCTGTTGGGTATTTTTGCCTTGGGTGACCAACTCGTCTCGACGGCAGCAGTCGCGACGTTCATCGGTTTCATCCTCATGTTTGCCTGCGCCTTCCAGTTGATCAAACTCTTCACCATTCATGGCTGGAAAAGCCATCTCTGGTACGCCTTTGTCGCCATCGCCTACGGAGTGGCAGGTTATGTCTTCATTGCTCATCCTTTCAAGGCCGCGATTGCCTTCACCCTCTTCCTCGGGTGGGCGATTCTCTTCGGAGGGGTTTTCCGTACGTTCCTTGCTTTCAAGATGCGCCATCACAAGGGCGCAGGGTGGGTTCTTTTTAGCGCAGCTATTTCGATTATTCTCGGAGCCTTGATCATCTCTCAATGGCCAGCCACCGGACTCTACATGCTTGGCCTCTTCCTCGGCATTGAGTTGATTTTTGCAGGCGTTGGTTGGTTGGGCCTTGGACTCTCATCCGAGAAGAAATAAGCCTTTTACAAGGTTTTATAGAAAATAAGCCGGGCCAGTTGAGGCCCGGCTTTTTCATGCGTTGTTTCCTGGCTTGAGCCATTCGGGCAAGGAAACCTTGACCCTTGATCGCAGTCTTCCCAGAAGGCTGTAGAGACCGAAAAACGCACGGTTCACGTAGATCGTATCGGGAGATCCTCGCTGCCCTTTCATCGTGCGGAGATAGTCCGCCTTTCTGTTTTCCTCACCCAAGTCGTAAATGGCCTTCAGGAATCCGGGATCCCCGAAGTCAAAAGTTCCTGCTCGGAAGGGACGCCCAAGCAATTCAAGCCAGGTACCGCAGAGAGATATGATCTGGGAGATCTCTTTTTTTGTATCACTTGTTATGATTACTTGCAGGTCACGAAGAGCCTCCTCCAGAAGAATGGGATTGCCCTGCAAGTTCGGATCAAGGAAACGGAATTGTTTCCTATAAAACTCGTGAGTGATCTGCTTTGTGCAGCCGAAATCGAGCACGCAGAGACGACCCTCCGAGACTAAAAAATTGCCCGGGTGAGGATCGGCATGGAAAAGGTTCAGATCATGGACCTGATGGCTGTAAAAATCCCAAAGGGCCTGCCCGATCAGGTCGCGTTCTGATTGAGAGGGGTTACCATCGGCGAATAGGTCAAGTTGTTGACCGTCGATCCACTCCATGCTCAGTACGTGCCGGGAGGAAAGTTCCGGGTAATATTTTGGAAAGCGTATATTTTCCAGATGTGACGATGAAACGGAGAGATGCATCGAGCGCTCGAGTTCCAGCGAGTAGTCGGTCTCTTCCAGGAGGCGCGCTTCGACCTCACGGAAGTACTGGTCCACATCATTCTCACGAAGACCCAATACCCTCAGGGCGAACGGCTTCACGACGCGAAGATCGCTCTTGAGACTTTCAGCGACACCCGGGTACTGCACCTTGACGGCGTATGACTTCCCTTTCAGTGAAGCCTTATGGACCTGACCGATAGAGGCTCCGTGTGCAGCCTCGCGCCCGAACGACTCGAAGAGATCGAGTGGTTCCTTTCCGAAGTCGCGACGAAAAGTCTTCACGACAAGCGGGTAGGAGAGAGGAGGGACTGAATACTGGGCCTGCACGAACTGGTCGGCATAAGCCCGGGGAAGGAGGTTGCGATCGATGCTGAGCATCTGGGCCAACTTAAGGGGACCACCCTTCAATTTGCTGAAGGCATTGTAGATGGCCGAAGCGTTTTCCTCATCCAGTTCCCGTGAATGTCTTTCTAAAGAGGAATCACTTCCTCCGGCTAATGCACGCCTTCCGTAATATTTGAGGTAGTTGATTCCAACCTTGGCTCCGGTTCCTCCGAGTGCAGCCATTCTGCTGATCGGGGTGCTCCGGATGGATTTCTGGGAGGACTTTTCTCCTGACTGGGTATTTTTTTTATGCTCGGGGAGGGGCTTGTCTTTCAATGCTTGCTCCCGAAGTGCACGATTTTTGGAAGAAGGAAGCGGACCAGATCGGTTGCAGAATCAATGGCCTGAGTCCGGAGCAGGTCGAAGGCAAACTCAACGGTCTTCTCGACGAAGGCATCGGTATGTTCAAAGCCTTGGCTCTCATCTTTGAGAAAATACTCAAGAACGCTTCGCCAATGAATATAGAGCAATTCGGGATAGAAACTTCCAAGCGGACCGCGCGATGCAATCTCCCCGCTCTCCATCCCATGACTGATGAGCTCCGCAGCAAAATCCTTGAAACTGTTTTTCAACGCATCCAGCCAGGATGGGTTACACAGAAGCGTGATTTTGCCAAAACGCTGCTCAAGGAGTGATCGGCATTTTAAACCCTCCTCGGAAAAGGCAAAAAGGAAGGCCAGATACTGTTGTTTTGCGGTAAAGCTTTTCCACTCCTTGCCTGTGCCGACAGCTTTGATCAGCTTCTCCATCCAAGTCTTCCAAAAATGTTTTTCAACGGCATCCAACGATGGGAATTCCTTGTAAAAAGCCTCTTCGGAGATATTCAGTTCCTGGCAAACACGTCGGACTGAAACCGGGGAATGTCCATTTTCCTGCAGTTGATCCATGTAGGAGTGAATGATCTGTTCGCGAGTGGTTTCTTTGCGTCGTTTTGTGGTGGATTTCATACAACTGCGATGGAGTGATCTCTTTCATTAAAGCTGAATCATAGAAAGATCCAGACATCCCTTTGTTAACTTCTCTCCTGCAGACGATCCCCTTTCTTGACGATTGAGGTCCTGTTTCCCTAGCTTCGTTTGATCCGGATGATTAACCTTGGCAACATCTTACGCTTCGAGCGCCTCCTGGTATCGGGAGTTTTGACGGTGGTTTCATTGTTTCTGATACCTTTTCATCTTCAGGCACAGTCTGAAGGGCTTGTGAAATCACAACCCGCCACCAATAGTTTCGGACCGAAGGGACTCAGTTCAGATCAGTTGGCTGCAGCCGATGCGCTTGTCGATTCCGGCGATACAGAGAACGCCATCAAGACTTACCGTTACATAGCAAAGTACTATCCCAAGAGCAAGGAGGCCCCGACCGCCCAGTTCAAACTGGCTAAACAACTCAAGAGCAAGGGGGAGTTTGAAGCAGCCTTCAACGAGTATCAAAACCTCCTGAAAAAGTACCCGGAGACTCCAAACTTTGAGGAGTCGGTCGCGGATCAGATCAACATTGCCAACAATTACCTGAAGGGTATGAAGGTTAAGTTCCTGGGTATCCCCATGGTTCCCTCGATGGAGAAAGCTGAAGAGATGTACACGGCCATCCTGAAGGTTTCGCCCTACAGCAAGCATGCTGGAATCATCCAATTCAACCTTGGCCTTGCCATGGAGAAGCAGGGAAAAGCAAAGGAAGCGATCGCCGAGTACCAGAAGGTACTTGATAAATATCCGAACAGCCCAGCCTGCCACAATGCCCAGTACCAGATCGCTTATGTCTATCAGCGACTCGGAATGACCGGAAAATCACAGGATCTTTCCGCCCTCAAGGAGGCGCAAAATAATTACCAAGACTTTCTTCTCCAGTACCCGAATAGCGAGAAAACCCAGCAAGCAGGTGAGAATATGAAATCCATGCTGACCAAGGAGTCCGCAGACACACTTCGCGTGGCGCGGTTCTACGACTTTTCCAAAGATTTCAAGGCGGCCAGCATTTATTATAACGATGTGATTCGTCGTTTTCCACAGAGCGCCGAAGCGACTGCATCAAAGACGCGACTTGATGAATTAAAGGCCCTCTATGGGGAAGATTCACTCCGAACAGGTCAGGAGCGTCCGGAAAATGCTGAACGTCTGGCAGAGCGTCGTCGCCTGCAGGCTCAGGTTGAGACGACAGCTCTTTCCAATTATGATAGCCCCCCGAAAAAAGATGTGATGGGCGACGAAGCGCCGCTGCCCCAACCCGAAATGAAGGGAAACATGCGTGATGCTTCCCCCATCCCTCTTCAGGAGCCTCCCGTCCAGACTCCGCAGCAGAAGACTCCGCTTGCACCATGATGCCGAAAATTCCTTTTTTTCTTTTGATTCCGATTCTGTTTGCCGTTTCAGGATGCGGCTATCATCTCGGTGAAATAAAGCCTACTCCGATGCGGCGCATCACAACCATTGCCGTTAGTACCTTTAAGAATAAAACGCTTCTTCCTCGTCTTGAGTCACAGACGGCCGATGCCGTCGTGAAGCAGTTCCAGCAGGATGGAACCTATCGCATTGAATCGGCGGATCAGGCCGATGCCATCGTCGAGGGAACCATCGTCAGCGTGGAGCGCCTGCCGATGCGTGTTTTCTCCAGCAACGTTCTGCAAACTTCGGAGTTTGAACTCACACTGAAGGTTACCTACCGTGTTATCGACCGTATCACGGGGGCTGTCCTGTTGCAGGGAACCGCTGTTGGTGTCACACCATTCTTCTCCGAGGGAGATCTTGTAAACTCAGACTTGGTCACCAACCAGAACATGAATTACCCGATTGCGGCACAGAGAATGGCTGAAAAACTTGTCAGTAAAGTGGCCGAGGGTTGGTGATCACGATCCATTGATCCTACAGAAATGAATGGTGAATCAGGTGATCATTGCGATCAAACAGGGTCACCGGAATCGGATTTCCCTGATGGGTTGCCGCTTTTGAATGGAGTTGCATTTTCTAAACCTGAAGTGGGAGTTGATCGTTCCTTCCCGCCGCTCACGCTCATATCCACGCCAATCGGCAACTTGGGTGATCTCACCCTGCGAGCTATCGAGGCCTTGAAGTGCTGCGATGTTGTCATCGCTGAGGACACCCGAAGGGCAGCAAACTTACTTGGGCATCTTCGGATCCGCAGACCGCTTGTCAGTTTCCACGAGCATAACGAGGAGAGGCGACTTCCCGAGTTGGTAAGGCGTCTGAAAGGTGGCGAGCTTCTGGCAATGGTTACTGACGCCGGGACACCTTCGGTGAGTGATCCGGGATATCGACTGGTGAGGGCCTGTATTGATGAGAAGATTGCCTACACCGTTCTTCCAGGTCCCAGTGCAGTGGTCACTGCAATCGCTGGCAGTGGTCTTCCGCCTGTTCCCTTTATTTTCGGAGGTTTCCTTCCTTCATCTGGATCCGGACGTCGCACCGAATTGCGCAGGGCAGCTTCTGCAGGGATGACCAGCCTCTACTTTGAGTCTCCCCATCGTCTTTCAGCATGTCTGGCCGACTTGGAAGTGATAGCCCCCTCGGCCAGAGTCTGTGTGGCCAGAGAACTGACCAAGATCCACGAGGAGTATCGCCAGGGATCTCCCTCGGAACTCCACGCCCATTACCTTGCCAATCCTGCAAGGGGAGAGATCACGATCGTATTCGATCCTAATGAGCCATCCGTGAAAAAAAACTATTCGGAGAAAATGCCCATTCCACGGAATTTGGCATAACGCTCCTCAAGGAGTTTCTTCATCGGGATCTCCTCAAGTGTGGATAGTGCCGAGGTGATTGACTCCGTGAGTGAAGCCGAAATGGCAGTTGGATCTCTATGCGCTCCCCCCAGGGGCTCGGGAATAATTCCGTCAATAAGTCCGAATTCCTGAAGATCATCGGCTGTTAACCGGAGTGCTGCCGCAGCTTCAGGGGCATGTTTCCTATGTTTCCAAAGGATGGCGGCACATCCCTCGGGAGAGATCACCGAGTAGTAGGCATTCTCCAGCATCAGGACGCGGTCGGCCACGCCGATGCCCAGTGCGCCGCCGCTTCCACCTTCACCGATCACGACGGCCACAATGGGTGTTTTCAGTGTCATCATTTCACGAAGATTGACCGCGATGGCTTCCGCGATGTGCCTCTCTTCGGCACCAACGCCGGGATAAGCTCCCGGCGTATCGATGAAACAGACGATGGGAAGGGAGAACTTCTCCGCCATCCTCATGAGTCGAAGTGCTTTGCGGTAACCCTCCGGATGAGGGCTCCCGAAGTTTCTGAGGACATTCTCCTTCACGTTTCTCCCTTTCTGCTGACCAATGATGACGCATCGATGCCCCCCTATACGGCCTAGGCCTGCAGGCATCGCCTTGTCATCGCCAAAAAAACGATCTCCGTGCAGCTCCACAAAATCAGTCACGCAGGAGGTGACGTAATCCAGGAAATAGGGCCTGTTCGGATGACGTGCGATCTGTACGCGCTGCCATGGTGAGAGGTTGCCATAGAGTGCGACTCGTTCCTTTTCCAGATCAGCCCGGGCAGCAATCAGCAAGGGGTCTTCAGAAGGACGCCTTTCGGCTAATTCGGCCACGCGTCGTTCGAGGTCGGCGATCGGAAGTTCAAAATCAAGGGGCGGGATATTCATTGGATTTTTATCAGTGATGACTAGAGCTACTAGTGGATGACGACGACCGTATTACGGGAGACAAGAGGGTAGATCTCAAGGAGATCTTCGGAGGAAAGGACGTACCCGCTAGGGAAGGGGGGGGGCGTCGATTGCGAGGTGACCTGAGTGGGCGAGGATGCAGCGGAGTTACTTGTCACCGAGGTCGTTATGACAGGAGAATTAGTCGCAGGTTGAGAGACTGTTGCTGCGGGTGTGGGGGTTGCAGCTTTGAACCCAACGATTGCCGGTGACTGGGCCAACAGGATGATCCGCTCGCTTTGAGAGTAGGATTTGTCTCCGAAGGCGACCCTTTTGTTGCCGTTTGTTGCGAGTTTATCGATCACCTTCGAGGTGATGTTGGCAGGTGTTTTTGGAGCTCTTGGGGCTGAGAGGAGGTTGTAGGCCTTCATGAAGGAGCCGTTGTCAAGCAAGGTAAGGGATTTGCTGGCACGATCGATTTCCAACGAAATCTTGGGTGCTGGAATGATCAATTGCTCACCGATTTGCAGATTAATGTTCGGGAGTTGGTTGGCTCGCTGGATCAGTTCGGCGTTAGAATGATGTTTTGCGGCAATCTTTGCCAAAGAGTCTCCTTTGACGACTGTGTAGGTTGTTGTTGATGGATTACCGGAGGATTGGAACATCAACGCCATGTTTGCAACACCAAGCAAATTCATGCCTTCAGGCAGGAGGGGTGATTGTTTGTTGGTGACGATCCAGACGTTCCAGCCATCGCGAGCCGCCGCAAGTTGTCCTGATGACTGGAGTGCTTTAAGACGTTGAAATTCAGGGAGGCCCGGGTCAGGTGTCGCCGTCGGCGCAGGTGCTGCTGTTTCAAGGGATTTCGACCGTTTTTCCATCCTGGAAGGTTTGACAAAGAGTTCGTATCCGAAGTATCCGGCGGATCCAAAGATAAGGAGGCCAAGAATGAGAAGGGTCAGAAATTTAAAGGTTTTCATAGATTAAAGCTGTTAAAGGATTAAATAAGGCCGCGACGCTTCCAATCAGCAACATTTTCTCCGGCTGAGCGTTGGATAAGATCCATGGTGAATTTCATGAGGCATACCTCCCATGCATCATCGATTCCCTCGATCAATGCGGCCATCGGATCACTTTGATTTCTGATCTCATTTTCCAATCGCTGGACGGCCTCCTCCATAGGCTCCCTTAGAAGATGCTCGGAAAGATCGGTTTTTTTGAGGGAAAATCCGTAGCGGAGGAAATGAAAATCCTTTTGATCCTCGATCCATCCCGCAAAGTCCTGGGCTTTATCCCCGAAGCCCTCCAGAAGGAGCCTGCTGATATACTGGGGAGCAAGAATCCTGGGACGCTCTGCATGGATCACACCTCTGCGGATTCTCACGGAACCGATTTCATCCATCGGTTCCGTCAGGAGAAAGAATCGAAAATTGGTCTGTCCATAGGTCTCGATCGCGGAAGCAGGGGAAACAACCACCCTCGTGTTCTCCAAGGCATAATTATAGTCATCGGCCTTAATCATCTTTTCTCTTACTATGATAGGTGCTTACTGAACAAAGGTCAAAGATGGAAGGAGCATGCTAATCGGAGACTTTTGTGAGCAAGCCCTCATTTGACAGACGCTCCATTTCCGTTTTCCATGAACGTATGAAACGTTTTATTCCCATACTTCTTTTGTTGACGCCTCTTCTTTTGGTGGGATGTGCCCAGTTAGCCCAGCGTCAGGTTTATGATCAACCTGCCTATAGGCCCAAGGATCCTTCCAAAGTCGTGGTGAAGGTCTCTCTCGACAAGCAAATGGTCTACGTGATGGAGGGCAATAGGCCACTTCTGGTAACGGCATGTTGTGTCGGTGTTCCTACCCACCCAACACCCAAGGGAAACTTTCGTGTCACACGCAAGGAACGCAACAAGCGTTCGGGTGAATATGGATTCGCCGTGTTGAAGGATGCCATTGTCCCCTGTGAGGTTTCCCAGGCACATGGTCATTACGTTGGTTATCCGATGCCCTACTGGGTGGAATTCACTCCCGGGTATGGTTTCCACCTCGGATGGGTCTGGCCGGTGCCCAAGAGTCACGGATGCATTCGTCTTCACGCGAATGATGCCGGGAAATTCTTTGCCCTCGTCCATGAGGGGACCCCGGTCAACATTGCTTCGGGCCAACATGAGGACTCAACAATCGGAGCCAAGGCACCGAGACCTCAGGATTACAACGATCCCGATCTTCCCTCGGCCCTCCTGACAGCTCAGAAGTATTTTGAGCAAATCAAGCCGCCGGTATTCCTTCAGTAACAGGATCGAGTGAGCACTTTACCCGTTCCCGCCCTCAAAGTGAATCTCCGCACGCCGGAGGTCATGCAGAGGGTGCAGGAGCAGGTCGAGCGTCACTATCATAGTAGTCTTGTCGAGAGGGTCCGCACTGAGGGCTCCGTTCTGGTAGCGGGGAAGACAACCATCCGGTTGGCGAAGCAGTTTGGTTTTTGTTATGGCGTCGAAAGGGCCATTGATCTTGCCTATGCTGCCCGAAAGGTCTTTCCCGAAGCACGCCTCTTCCTGATTGGCGAGATCATTCACAATCCTGAAGTCAACAGCCAGATAGCCTCTCTTGGGATCAGTAATCTGCTTGATGAGAAGGGACGTCCCAATGTCAGTGATCTTGGTCCTGATGATGTCGTGATCGTACCAGCCTTCGGGGCTGAAGTTTCCCTCCTCGATGAGATCAGGAAGCATGGCTGCCGGATCGTTGATACAACCTGTGGCGATGTCATGAGCGTCTGGAAACGCGTTCGCCAGAATGCCGGTGAGAATGTCACCTCGATCATCCATGGAAAGGCCTCCCACGAGGAAACACGAGCGACTGCTTCGAGGGCCCTTGGTTCAGGGAATGGACGCTATCTGATCGTATTGAATCTTGAGGAGACGGCACTTGTCTGCGACTACCTGCTGGGCAGAGGAAATCGTGACGAGTTTCTGAAGCGGTTTTCAGGCAATTTTTCCGATGGTTTTGATCCCGATCTTCACCTCCAGAGAATCGGTGTAGCCAATCAGACCACCATGCTTCGTGAGGAGACCGAATCCGTACAGCGCATGCTTCGGGATGCCATTCATAGTCGTGATGGTTCAGGGGATAACTTTCGTCTTTTCGATACCATTTGCGGGGCTACGCAAGATAGGCAGGACGCGCTCAAGGAACTTCTTGTGACACCACCTGATCTGCTCCTTGTCGTGGGTGGTTATAACAGTTCAAACACCACGCACCTTGCCGAGATGGGGGAACAGCAAGTCCCGACCTACTTCATTCGCAATCAAGAGTGCCTTGAGTCACCCGAACTGATTCGGCACTTCGACCTTCAACAGAAGCTTGAGATAAGTTCCCATCACTCTTGGCTTCCCGGGACCGGGATTAATGCCTGCGTTGCCATCACCGCAGGAGCCTCATGTCCCAATAACCTGATCGAGGAAGTCATGCTTAGAGTATTAAGTCTAAGGGGGGAGCGGCTGACGGTTTGAAGAAATCTGTTATAGCTCGTGCAGGGATGCAGGGTTGAGGAGTATTGAACGAGGATGGGCTTATATTTCTCAATAAAAGAACAAACAGAATCTTTCCATGATTGCGACAGCTGAACAAATGAGGGCTGCTGAGAATGCTGCTTTTCGTGACGGAGTTACCCCATCTGGCTTGATGGAGATCGCTGGTGAGGGTATTGCCAGGTTGATCCAACAGTATTTCTCCGAGTCCTCAACACTCGTTGTTTTTTGTGGAAAGGGTAATAACGGTGGCGATGCCGTTGTAGTGGCTCGCCATCTTGAAGCCCGAGGATGGAGTGTTCTGATTCGCTTGTCGGTCCCTGTCGATGAGATGGTGCCATTGACACGTCATCATCTGGAATCCCTGAAGCGTCCCGAATACATCAGCTCTATTCCACCCGTTTTCACTCCCCTTGTCATTCTCGACGGGCTTCTTGGAATCGGAGCGCTTGGATCTCCCAAAGGTGTTGTTGCTGATCAGATCATGGAGATGAATCTCCTCCGTAAGGAATCTGGTGGTTTTACCGTTGCTGTCGATCTTCCCTCCGGACTTGATGCCACTACGGGAGAAGTCTTCACCCCTTGCGTGCAAGCTGATCTGACGGTAACTGTAGGAGCAGTGAAATCAGGGCTGGTTGCTGATACAGCCACCCCGTTTGTCGGCAGGATTGCATTGGTATCCCTTCCCGGTCTTTCTCTAGCAGAAGGAGATCTCGCTTCAGTCATCACTCCATCGCAATTACGCCATCTTCTGCCGATTCGTGGCTTCGATACCTTTAAAGGAAGTTATGGCCGGATCGGTATCCTTGCCGGATCATCGGGTTATCTTGGTGCCGCAAGGCTGGCCTCCTCGGCTTCAGTTCATGCTGGCGCTGGTCTTGTCACACTCTATGCCCTGCCCGAATCCTACGAGATTCTAGCCGTTTCCTGTATTCCCGAAGTCATGGTGCGGCAGATTGAAACATACGGCGACGTTCTTAACGAGAAAATGGATGTGCTAGCGCTCGGTCCAGGTCTCGGAAGCGCTTATCATGAAGAGCTTCGGTCATTAGTCCGAGACGTCGCATCACCTTGTGTCGTGGATGCGGATGCGCTGAATGCGGTATCTGCAGATTCCTCGCTTCTTTCCGACTGTGCAGGCCTTCGTCTTCTGACTCCACATCCCGGAGAAATGGAGCGGCTTTTTCCACAAATAGGACGAACGCGCCGTGATTGGGCTACGGAATTTGTAACATGCTATCCAGTCACCCTGCTATTGAAGGGGGCGCGTACAATTATCGCAGAGCAGGGATACCCGCCTGTGTTCAACAGTACTGGCAACCCGGGCATGGGGAGCGGCGGGATGGGGGATGTCCTTACCGGCGTCACTGCTGCGATGATTGGTGGCGGACACACTCCCCGGGATGCCGCGATGCTTGGTGCATGGATCTGCGGACGTGCCGCGGAAATAGCAATCTTCAATGACCAAGACTCTCAGGAGTCCCTTGCCGCTACTTCAGTGATCAGACACCTTGGAGAAGCTTTCTCTTCGCTCCGGAAAGCAGACTGCTGAAAAGCGCGGACGTGATTTTCCCGTAGTAAAAACCTTTAGTTTTCCAGCTCTTTTAATGCTTTCATCACCAATCCGAGATGCTCGGCAGGTTTAACCTTTGGGAAAATCGCAGCAATCCTGCCTTTGTTATCAATCACAAAACTCGTGCGCTCCGTCCCCATGTACTTTTTTCCGTACATCGACTTCTCCACCCATACTCCATACGCCGAAACGATTGATTTGCCGTTGTCGCTCAGCAGGGGGAATGGGAGGTCGAATTTCGCAATGAACTTCTCATGAGATTTCTCGGAGTCAATGCTAACACCGAAGAGATGAGCCCCGGTGGTCTTGATTGACTGCCACTCATCACGAATTCCGCAAGCCTGCGTTGTGCAACCCGGCGTGTCATCCTTGGGATAAAAGTAGAGGACGACTGCTTGTCCCAAAAGATCGGAGAGATTTACCTGGGTGCCGGTCCCGTATGTTCCACCAACGGCTTGGGTTGAGAATGCGGGGGCTTTGTCGCCGACTTTGAGTGTGCTCATGGTGCAGGTGGTGATCCTTTAAGGTGACTTACAGGGATTAAGATG
This sequence comes from uncultured Spartobacteria bacterium, assembly GCA_903847935.1. Classification (GTDB taxonomy): domain Bacteria; phylum Verrucomicrobiota; class Verrucomicrobiia; order Chthoniobacterales; family UBA6821; genus UBA6821. Next base: position 5,167 of record CAINEX010000127.1, on the reverse strand, counting down.
ATGAGTGGTATTGGAAAACAAGTGAATTGATGGAATACGGGATGAAGTTTTCTCACGATCGTTTTCATCACTTTTTACCCCTGTGAATGTTTGTCTTCGGAGATGGGTGGAAGGAAGCGTACTTTCCTGTCATCTCGAGGCAGTCGGATAGTGAAGAGGAGTCCCTTTCCGGCAGCGCTGCGGAGCTCAATCTCACCGCCGTGTGCCCTGACGATGCGTTGGACGACAAGAAGCCCGAGTCCATTCCCATCTTTTTTTGTCGTGAAATAGGGTTGAAAGATCTTGTCGGCCACCTTTGGGTCGATTCCCCCGCCGTTATCGCCGATACTGACCCAGATATGTGTATCGTCGCATCCGGTTGCCACACGCAGCTTTCCGTCCGCGCCCATGGCTTGAAAACTATTGCGAATCACATTGTACAGAGCCTGCCTGATCTGATCCCTGTCTACAGTTACAGGAGGGATGCCTTTCGAGGGGAAAAGTTCAACGGTGATCCCCCTGTCTTCTATTTCTGCTTTGAGAAAGCCGACACATTCCAGGATCAGGGAATTGAAATCAGAAGGCTCGCTCTCCAGGGGGGAGGGACGGACTGCTTTGAGAAACTTTGAGATGATTTGATCAAGGCGTGCCACCTCGCCCCTTGCTATTTCCACCGATTTTCGTATCTCTGCGAGATTCTCGGATTCTCCTTTAGATTTACTCAGACGGCGTTCCATTAATTGAAGCTGGATGTCGAGCGAGTTGAGTGGATTTCCGATTTCATGGGCCACACCTGCAGCCAGCAGTGTCACCGCAGAGAAGCGCTCGCTCTCGATCGTCTCCTGTTTCTCTCGTCTTTCCTCCGTGATGTCCCTGAGGATGATAGCTCTGCCGACAAGTTCCTGCCGGGAGGTCTCCTTCTCATCGCTCATCAGCGGTGTGATATAAAAATTCAGAAAGCGACGTTCGGGATAAAAGACCTCCAGGTCTCGACTCATGATGTCCCCCGAGGAGGTTACGGAATCGAGATCCAATCCGGGAATCGACTTGGAGAGATGGATGCCGATATGTTCCGCTCCGGCCACTCCGAAAAAGGAACAAGCCGCCTTGTTCATGTAGATGATCCTGTCCTGAGGATCCGTCACGATAACTCCCTCTAGGATCGCATTGAAGATTGCCTCCAGAAATCCCTTCTCCCGTGAAAGAAGCTGCAGGTAATGACCGATATCCCCCGGTTCTACAAAACGGATTCGCTCGACTAGTTTGTCGATAAATCCACGATTCATGGGTCGAGAGGGTTGCTATTCCTGCAGGAGGGACTCGAGTTCACCCACTCGCCGTGAGAAGAGGTCCAGTGCCGCATTCACCGGTGCAGGGGTGCACATATCGACTCCTGCCTCTGCAAGCGTTTCAATAGGGAACTTGCTACCCCCGCTTTTCAGGAAACCGAAGTACCGTGAAGTCTCCCCGGTCGAAAGGACTTGGGTAGCCAATGTTGTTGCCGCGGAAATGCCGGTTGCGTACTTGTAGACATAAAACGCACTGTAGAAGTGGGGAATGCGGAGGCACTCAAGTTCCAGCACGTCATCGATCACGACTCCCCCACCGAAGTATGTATTGAGAAGTTCCCGGTAGATGAGGCGGAAGCTTTCCAAGGTCAGGGCGGCCCCGGATTCCTCGGCCACATGAATCAACTTTTCGAACTCGGCAAACATCGTCTGCCTGAACAGTGTACCCCTGAGATCATCGACCTGACGATTGATCAGGTAAGCCCTCATCGCGCGGTCTGTCGTCGTGGCAAGAAGGTGCTCGGTGAGAAGGATCTCGTTGAAGGTCGAGGCAACCTCAGCCAAAAAAATCGGGTAGTGGTAATTCTGGAATTTCTGACTCCCCCTCGCATACCAAGTATGCATCGAGTGCCCCGCCTCATGGGCCAAGGTGTAGATGTCGGAAAAGACATCCGCCTTGTAATTCATGAGAATATAGGGCGGGCCCCCGTAGGTTCCGTAGGAGAAGGCTCCACTCCGCTTCCCCCTGTTCTCGTAGCGGTCGCACCAGCGCTCTTGCCTCAGACCCCGGGAGAGGATGTCCGTGTATTCGTCACCAAGAGGGTGCAGCGAATCAAGAACCTTGGCGATCGCCTCATCAAAGGAGACATCGCTCTGCACAGCTCCAACGAGTGGTGCATAGGTGTCGTAAACGTGAAGTTCAGGAAGATTGAAGACCCGCTTGCGTAAGGCGTAATAGCGGTGCAGATCGGGCAGACGTTCACGGACAGCCACGATCAGGTTATCATAGACCGAGACGGGAACGTTGTCAGGGAAGAGTGAAGCTTCAAGGGCCGAAGGGTAGTTCCTCGCCTTGGCCAGAAAGACATCCCCCTTGACTGAACATGCGAGGGAACTGGCGAGGGTGAATCGGTGCGCATCGAATTCCGTGTAAAAGCGCGTGAATGCCTGCTTTCGGATCTCGTGATCAGGACGTTGAAGCAGGGAGGAAAAGCTGCTCTGGGTCAGCTCTATATCACGCCCCCGGTCATCCCTTACCGATCCAAATGACATGTCGACATTTGTCAACTGGGAGAAAGTCTCATGATGCCCTGAAACTGCCGGCATTGCGAGGGAAAGAATTCGTTCTTCCTTGTTACTCAGAATGTGTGGCTTGAGACGTCTGAGCCGATGGAGTGAAATCTTCCAATCAGAAAGTACCGGATCGTCCAGAAACTTTGCGAATGTTTCGTCCGGAATTTCCTGTATTTCAGGGGCCACCCAGGAACAGGCTTCGCTGATTTTTGCGCCGAGCGAGGAGAGGCGCCCGTCACGATCAAGAGATTGGGCGTTGGAACTGTCTTCTGAAAGGCGCAGTCCCGCATACTGGCTAAGACGTTCGATTGAGTAGTCGAGCGTCTTCTCGAACTCCATGACGCGAGCCAGATCAGCGGCGCTCTTACCAAGAGAGCCCCGACAAGCATTCACCTCCTCGTAACGTGAGGAGAGCACAGCAAACTCCGTTTCCCATGCTGCATCATCCGCAAAAATCGGGCTCAGATCCCAAGTGTCCGCAATTGGTACATCCGCACGATTTTTCAAGGTGGAGGGATTCGCATTGACTGAAATATCCGCGATCAGAGAGATGCTGCTGGTCGGGTAACCTGCCACTGTCGGCATGTGCATTATTTCTGAGACTTTCCTTGGGAGGCGACAGCCGCTGCCGCGGCTGCAATCTTCTCGGCATCACCAAGGTAGTAGTGACGGATCGGTTTGAGATTTTCATCCAGCTCATAAACGAGAGGGATGCCTGTAGGGATATTCAAAGCTAATACCTCTTCTTCGGAAAGGTTGTCGAGGTACTTGACCATCGCTCTCAGGGTATTTCCATGAGCAGTGACCAGTACCTTCTCTCCACGACTGACTGCCGGAGCGATTTCTTCGTGCCAGTAGGGAAGGACGCGATCCACCGTATCCTTAAGGCACTCGGTGAGAGGGAGTTGGGCTTTCGGCACATCCTTGTAACGTGGATCGTGACCGGGCCAGCGCTCATCGCTCTTCTCAAGGGCTGGTGGCGGCACATCATAACTCCGACGCCAGATAAGCACCTGATCGTCCCCGAACTTGGCTGCAGTCTCGCCCTTATTAAGCCCCTGAAGGGAACCGTAGTGACGTTCGTTCAGTCGCCAAGAGCGTTCAATCGGGATCCAGAGTTGGTTTAGTTCGTCCAGAATCATCCAATTCGTGCGCAGGGCACGCTTCAGGACGGAGACAAAAGAACGGTCAAAGCTATACCCCTCTTTCTTGAGAAGCTCGCCTGCGGCCTTGGCTTCACGGAGACCCTTTTCATTGAGGTCAACATCAGTCCAACCGGTAAAGCGGTTTTCTTGGTTCCATGTGCTTTCGCCGTGACGGATTAATACTAATTTATACATGAAATCATTTTAATCATTAAGGCCGCCTCTTGTGAAGGCTGGGGCTACAAGGTTTTTGACAGCCATGGTGCCAACTCCCCTCTTAATGCCACCTCATCTCCGATGGTAAATTCCTCACTGAGTCGGAGCGGAACGATGTATCCGGACAAGGTTCCGATTTCGAGGATCAGGATTCGCTTGCCCGGATGCTTCTTGATGGCTGCACTGATGGCGTGTAGGTCGTCCAAGATCAATCGGGCGCGATCCATGCGGAGGCGAAGAGGTTTTTTGGAAGGCTTCGGGGTGAGTGCCTTGAAGTCATTTGCCGTGGCACGGATCGCCCCATCGCGGGGAACGACTTTGACGTTGCAGGAGATCACGCTTCCTGGCTTGAGGATGAGTTCATGCTTACTGAAAGATTCGTCCCAAGCAGTCATCTCAAGAGTTCCGGAGTCATCCTCAATCGTCATGACACCGAATGGACGGCCATCCTTCTTGGTGAACTTCTTCTCGACCGTGGACAGCACTCCCGCAAGTCGAACGCTACCGGGTTCGCTCATCAGGAGGGCTTCCGCAGTCGATCCGAAGGACCCCGATTCAAGGTTGCCCCGGTAATCATCAAGAGGATGGCCGGTCACGTAGAAGCCGAGAAGTTCCTTCTCATGTGCGAGTTGTTCGGAACGACTCCACCTTTCAACCTGGCTGGCATCAGTCTCCGACCTTCCAGAACTGTTCGGCGTGGGCGCGAGATCGAGCATCGAATCAAAAAGCGAGACCTGTCCGCTGGCACGGTCCTGCTGGACTGAAGCGGCTGCTCCCATGGCTCCGTCAATGGCAATGATGAGCGCGGCACGATGACGCTTCTCCCAATCGAAAGCACCTGATTTGATCAGACTTTCGAGGATCTTTTTGTTGACCGTTCTGGAATCGAGCCGGGAACAAAAATCCTCAAGGGACTTAAAGGGGCCGTTGGCCTCACGATCGGCAATGGCGGCTTCCATGGCGGCCTCTCCGACATTCTTGATGGCAGCAAGTCCGAATCGGATCGCCTTGCCACCGGGGAACACCTCGGGAAGGAACGTGAGGGCACTTCGGTTCAAATCCGGGGGTAGAATCTTGATCCCCATGCGCCCGCACTCACCGACGAAGGTGGCGATCTTGTCGGTGTTATTGATTTCATTACCAAGAAGTCCCGCCATGAACTCAACGGGGTGATTCGCCTTCAGGTAGGCTGTCTGGTAAGAGATCAGTCCGTAGGCAGCACTGTGGCTCTTGTTGAAGCCGTAT
>CAINEX010000126.1 GCA_903847935.1 uncultured Spartobacteria bacterium | reverse complement strand
GCGAATAAATTTGCCTGACCTTCCTTGTTGAAATTTTCCTTCACGTTTATTCCTGCTTTCCTGATTTCTTGATAACTCACTTCTTTCCCTCCTCCCAATTTCCCAAATCTCATGAAACTCATTGATGGTAAGGCGGTCGCCGCCGAAGTCGAACTCGAGACTCGCGCCCGCATTGATTCACTCAAAGCTCGCGGCATCACGCCAGGCCTCGCCGTGGTGCTCATCGGCGTAGATCCCGCTTCCCAAGCCTACGTCCGCAACAAGGACCGCACCTGCGCCTCTCTTGGAATGCACTCCCGCAAGTTCGAGCTTCCGGCCGCTACCAGTCAGGAGGAGGTTCTTAATCTCGTTTCCGAACTCAACGCCGATCCAGCCATCCATGGCATCCTCGTGCAGTCCCCTCCTCCGAAGCATATCGACGAACACGCCGTAACCCTTGCGATCGATCCACGCAAGGATGTGGATGGATTCCATCCGATCAACGTGGCGAAACTTGCCATGGAGGATCCGACCGCCTTCGTTCCCTGCACACCTCTCGGTTGCCAGAGGCTCCTTATCGCGTCGGGCATCGAGACCTCGGGTGCCGAGGTAGTCGTGGTCGGGCGCAGCCTGATTGTGGGCAAACCGATGGCCCTGCTTCTCATGGCAAAAGGCAAGGGGGGCGACGCCACCGTGACCATTGCTCACTCCAGGACAAAGGATCTTGCGGCCATCACCCGCCGCGCCGATATCGTCATTGCCGCAATCGGCAGACCAAAGGCTCTCGGTGCCGAACATATCAAGGATGGAGCCGTTGTGATCGACGTCGGGATCAATCGGGTCGATGATCCCTCCACCGAGAGCGGCTACCGCCTTGTTGGCGACGTTGACTTTGAGGCCGTGGCTCTCAAGTGCAAGGCGATCACACCGGTTCCCGGCGGCGTCGGCCCGATGACGATTGCGATGCTGATGGCGAATACAGTGACCGCCTGCGAACGCCTAACGGCGTAGTCGCGGGGTATTGCCCATAGAAGTTTTCTACTCTATGGATCACTTGCTTATAAAAAAAGCCCCTGTGAACTACTTTTCGGAGCGAATCAACCCCATCAACTCTTTCTCTGCAGGGCCTTGACCAACCATGGCGAGGCAGAGAGTGCGGTTCTGGAAGATCTGTGAGGCCACTTTCTGCACTTCGGAAACGGTGACCTTCCCCACCCGTTCATAATAGACTTCAGGGGATAGGATTTTACCGTAGGTCAGAAGTGACGAACCGATGCGATAATTCTGAGTGGCGGCCCGCTCGAGTGCCATTCGGCTTGTTCCGATCGAATAATCGCACGCACGCCGAAGCTCGGCTTTGGAGGGCCCCCTCTCGGCGATATTGCGGCACTCCCTAAAGATCAGTTTCAACGCTTTAAGCACATTCTCACCATCAAGCCCGAGGGCAACCTCAAAGGCTCCGCAATTGGAATGGGTGGAGAGAGAGGTGCTCACGGAGTAGCAGAGGCCTCGGTGCTCACGGAGTTCCTGAAAAAGACGAGAACTCATGTTTCCACCGAGAATCACGTGGAGAAGATTCACGGCATACCTTCGTGGATCGTGGGATCCGACACCACGGTAGGATAGGGCGATCTGTGTCTGCTGGGTATCACGCAATTCGAGGATGATCCTTGGTGCGTGTTGACGCGGAGGTGCTGCGCTGGAGGAGTCTTTTGTTTTCTTACGTAACGAGACTTTTGCTTTGGGAAGCTTCCCGAGGAGTTTCTCGGCCAAGGTGACGATCTCATCATGATCCACATCCCCAGCGGCTGTCAGAATCGTCTGACTGGCGTGATAGTGATCTTTCAAATAGGTCTTAAGATCCCGACGAGTGATGGCGGCAAGACTCTTCTTGGTTCCCGTGATCGGGCGTCCGAGTGCATCACCACGCCAGGTCTCAGCGGTCAGGAGTTCCTGGACATGCTGGGCCGGTTCATCACGAATCATCTCGATCTCCTCCACGATCACTCCGCGCTCCCGCTCCACCTCGTCAGCATCCAGCAGGGAATGAAAATACATGTCGGCTAGAACTCCGGTGACGCGGGAGAAGTGTTCCGAGGCCGCGGTGGCGTAATAACAGGTGCGTTCCTCGGCGGTGTAGGCATTCAAGTCCCCCCCCACCCCCTCGACCTCCTCGCTGATGCGCCTTGCCGTGCGTTTTTTGGTTCCCTTGAAGAGAAGGTGTTCGAGAAAGTGGGAGATGCCACCGATGCGGGCCGGTTCATGACGTGCTCCTACCGCGCACCAGATTCCGACTGCAGCGGTCTGGGAGGAGGGCATTGCGTAACTGGCCACACGTAATCCGTTGGCCAGCGTGGAGAGGCGGGCGGTCATTTATGCGGAACGGGCTTGCAGGAGAGCCTCGGCAACCTTGATGTCCGAGGGCCAGGTGATTTTGAGATTCGACTCATGATTCTCCACAAAGGGAATCCTCCATCCTGCCGAGAGAGCCACGGAGACCTCGTCGGTCGGCGTTCCAGGCAGCTGGGTTTCAAGAAGGTTTTTAAGACCGGTGGCAGGGAAGACCTGGGGCGTCTGCATAGCCCAGAGACCGGAGCGGTCGATGGTCCTGACAGCACATCCCTCCTGATCAACCTGATGAAGGGTATCGGAGACTGGAGAAGCAGCAGCCGAGGCACCGGATTGTGAAGCGACCTGGAGGCATCGGCCAATAAGCTCAGGACTGACAAGGGGACGAGCCGCATCGTGAATGGCCACCAATTCGATAGCAGTTGGAAGTGCCAGTAACCCCTTCCTCACGGATTCATGACGAGTCGATCCACCAGTCACGATCGCTATGAGCTTGGAAATCCCGGCCGATCTCGCGATGGAACGGAACTCCTCTTCACGTCCCTGCGGAACGACCAGCACAATACTTTCGATACTCGGGACCGCCTGAAAGGCTTGCATCGTCCAGGCAATAACGGGCTTCCCCGCGATCAATGCAGTCAGCTTGTCCCCACCGTAACGGTTCCCCGAACCACCTCCGACGATAACGGCGGCGGCATGAGTGACCGGGGTTTTCATGAGCGAAATCTTGCGATCTCTCGGGGTAGTTAGGAGAGAAGCTTCTGAACCTCGGCGCTCAGACTCTTGCCGTCTGCACGTCCGGCAGCCTTGGCCTGCACTGCCTTCATGACGGCTCCCATTTGGGCCTTCCCGAGCGAATCAGGTGTTCCCAAAGATGCTGCGACCTCTGCGATAGCTTCCTTAACCAGAGCGGAAAGCTCCTCGGGTGAAAGTGAAGCAGGTAGGTAGGTGGACAAAAGTGTAATTTCTGCACGCTCCTTCAACGCGGAGTCAGGACGACCTCCTTTTTCAAAACCCTCAGCCGCATCTTCTCGCTGCTTGATTTGCTTGCGGAGAACAGTCGTGGCAATCTCGTCGTCCACGACGGCATCGGCGCCCCCCTTCTCGATGGCAGCATATTTGAAGGCCGACTTGACCATCCGGAGCGTACTGAGGCGATCGGCCTCGCGGGCTTTCATGGCTTCCTTGAGATCTTGGTCGATTTTTTCGGCGAGTGTCATGGTGTGTATGATTTTTGGATGGAAACGACAACCTACGCGCTTGAGTTGGCTCCGTAAATGAATTCTCATGAAGGGATGTCTGTACGCACCCGCTTCGCCCCCTCTCCCACCGGTCTCCTCCATGTCGGAGGAGCACGCACCGCCCTTTTCAACTGGATCTATGCCCGTAAAAACGCCGGCACCTTCGTTCTCCGCATCGAGGACACCGACCACACCCGCAATACGGAGCAGGCCAAGCAAGTCATCCTTGACGGACTTCACTGGCTCGGACTCGACTGGGACGAGGGTCCTCAGAAGGGGGGGAACCACGGCCCCTACTACCAGAGCGAACGAGGCGCAATCTACGAGGAGTATCTTTCCCGACTCGAGAAGGCTGGCCATCTCTACGAGGACAATGGGGCCATCCGTTTCCGTTCACCCCGTGAGAAGGTCGTCGTCGAGGACGAGATCTGCGGAAAGATCGAGTTCGACCTCACTAATCCCGGTACCCACCCCGACCTCACGCTTCGTCGCCCCGACGGCTCCTGGATCTTCCACTTCGTGAGCGTTGTCGATGACATTGAGATGAAGATCACCCATGTCATCCGTGGTGAGGATCATCTTTCCAACACTCCAAAGCATGTCGAACTATACAAGGCCCTGGGAGCCGTGCCACCGCGCTTCGCTCACATGCCGCTGATCCTGAACCGTGACGGGAGCAAGATGAGCAAGCGTGACGAGGGAGCCGCCTTGGGCACCTATCCCGAAGCTGGGTACGCACCCGAGGCAGTCCGCAATTACCTGAGCCTTCTCGGCTGGTCACCCAAGGAGAACCGAGAGATCATCAGCACGGAGGAGGTCATCGCTCTCTTCGACCTCGATCAGGTCAACAGACGCAATGCCGCCTTTGACCTGGACAAATGTTTCTGGATCAACGGGCAGTATCTGCTCCAGATGGATCTGGCTCGCTACGCCGAGTTGGCGATCCCCTTCCTCGAGAAGGCGGGGATTACTTGGCCAACTTGGGAGGCTCTTGAGCGCGTCCTCACAATCGTGAAGCCCAAGGTTAAACTCCTGAAAGACCTCCCCGAGTGGGTGGCCTGCTTCTTCACCGACGCACTGACCTACGATGAGCCCGCCGTAGCCAAGTCGCTCACTGGGGAGATAGCTGCGGAACGCCTCAGGACACTCTCGGATTCCTATGCTTCCCTTTCTTCTTGGGATGCAGCCTCTCTGGAGTTCTCGCTCAAGGAGACCGCCGTTAAGCTTGGGATCAAGACCGGAGAACTCGTCCACCCGGCACGGGTAGCTGTCAGCGGAAGGGGAATCGGTCCGGGCCTCTATGAAATGATCGAAATCCTCGGCAAAGAGCGAGTGCTTTCACGCTTTGCCAAGGGTATTGCCAAAGCAGCTGGAGCATGAGTATACCACCGGAGGTCTCAGTGGTTTACACGGCTAAAGATCTTGCCGGAGGTGAGAAGATCTTCCAAAGGCTTAATCCTCCCGCTCGTCTTGCAATCTTCGGGGATCCGGTCGCAAAATCAGCCTCTCCCTTCATCCAGAACGCCGCTCTTAAAGAGTGCGGTATCAACTCACAGTATGTCCGGGTCCATGTCACGGCCGCGGATCTATCGGAGAGTCTTGCAGCTCTCCTCCAAGCCGATTTTTTGGGTTGCAACCTGACCATGCCTCACAAGCTGGCGGCACTTTCGTTGATGCATCGAGTCAGCAAGGAAGCAAACCTCATGGGAGCAATTAACACAGTTGCCATCCGTAACGGGAAGTTTGAAGGCTTTAACACGGATGGACCGGGATTTGCGGCCGCAATCAAGGAGGAGTTTGGGGTGCCTCTCTCCTCACTGAGAGTTCTTATTCTGGGAGGAGCCGGAGGTGCAGGACGGGCGATCACCGTCCAGTGCGCTCTTGAAAAGTGTCACTCCATCACGATCGCGAACCGTGCCCTTGAAAAGGGAACAGCGCTTGCTGAAGAGATCGGCAACGGTCTTGGAAACAGCGTCACCGCGATCACTTTCGACCAGGAAAACCTTACAAAGGCACTGGAATCATCAGACCTAGTTGTGAATGCTACTCCTCTTGGGATGAAAGAGGGAGATCCGTCACCTCTTTGCGATCTGCACCTAGGCAAGAATCATCTGGTCTATGACACCGTCTATAATGGAGGAACAACGGCATTGATCACTCAGGCGAGGGATGCCGGATCGAAGAGCGCCTCCGGTCTCTCCATGCTCCTGCATCAGGGAGCAAAGGCCTTCGAAATCTGGTTTTCCAAACCTGCCCCGCTTGAGGCGATGAGGGAATCCTTGAAAAAGATCGCCGGTTAAAGAATTTTCCGGGCAGCGATACAGTCGCAGGCGATTTGGGACTTAAGTTCATCCAGACCAGGGAACTTCTGCTCTCCTCGTAAAAAACGAACAAACTCCAATCCCAACACCTTTCCGACAAGATCCTTTGAGAAATCGAAGAGGTGAGCCTCAACAGTACGGTGGGAGGCACTGGAATCAACCGTCGGTCGCACCCCGATATTGCAAACACCGGAAAGTACCGATCCATCGAAACAAACCCTGACCGCATAAACCCCATCGGGAGGGAGTTGCATTCCAGCAACATCGAGATTGGCGGTCGGGAATCCAATCGACTTTCCAAGACTTTGCCCTGAGACGACAGTTCCCGTCAGTAGGTAAGGTCTCCCCAGACAGGCCCGCGCATCCTCAAGATATCCCTCACCGATAGATGCCCGGATCCGGGTACTGCTGATGGGAGTGCCACTCTCCTTGAGCGGAGGGAT
>CAINEX010000125.1 GCA_903847935.1 uncultured Spartobacteria bacterium | reverse complement strand
GTGCTGAGAACAATTTTTTCATGATGGTTTGTGATTAGGAAAGGGTGAAGTGAAAGTGATGAGACGGATGAGAGGGAGGACGCGTCGATGCGCGGACACGGACATCCAGAAAACGAGAGTAAAGCGCCGAACTGAGAACGGGCTGACCGGATCACGAAATCCGGAGAGTTTGAAAAAGAGCGCTAGCTAAAGAGAGCGCAACGTATCGGCACGGGAACAGGTGGAGCCACAAAGCGTTCCGGCATCACAACAAAGAGGGGTGGTCCGTAAATCATGGGATCAACGACGGGCAGGGGAAGATCGGATCCTGAGGTCGCGATAAAAACCTCGGCTTTTTTATCGATCTTCATGGTGACGGGGACTTTTTCCTCACTCGCGCGCTGGGTGGCGATCCTTTTGCAAAGCGGGCAGGGGTGTTGGCCGTCGAAGGTTTTCTCCACAGCCTGAGTCAGCGATCCGTTCTTAGAGAAATCATGGACCATGTTCACCCAGGCAACTCCCTGAAGAACTGCAAGTGGCCCTCCGATCGCCACGAAAAGCGCGAGGGCCATCATCATCGTCATGACGCGGTGGCGAATCTGCATGGATGAATTGATAATCAAAATCTGAGATTCGGCTAATGAAAGTCGATGAATCGTTGGAAAACGTCGACGAATTGAGAGTGCAGGAGTTCTACAACATTTCCCGCAGGCGCTTGCTTTCCAGATTGCTGAGTGTGATCGACTCCTTGGCTCCCGCGAGGTAAAGGTCCCAGCTGAGTAGGTTTTTTCTTTCCATCCTGGCCACGGATTTTCTGTTCACGAGCAGGCTGCGGCTGACCTTGGCAAAGAGATCCGCCGGTAACTGACTCTCCCAGATTGCGAGCGTCTGTTTCATCATGAGGATCTTCCCTTCACACAAGTGAATCCGGGTGTAGTCCCCCTGTGAATCGATGGCAGCGATCTCCCGCGTTTTTACCATCATGGTGAGTGATTTCTCCCGAAGCAGAACCAGATCCTCGGTTTTGAGTCTTTTGCCTGTTTCTATAGTTGGTGGAGAGATGCCGGTTTGTGAAACCAGTTGCTTGTTCAGGCGAAGCATTGTCTTGGCGAGTCGACCGGCGCTGACCGGCTTCGTAAGGTAGTCGAGGGCATTGGCCTCGAAGGCCTTGATGGCATACTCGTCAAACGCCGTGACGAAGATCACGGCCGGTTGCGGATCGATCGCCTCGAGCTTTGGAAGAAGGGCGAAGCCGTTCTTTTTCGGCATCTGGATATCGAGGAAAATCACATCGGGTTTTTCCGAGGAGATGAGGGAGACCGCCGAGGAGACATCTTCCGCCTCGCCCACGATCTCGATCTCAGGGTGTTCCTTGAGACGAGAGGCCAGATGGATTCTCGCGAGAGGCTCGTCATCCACCAAGATGGCACGCAGGCGTGGAGGTGTAGGCCCTTCGGAACTTCTGTTCATGGCTTCATGATGGGGATCGTCACCATCGCGCGTACGTACTGAGGCGAGTGCTCATGGGTCAGGTTCGCCCGGTCACCATAGAGCAACTGGAGCCGCCGTCGGAGGTTGCTGATTCCGATCCCCATTCCCCTGCCGTGATCACGGGATGCTGCTGAGGGCTCAATCCACGACCCTGTATTCTCGACCGCGAGATGGAGGCCGTCACCAGTGATTTGGGCTTGGATGCGGATCGAGAGGGGCATGGGACTTGTCTGCTGGCCATACTTGATCGCATTCTCGACGATAGGCTGGACGAGTTGACTGGGCACCATGAATGCACGCGTGTCCTGATCCGCATCGATACGGAAAATCAGCTTCTCAGCGAAGCGGATCTTCTCCACCTGCAGATAGCTCTCAAGAGCATCCAGTTCCTCGCCGAGAGGGGAGGCGTCGTCATCCCGCTTGCTCAAGGAGAAGTGGAGGTAGTCCGCCAGAGACTGGGTCAGCTCCTCCACTTTCCTCTGTTCACCGCTGACGGCCATCACGGCAGTGAGTGCGTTGAAAAGGAAGTGAGGCTGCATCTGGTATCTCAGAAGCGCCAGCTCGCTTTTCTGCTGCCTGCGGCTCAGTTCAAGGGAGTCAAAAAAGAGAGAGCTTGAGAAATACATGCCGGTCCAGAGAGAAAAGAGGAAGAGTTCCACATAGAATCCCAGAGTCATAAAGTTGGCTCCGACCAAATGAATGGAAAACAAGGGGTTGAAGTGGTCTCGCAGGAAGGGGATTCTGATGATGAGAAGTTCGATCAGTGTGATCGGGAAGGCAATGGAGAGGAATACCGGAACCATGATTAAAGGATTCAACCTCTTGGAATGGATCCGGATAAACCACGGGCGAAGAGCGCTTGTGATCAGGAGCCCGTAGATCGAACTAAGGAGAATCAATTCGAAGAGTAATACCCCCGACGATCGGGGGATGTTTTCGCTGTTTATCAGGATCCAACCAACGATTCCCAGAAGAAGCGTGCAAAAGATCCATCCGCCGATCTGGAGTTTCCAGAAGTAGGGGGACTTACGACTCTCCGTCACATGATCTCCTAGGTGCTTATTGATCATTGCTTGGTCTCCGTGGCGGTTTGCAATGCAGTCATTCCTTAAGTTGTTCAAGCCAATCAACCGAATCGTCGCCCTCCTCACTAGGAGAAAATCCCGAATCGGTGAGTAAATTCAGTGAGTCGCACGATTCGTCGACGATTTCCTTCGATTCGTCGACTTTCGGTTGCGAGTTTTCAAACAACGGTTAAATCCAAGGACACATGAGAAAGTTCCTCGCGCGCACAGTTTTTATTATCGTGGCTTTCGCCGCATCTCACGGGACGGGTTGGGCCCAGGCCTCCAATGTGATCTTCCCAACCAATTATCCCTACACGCAGACCAATCTGCAGGCGATGGATATCATCAGGAGCACGAATGGTGTGCTTGAAGCCACAGTGAACATGTATTCCGCGGGAACGAATAGCGACCCGATCAAGTATGGTCTTTTTGATGTCTACAGCGGAACGGGTAGCAGCAATGTCACCAGCGACGGTACCAATGCAGGAATGTATGGATTTGCCTATCAATGGTCCGCTTACGGGAACACCTATCGGAAAGGGTTCCCCGGAACGATGCTACAGATCCAGCCAGGCGATACGCTCAAAGTCCACCAGTACAACTACATGGGGACAAATTTTGACACGAACGACGCCGTCTTCACCACCAGCTTCCACTACCATGGATCGCATGCTCCTGATCTCAGTACGGGTGATAATGTCTATATTCTGGATGCCCCTCTCTCGCTGAATAATGTTTCGTTCCCGATCAAGAATTTCCTGAATAGCGTTGGGCTGAATTGGTACCACACCCATCCCGATCTCTACACCAAGGATCAGGTTCAGGGGGGGCTTGCAGGTCTCATCATGGTAGGTGATCCCCTCGACGCATTTCCTGCGTACAAGGGAAAGCTCACAGAGGTCAACATGGCCTTCTCGGAGGTCAATCTTCAGACCAACTCGGCCGGTAAATTCCAACTCTTCCAACTCCAAACGGGTGACAAGTCGGGCACCAACTACACGGAGGGGTGGCAGAAGCTCGTCAATGGGCAGATGAATCCTATCATCACGATCGCACCGGGAGAGACTCAGATCTGGAACTGGGCTTGGGTCGGCGCCCGTGGTGCACTGATGCCTGTCATCGCCGATGCCAATCTGAGCAATGCTTGGTCGAACTGCACCATCCTCGCAAGGGATGGCAACAGTGCCTTTGTTCACCCTCTTACCGGGCCGCTGGCGGCATATCTGCCCAGTACGAATTCGAGTACCAACTCCACCAACTATTACACTCCGAGGCTTCAGGATCTTTGCAGTCAGTCGCTCCTCTCAACGGGGGGGCGTACGACTTGGGCCATCACGGCACCTACCAACCCCGGCACCTACTACCTCATGGATGCCTTCGGAGGAGAGGAATCCCCGAATAACACAAGTGGCAATCAATATTTCTATGTTCTGGCCACCATTAATGTCACCGGAACTCCCGTGAAGGGACCTCCGGTTTACTTTGCGCCGCAACCGGCAGATTTCCTCTGGAACGCAAAACCCGATGTCTATAGGACATTCGGATTGGAGCAGCAATATTTCTCCACGCTGAACCCACAATATCTCTCAAGTTTCGATAACTTCTTCATCGATGGCTTGAAGTTCGGCGAAGGGATTCTTCCCCAGTTGGAGATGGGATCGGTGGAGGAATGGACGATAGTGAACGGAGGTGGGCTCAATCACCCCTTCCACATCCACCAGGGTAACTTCATCGTGACGCAGGTAAGTGGTGTGATGATTGATCCCAAGCTACCGCCCCAGCCTGAGTTTGCTGGGCGCAACTATGTCTCCCCGCAGGATGTGGCCTTTGTCCCGGCTTATGGTAGCATCACTCTCCGGTTTGCGGTTCCGCCCTACCCGGGCAAATATGTCTGGCACTGCCATATCCTCGAGCATGAGGACGAGGGGATGATGTCCCCGATCTTCCAGTTCGCAGGCAGGGAAGGGATCCGACTTGGACTCGGCGCCTCCTCACCCTCAGCCCCCGTCATCAATGGCCTTGGGAATGTGACCAATATCATCACCCCGTTCCCGGGCTATACCGGCCCGATCGTGGCGGCGTCGGGTATCGGCACAAGCACCAATACCAATGCCATCACCGTGCCAAACCCGCTACCGACAACATCCGATCAGGTCAAATCGATGTACAATAATACGACGGTGTTTGAGACCATGGCCGTGGCCAAAGGTAAACAGAGCGCTCTCGTGAAAATCTACAATAATGGCTCTAACGCACCCAGTGCCCAGTTCACTGCCTTCACTGGCAAGCTAGGGGCCTCGGGTGTAAGTCTAGCAGTCGGCGGAGTCAGCACCAATGGGGTTCCCATCATTGCTGTTGGCTCAAGGGCCTCGGGCCCCGCCACCGTCAGTCTCTGGGATCAGAATGGGAAATATATCCGCACGCTGACTAATATCCTGCCTGGCAATTGCCCAAGTGGGGTGAATGTGGCGATCGGAGATGTGAATGGCGACAACTTCGACGATCTCATCGTCTCGTCCGGCGCCGGGCGCGAAGCGATCGTCACGGCGATCAGCGGTAAGGATATTTCCTATGGGGTTCCCGTCCCGTCGAAGCTCTTTACCACCGTGCTCAGCGATCCTGCAAGCAAGGAAGGTGCGAAGGTAGCGGTCGGCTATGTCGCCCCTTCCACCACGGCCAGCTATATCCCCAACCTCATCACCACACCTGAAGCAGGTCTCGATGCCGGCCAAATTTCGGTCTGGAATATCAACAACTTCTCCAGTGGAGGCATGGGAGACATGTCCTCGGGTAGCGCGAAGCCAGCCTTGATGACTGCGTACCAACCCTTTGGTGCGAACTCGGGAGTCGTGAATATCGCTACAACCTATCAGGCTATTCCTCACGGGCCATCCCAACCAGTGATCGCTGCATGGCGGAAAGCGTACGAGGCGGCCTTCACGGGTATCGGATACAACAACGTGCCGACAACGCAGATCAGGCAGTTCTCAACTAAAAAATAGAGGCTCATCTCGGTAGTTCAGTTGGCCTGCGGGACTCCTGAACCCCAACGATATCTGTGTGACCTTTGGTCTTTGGGGTTTTCTATCATGCGGAACTGGTCAACAAACAAACTGGCAATTTATCCGGGTTGCGGGAAAATATCATTATCTGATCTCCGGGACTCTTCAGAGGCGTGACATGAATAAAGACTCCCTCATCATCATCGGGTTGATGCCGGTTTTGTGCACGGGCTTACTTTTTACAGCGGTGATAGGATGTTCCCGACCACCCTCCAGTAATGGCCAAGCCAAGGAGGTTTTAAAAGCAGAGAAGAAAATTTGGACCTGCTCCATGGACCCGCAGGTCCGACAGGATCATCCGGGGAATTGTCCGATCTGCGGGATGACCTTGGGGCTCCTCTCCCCGATGAAGTTAACGGAATCGACTTCGGCTTCAAATTTACCCCCATCTTTTTCGAGTG
>CAINEX010000124.1 GCA_903847935.1 uncultured Spartobacteria bacterium | reverse complement strand
CTTCCTTGGAATCCCCGTGGTGGCGCTTTTTGGGTCCACGGAACCTGATCTGACGGGGCCAGTCGGAGTCACCATCCCTCCTCACCGCATTCTGCGGCGCAAGGTCGAGTGCAATCCATGCTACCTTCGAGAGTGCCCCATCGACTTCCGCTGCATGAATGAACTTACCGTGGAGATGGTGACTGCTACTGTTAAAGAATCACTGAGTGCCGTGGAACCGTTAAAAGGTTAAAATGCACTTCTCATTGCATCCTTCATTTTTTAACGCTTCTAACTTTTTAACATGTTAACTCACCTCATTTTCCCATGCTGACCATTCGCAAACTCAAGAAAACCCTCGGCGGACGCACCCTCTTCGAGGAGGCCGATATGCAGGTGAATTACGGTGAACGAGTTGCCCTTGTGGGACCCAATGGTGCCGGCAAATCGACCCTCTTCTCACTCCTTCTCAAGAAAGATGAGGCGGATTCGGGAACAATTGAACGGGATGAGTGGACCATGATCGGCCACCTTGCGCAGGAAGGCGAAGCAATCGGTGACGAAACCGTGCTTGATGTGGCCACTGGACGAGCCGGTGAGATCCCCGCTCTGGAGAAGCTCCTGAGGGGACTCGAAGAGGCCGGCACCGTGGATGGTCCCGAGTATGCGGAGGCCTCCTCAAAGCATGCCGCACTCAGCGATCCCAAGGTCGAGGCCAAGGCGAAGAAGATTCTCGTGGGGCTCGGCTACAAACAGGAGGACTTTGAGCGAAAGGCCAAGGAACTCAGTGGCGGATGGGTCATGCGCGCACATCTGGCCAGGCTCCTTGTCATGGAACCCGACCTCCTCCTGCTGGATGAGCCGACCAACCACCTCGACCTCGTCTCCCTGCTCTGGTTACAGAACTATCTCAAGACCTACTCGGGAGCGATCCTCCTTATCTCCCACGACAGGCAGTTCATGGACGAGATCATCCAGACCGTCTACGAGATCTCGGAGAGTCGCCTGCATTCCTATTCCGGGAACTACTCGGCATTCCTTGAGGAGCGTGAGGCCCGCTACGAGCGGCAGAACAACGCCTACAAGAACCAGCAAAAGGAGATCACCTCGCTGAGGGAGTTCTACGACCGCTTTCGTCAGGTCGCTTCCAAAGCCTCCCAGGCCATGAGTAAACTCAAGCAGATCGAACGGATGGAGCTGATTGAAAAGCCCACGCCCCCCCGCAAGCCCTTCCGTTTCCAGATTCCACAACCGCCTCGTGGAGGCCAGCGTTCCGTGATCCTCGAGGGGATCCACATGGCCTATCCGAGCACCTCCACCGGGGGAGCTCCGCGTCCCGTCTACGAGGGGCTCGACCTCACCATTGAACGCGGGGAGCGCACCGTCCTTGTCGGACCCAATGGTGCTGGCAAGTCCACGTTACTGAAGATCCTAGCTGACCAGTTGGAATTTCAGAAAGGAAAACGGATCGAGGGACCGAACGCGAAGATCGGTTATTTCAGTCAGCACCGAGCCGCCACCTTGGACTCCAACAAATCGGTTCTAGAAGAGGTCAGGGCGGCGAATGGTGAACTCTCCGAGAATGACGCGCGCGGCATCCTCGGCTCCTTCCTTTTCCGCAAGGATGACATCTTCAAGAAGACTGCCGTCCTGAGCGGTGGGGAGAAGACCCGGCTCAATCTGGTGAAATTCCTCGTCGATCCACCAAACCTGCTCCTGATGGATGAACCGACGACCCATCTCGACATCCACACCGTCGAGTCACTCATCATGGCCCTCGGCGCCTACGAGGGAACGCTTGTCTTCATCAGCCACGATGTTCACTTTATCCGTAAACTCGCCACCAAAGTTCTTCATGTGAACAACGGCAAGGTGACCCCTCATCTCGGTACTTACGATGACTTCCTGGAGAAGGTCGGGGCCCTAGGCAATGAGCGAGAAGCCCTCACCGCCTGACGGCGATAAGGGTTTAGGGGTTAGACTTTGAAGTTTCGATGCACCGTAGGCCTGCAAGGGTAACTTTAGAAATTGTACTGCTAGCGCCGCAGAACGACGCGGGGTGCGAAAAATCCCAACCCTTTAAGAAAGAGCTGCACGAATTCCCTCCACCACTTCCCTGATCTCCTCTTGGAATAACCCGGGGAAGATCGGGAGCGCCAGTGACTCTTTCGCGGCTTTCTCAGATTCGGGGAGGTCTCCGGGCTTGTGGCCCAAGTAGGCAAAGCACTCTTGAAGATGAAGCGGCACCGGATAGTAGATCGCGCATCCGATCTTCTTTTCCGTCAGATGGGCCATGACGGCGTCGCGATCTTTCACCCTGATCACATACTGGTGATAAATGTGGTGATTGGTCAGACCGCTGGATAGGTGCGGTTCGGCAGGAAGGGTGACACGGTCAAGAAGGCCTACGGCGGTGAAGGCGGCGCGGTACTCGGCCGCATTCGCCCGGCGTGTGGCATTCCAAGCGTCCAGGAAGGGGAGTTTGGCACGAAGGACCGCCGCCTGAATGGCATCGATTCGAAAATTTCCCCCGACGACCTTGTGATAATAGCGCTGCTCCATTCCGTGATTACGGAGACGGCGGAGATTCTCGGCCAATTCTGCATCAAGACAGAGGGCCACTCCGGCATCCCCTGCGGCACCAAGATTCTTACTCGGGTAGAAGCTGACGTAGGAGGTTGGTGCAATGATACCGGCCTTTTTTGCACCCTGCTTCCAAGAATATTCGCCGCCAAGGATCTGGGCCGCATCCTCGAGGACCTCGACACCGAATTCGGCAGAGATAGCCATGATCGCTTCCAGATCGCAGATTGCTCCGAAGAGATGAATCGGTACTATCAATCGAACACGATTGCCTTTTGACGAGTGGAGGAATCCATCTCTCCCCCGCGCGAGTGATGCAAGCAGTGAGCGCAAGCTCTCCGGATCCATCATGAAGGTAGCCGGATCAATGTCGCAGAAGAGGATCTCAGCACCCGTCCGATGAATGCATCCGGCGGTGGCAAAGAACGTGTAGGGAGTAGAGATCACGGCATCGCCGTGACCGATCCCCATGGCCATGAGGAGAGCGAGTTGCGCGTCGGTACCCGACGACATCCCGATGGCGTGGCACTCGTCACGGCCCGCACCGAGATACGCTTCGAGATCCTTCTCGAAAGCCTCCACCTCGGCACCGAGGACATAACCCCGATGCCCCAGCACACGCAGGACTGACTCACGGATAGCCTCATCGACCTGAGGTCCGAGTCGACTCAGATCAAAGAGAGGGACAGGCACCGGGCGATTTTCCCAGGGAAGACTTACTTAACGATGCCGAACTCGGCGCGGCGGTTCTTGGCCCAGGCAGCCTCGTTGCTGGCGGAATCAACAGGCATCTCGGCCCCGAAGCTGACGGTCTGGACATTGTTGGCTCCGAGCCCCTTCGCGATCAGGGCCTCGCGGACGGAGAGGGCGCGCTTCTCCCCGAGGCTGCGGTTATACTCCTGCGTGCCGCGCTCATCGGTGAATCCCGCCACAATGACGGTCTTGCCTGTTCCCTTGAGAGCAGAGGCAACGGCATCAACCTTCGACTCCTGATCGGGTGAGACGGAGGAACTGTCGTAACCAAACTGAACCGGTGCATACTGGCCACGCTGGACATTGGCTCCTAGGAAATTGGCCCCCTCGCTACGTTCGCCGAGAGGAGTCCCATTCACGTAATCACCATCAACTCCAGCGTATTGTTTGCCTTTTTTGTTGGCGCATCCGGAAAGGGTGAGCAGTGCTGAAAGTGAAAGAACGGTAATGTGTTGAAAGCGCATGGACATATTGAGGGACAATCTGAAGAAAAGATCAAGGATTGCGGCACGAAAAATAGAGGCGGCGGGGATTATCTGGACCAAGTGGGCTCAGTGACCTTGCCGAGTCCCGAAATCACGGGAACGGATTTCCCCGTCGGAACATCAAGCAGGGAAATGGTGCTCCCGGTGCTGTAAACTAGGTGCCGTGAGTCAGCACCCCATACAGGGTTCTCTCCCTGACCAACAATCCGTGCACCGCCACCGTTCAGGTCCATGACAGCAATGGCAAAGCCGCCGCCAGATCGGACATTGAAAGCGAGGCGCTGACCATCCGGCGACCAGCTCGGCTCGGTGCAGTATCCAAAGCCTGTGGGAACAAGAATCCCCAATCCGCCGTTAGCATTGATCCGGTAGAGTTGAGGGACACCGGTCTCATCGCAAGCATAGATGATTTCAGAACCGCTGGGAGCCCACGACGGTGAGGATTCAGCGCCACGGGTATGGGTGAGACGCCGGGCGCCACCACCCAATCCGACCACGTAGAGTTCGGGATTCCCGTCCTTACTGATCGTGCAGGCGATCAGACTCCCATCAGGCGAGAAGCGTGCTCCCGAGTTCGTCCCTGGAAATTTCACAAGACGCACGCGAGATCCGCTGACCAGATCTATCAGATAAATGTCGGCATAGCCCGCCTGATAGCCCGTATAAGCAAGACGGCGACCGTTCGGACTCAGGGCGGGGGAGACGCTCAACGTGTTGTCATGAGTGATCTGCCGGCCATTGGCCCCGTCGTAATCGGCGATGTAGACCTCCTTATGGCCCGTACGGGTACTGACAAAGGCGATGGTGCTGGTGGCGATGCCCCTGTGTCCGGTGAGTGTCTGAACGATATCATCCGCAAACTGATGCGCTGCAGCACGCGCATTCCCCTGGTAAGCCTTCTCAAGAACAGTCTCCCCTGCCTTGACCACCCTGCCCTGAAGCACCCCTCCGGCAGAGGTTCCGCTGATTGAGAACGTCCCCATGCCCGGTTGAACCAGCGAAAACCAACCCGCCAGGTTCAGATCGTTCTGGAGGACCTTGCTTGCGGCAGCTCCCTCACTCCCTCCGATGCCGGTGAAAGAGATATTGAGTGAGTCACTCTTTCGGACCGTGATCGTCGGGGCCTCTGCCGCATTGAGGAGGGAGATGCCCGTAAGGATACAAAAGGCACCTAGTGAAAGAAAATGGAGCTGTCTGTTCATGGTTTCACAAAATCGTTCTGTAATATCAGGCGTTTTGGCAAGTCGGAGCTTATATTATTAATGAGTTCTAGCGCGGTAGCGCGCTCTCACGGGATAGGAACCAAGAATCTGGAGACTGGCAGCTAGGCGTCTTGCCCCGGCAAGGGCCCGCTTCACCGTTGCCTCCTCCGCTGAACCCTCGATCTCAAGATAGAAGACATAGGTTTCTGGAGCACCCGGAACGGGACGCGAAACAATCCTGCAGAGATTAACACCGACTCGGGCAAAGGGGCCGAGAAAGCTGTGAAGACTGCCGGACGTCTGCGGCAACGCGGCCACAATCGCAGTCCTAATGAGCCCGGCGGCGGATGACCTTGAAGGGAGGGGACTCGTGCCAAGGACGAAAAAATTGGTCACGTTGAGTGCCTCGGGACGCACAGGGAACTTGAGGATGGAGAGTCCGTAGAGCGCAGCCGCTCCTGGAGCAGCAAGAGCCGCCGAAGCAGGGGAAAGCGCCGCCTTCTTGGCTGCTTCAGCAGTGCTTGAACTCTCGACCATCCGAGCTCCGGGGAGATTTTTCCGAATCCATTCTCGGTGATGCCGGAGGGGCATGACATGAGAATAAAGCGTCCTGATCTTCTTGAAATCCGTTCCGGAACGCCCGAGGAGCGCGAGTCGCACGTCCAGAGTGAGTCCTTCACGTACAAAGAGATCACCGGCCTGTTCGATCAGCAGGTCGACAGTTTCCGTGATGGTTCCACCCGAGGAGTTCTCGATCGGGACAATGCCGCAAGCAGCGGCTCCAGCACGGATAGCATGGATCACCTCGGTAATGGTGGCGCAGGCAAGCCCAGGATTTCTGGGAAACCTACGTGCAGCAACAAGGTTGGAGAAGGTCCCCTCTGGCCCGAGGTAGGCAACGGGAGCGGATGCTAATGATGGCATGACTGTTGCATTTATGATGATAGCTGGTCTTGTGAGCAAGAGCTTCCGAGCGATGGGCTTTGTTGAACCGCGAAAGCTTGAGAAGTAAAATCGGGCAAAAGTTGATTTTTTTGTGATCTGGGATCATGAAATCAAGTGTGACTTATCGTGCGAATCTCCTCCGTATTCTTTCCGTGACTCTGGGAGGGCTGCTTCTCAGCGACTGCACGTTCCCATATCCTCACACCCGGATTGGGAGCTCAATCGGGCAGGCAAATATCGTTCCAAACCGTATTCCCGCCCACACCACGACGGCATCGGAAGTTTTATCTTCTCCACGCAAAAAAAACGGTCTCATTCATTTCATCACACATCCCCTTGAGGAAGTTCACCTTTTTCCTCCCCACAAAGCTCCTCCTCCCAAAGCCCTTGCCCTGAGGAGAATCGGAACCATACGGACTCTTTCCAATGATGGAAGCTATGTGATCGTGGAACAGGAGCCAGGTGTTCTGGTTACCTCAGGAAGCGAGCTTCTGGTCACGGGTGCCGCAGGAGGGCCGGCCCACCTCAAGGTCTCCGAACTCCAGCCTCCCTATTTTATCGCCGACATCATCGACGGCAATCCGACTCTCAATCAGACAGTAAAGCAGTAATCCCAGATTACTGAGAATCGAAGGAGCAGGATTGACTCTGGTATAGTTAATCCCGAAACTGCAATTTATTAAGCATCTTAACAGTTCACCCCTAAATGAAATCCCCATCGCCAGTTGATCAGTCACGGCCCTCGCTCTGTGTCGCGGAGGTTGATGCATTGGCAGGCATGATCATGATCATGCAGCGCCGCTTTATGCCGGGACTCATGGGTGAACTGGCCCGCGGGAAGGTTTCATTTCCTCAGTTTTTCCTCTTGGGTCACCTCTGCTCCCTAGGCCCCACGGGAATGAGTCGGATTGCCGAACTCATGGGACACAGCACACCCGCCGCCACCGGGTTGGTACAGCGTCTCGAAAAGTTGGGACACGTCAGCAGATCCCATGAGCCCAATGACCGACGCAAGGTCATGGTTACCGCAACTCCGAAAGGAGCCCGTCTCGTGGAGAGCATCCGCCGGGAGATGGTTAGAAATCTTGATAAGATGATGCAACTTCTCGATCAGGAGGAACAACGGGCTTGGTTGGACATTTATAAGAAAATCACTGACTATTCATTCCCCAGTCACCGATGAAACTTCCCTCACTAGTTCTATGTGCCATCTGCACCCTCTTTTCGACTACCCTTTTTGGAGAGCAAACCTCGACAAACAATTACTCGGAAAGCTCGATTGCCAACAAAGCCATCAGCGCTCTTCAGGCCGTTAGTTCTAACACTATTATCGCCACCAATCAACCGAGCTCAGGAGATCAGTCCCTTTCCGGTCTGTCGGTCACCAATCAGGGTTCCGGGGCCATTGTTTCGACGAACACTCCCTCCCTATCTGATCAATCAGTCAGTGGGAGTTCTGTGGATCCTGGACTTGCCACCAATCCTCCGGTTACACCCACAGGACTGAATGCCGGCACCAACCCGCTCCCGAACCTTCCGAACATCGCCGTTCCAAACCTTCCGGAAGCCGCCCCGATTACCAACGCGATCACGCCGAGTTCACTTCCGGCACCTCTCCCTACTTCAAACGGTGGCCCCATCAAGATGCCTACCACGGGAACAAACGTCTTCGGCCTCAAGAACAACGTCAAGGACATCCCCCTGACAGCTGAAGCCCTTGCCAAAGCAGGCAATCAGGTGATTCCCGGTGTTATTGCAAAGAATGCCCGTAAACTGACCATTGATGACTGCGTTCAGTTGACCCTGCAGAAAAACCCACAGATCCTTTCGGCCATCGACTCCATCCGACAGGCTTCCGGCAACTACATCACGGTTCGTGCGGGACTTCTCCCTCACCTTGGAGCCACCAACGGCACCTACCAATACTCTTATGGTGAGATCAATCAGGGAGTGAACCGGATATCAAGCACAGGCAGAACAGACCAACCTTTCCAATCGTGGAACATCGAACTTGGTGGTCAACAACTCATTTTTGACGGATGGAAGACCCCGTCCCTCACCGCTGCCGCGAAACTCTCCGAAGAGATTGCCTATTTCCAACTCCGCCAAACCATTGACGCAAGTATAGCAACCGTTATCCAACAATTTTATCAGGTAGTCCTCGACCGTGCGCTGGTCATTGCGAATGAACAGCAGGTAGCTCTTTACCAGACGCAGGTTTCAGACCAGCAAAGTCGCTACGATGCCGGGACAGTACCCCGCTTCAATGTGCTTCAGGCCCAGGTGCAGTTGGCCAACGCGGAACCACCTTTGATTCAGGCTAAAAACAACCTGCGTGTTGCCCTCTTCACCCTGGTGACGACCATTGGTCTAAACTACCCTAATATTCAGAATATCGAGATCCCCTTCGATGTGGTGGGAAACCTCGATTACAATCCCCGAAAGATCGACAGCAATGCATCGATCCACACCGCCCTTGTTCGCAATCCGCAACTTAAAGCGCAGCGCATGAACATTCTTGTGGCCGCCAAGCAGATTACCGCCGCCATTTCCGGCTGGATGCCGACCATCAATGCCAATGCCGGCCGCCAAATCGAAGGCTATCAGGGTCGAAACCTAGATTCCACCCTCCAAGGCTGGTTCGCTGGCGCCACTGGGAGTTGGGCACTGTTTGACGGTTTATCCACCTATGGAAGCGTGAAATCGGCCAATGCAACAATGATGAACTACAAAGTTGCTTACGACAATGGCGTCCGCCAAGTCATCCTTCAGGTTCAACAGGCCATCTCCAACCTGAAACAGGCCCAAGAGACTATCCTCAGCCAGAAATCAACCGTAGAACAGGCGGTCGAAGCCCTTCGTCTCTCAAGAGAACGCCTCGACGCCGGGGCAGGAGTCCAGCTCGACGTGATCAACGCACAAGTGCAACTGCTGCAAGCCCAGACCTCGGTGCTAAATGCCTATTTCAGCTATATTCAGGGCCTGGCACAGTATGATCAGGCGCTCTCGTTGAACACGCAGTACGAGGAGTTCTTCACCGATCCGATGAACAAGTGGGAACAGAAGCGCTACAAGGATATCAATGATAATCACAAGCAGCGCCCTGCACTCCCACGGGCCTTGCGTAAGGATGATCCTCTCCCACCATCGGATCAATTTAACGACTTGATCAAGAGTTCCACGGTCCGAAAGCAGGAGAAAGACTCTTCCTCCAAGGCCAACGACTAACCTAAGGCACTTTGACTCCCGATTTTGTCGAGTCATTTGCAGCACTCGATGCCATCCCGCATGTCGATGCAAAGTTCTTTGGGAGAATTCCGGGACTGAACGTTTCCGTCGAGAGGGCGGAGGCCATGCAGAGAATCGGACCGTATCACCTGCAACTTCTGGAGAGATACGGACTGGGTCACTTTCCCATGGCCACCGCGGAGCAGGTTCATGGAAACAGATTAAGCCTTGTGACATCCGGATTCACCTCTCCCGCAACCGGTGCCGATGGACTGATCACGGATTGCAAAGGGATCACTCTCGGCATCTATGTCGCGGACTGCGCCCCTGTCTGGGTAGTGGCCCGAGACGGTTCTGCCGGCGCATTACTGCATTCGGGCAAAAAAGGAACCGAGTTGGGCATTGTCCCCGGAGCAATCCGGGAGCTTTGCAGGTTGAGAGATCTAATCCCAAATGACCTTGTTGTTGTGATTGGTCCCTGCATTCGAACTCCCTGCTACGAGGTCGATTTTGCAGCCGAGATCCGGCATCAGGCTTTGGCGACCGGAGTGAGGAAAATCCACGATCAGATGACATGCACAGCTTGCCATCCCGAACTCTACTACTCCTATCGAAAGGAGCTGGGACTTACCGGAAGAATGCTGGCCACACTCACGCTTCTGCCCGCAGCATGAATTCACCCTCCGATCAGTGAAGAGAAATTTTCACCCCGACGAACCTGAACTCATGGACCAGGCTGTACTCGTCCAAGGAAAACCCACGTTGGAACTTGAGAACGATCTCGCCAACCTCCGGTGGCTGAATAAAACATTTGGAGCGGTTTCGCTCCTGCTCCGGTTTCTCCGAAAGTGGGAATCCAATCGTTACCCCGACTCACCACAGCTGAGGATTCTTGACCTTGCAACCGGGGAGGCTGATCTGCCAAGAGAGGTCGTGGCGTGGTGTCGCAAGCGTCATATCCAGGTGACAATCGATGCCGTCGACACGAATGCCGCAACCTTGGCGGTTGCCAAGGAGAGAAGTCGTGATTTCCCTGAGATCACCTTTCATCAAGGCGATATCCGATCCTGGGGGACAGGCACTTGGGACATTGTCCTTTGCTCACTGGCGCTTCATCACTTCAGTCAGGAGGATGCCGTTGTTGTGCTCAGAAACGCCTTCAATCGGAGCGCATCCCGTCTGCTTGTTGCCGATCTTGAAAGGAATAAGATGGGAGTGATCGCCATCTGGCTACTCACCGCCCTTCTCCTGCGTGATCCCATGACGGTGCACGATGCCCGACTCTCAATCAGACGTGCCTTCTCTTTCCGGGAACTCGGTGAGCTTGCCCGAGAAGCGGGTTGGCAGGATTTCCATCAGGCTCGTTTTCCTATATCACGACAGGCCATCTGGATGGAGAAATCATCCTTGGCAGCACCCTCTTAAGCAGGAGTAGGTTTTGGAACAACAGGCTTTGCCGAGTGTCCGGGAAGAATTTTTGGACGCCACTTGGGATGCTTGGCCGAACCGACGGACTCGTATTCCAGAATCTTGCTCACGGGAAAGAGTACGACCCCCGGCAAGCCCTGTGCATTGAGGCGGATATTCATGTTCATGCTGTCATCCAGATAATAGATGTCACCATTGCCAATCATACTGAAACCGCTTCCCTCAATGAGCAGGTTGCGTGTGTTGATCACGCCGTGATCAACCGTGAAATCAGAGGTTGCCCTCCGAGCCGATTGGTAGCCGAAACCTGGAATAATATCGTTCAGTAACAGTGAAAGGGGACCCAGAATCGGCATGGCAAGAATGTTTCCATTTTTGATCAGCAGATTCCCTTTGCCAGTCATGGCCAGGGCATCGCCCCCGACCGTTCGGAACGAGTAATCGGCGGTCAACTGACCGCTGGAATCATTGTAGTCGAAATAGAGTTTCGTCAGGGTCTTGAAATCGACATCATCAAGATGAACTGAGGCCCCATAGCGTCCATCACCAGGGGCAACCGAGACGTCGGCCCTCATGGCGACATCACCTCCGAAAAGATGAGAATGAGGAAGATCAATAGCAAGTTGCTGTCTCTTGAGCACAACGGTACCCGAGGTCGCTCCAAACGGGAGATCTTTCCCGATAAGCGTGTAGTTGATTCCATCAGAAGCATTCAAGGCTATGTGGAGGTCATTTTTATCGGGGTTACGCAGACCGATTTTACCCGTGATTCTTAAATTGGGAGGATTGGCAAACCGATAGGCTCGCAGGGAATCCGCAATGCGGGGATCGATCCACATCATCAATTTTACAGGATCAAGGCTTGTTTCAACCTTGGGGAAGCGGCCCTCCCAGTTCCTGTAATCGTAGATAAACTCTCCACGTCCCGTTCCGTCACCCATCCGAACGATGATATCATGGAAGCAGGCTGCCCCATCGCTGAATTGAAAGTTGGCTTTCAGGCTATCGATCCAAGAACCGCGCATAGCCCCATTACCGAGATTAATTGTGCCACCTCCGTTGATTTGCAGCGGATCGCTCCCCGGCATTCCCCCCTCAAAATTGATCTTGAGGGGGTCGTTAAACTCCATGGAAGAGAGGGCCTCCGCCGTTTTTCCTGAAGTTGCGGAAGCCAATCGTGCAGGAAAGATCTCTGCTTTCAAGCGCAGGCGGTTATCGCCGGGTGCCAGGAGCAAATCCGCATTAATTTTTCCAGGATCGCCTTCGGCATCAATGTCGCGTAACAGGACCTTCCCCTCTTGGAGGGAAACCCCTGCCGAAAGACGATCCAATTTGATACCCTTGTAGCTGAAACGTCCCGAAGCGATCTCCGCAAACCCCTTGAGTTCAGGTTTGGAGGCATTCCAGTCCATGGAAAAACTACCGCTAACGCGGGTTGGATCGATCCATTGCCAGTCGGTTTCTTGCTCTCTGGGAAAAAGCAATTTCGTCACGATGCCCGTGTTGATATCACCAACCAACTCCACAGAGCCCTTTTTAGTGAAAAAATCAGCAGCACCGGCCACCTGAAGACGCCCGCCCCTATCATCTAGAACAAATTTCTCCAGGGCGATCTTCAGGTCACGATAGTGAAGCGAGAAGCGGATTCCCTGAAACGGAATCTCATGCCAGGAGCCTGCTCCGGCCAGAAAGTTGGCGTGATCAATCCAGAGGCTCTTTGTGTCACCAAGATCCCCTCCGGCTTCGAATGAGAGGGTAGGGTGCCCCCCTTCCTCCCATTGGATCGAAGCCAACTCACGCTGGATCGAGTCGATCGTGAGAGCTGTCTTTCCGGGCCCCTCGGAATTAACGGGAATCGGAGAGAATTTTTTGGGATTCAGAAATCTTCCCTTCACGTTCACGGTAATGCCGGCGACATCAAAGGAGGCCGAGGAGAGGTTGAATTCTGCGGGCGTCCAGAGAATGAGTGCCCTGACATGGTCCAACCGGAGTCGTGGCTCTTCAGAGGCTCCCAGAGGCACATCAAGCGTCGCATCCCTCAGGGAAATCTTATCGAGATGGGGTTGCCTCCTGAGCAAGGAATCCATGTTGGGCGATACCTCCAACCGGTTGGCGGTTACCAGGAGGCGTGCCGATGGCGTTGTGTCCCGGATTTGCAGCCGATCCAGAATAAATCCCTGCAACGGACTGAAGAGGACTCGTCCGATGCTCACGCTATAAAACTTTCCACTCAACATCCCCTCCGCCCGCTGCTTGATGGTCTCTCCAAGACCATACGTTGAGGTGATCACCAAGAGCAGGGGGATTCCGACGATGCAGAGAAAAAAGAAAACGCCGAAGGACCAAGCAGCCAGGTAGCGGAGACTATCCTCGATCTTGTGCCAGGAAGACTCCCGGCCTCCACTCCTCCCATCATCCCGGGTTCGGGCTTTTGGTAACGAGTGATGGGTCATTCGTCAATTTTCCGAATTGAGAGCTCCATTGTAAAGCAACGGAAAAATCGAAAGTGGGGGCATCAGGAACAGACTTGGAGCTACATCAGGGAGTAAGGATCCATATCCAGCGTCATGATGATCCCTTCTGGAAAATCCGCTACCTTGATCATTTCACGGGCCAGTTTTCCAAGAAGAACACCGGAAGCCGATTTTAAAGTGACATGGAATCGGTATTGACCGTGCGCCCTTTCGAGCGGAGCGGGAGCAGCCTCTGAAATTTCCACCGAGGGAGGCGCCATTCTCTGTAACGTTTTGGAGAGGGAGATCGCCGCATCAAGGGTTTCCTCACGGGAAACTCCCCTAATCTGAACAAGCATCAACCGGGTGTAAGGGGGGTGGCGGAAAGCTTTCCTGAAAGAAATTTCCTGCTCAAAAAATCCGGCGTAGTCATGATGTCTGGCATGCTGGATTGAAGGGCTTGCGGGAGAGAATGTCTGAACAATCACCTCTCCCTCCGTCTCACCCCGACCGGCGCGGCCCGCCACCTGTGTAAGCAACTGGAATGTACGCTCCCCCGCGCGGAAATCTGGTGAGTGCAGGCCGATATCCGCGTTGATGATTCCGACAAGCGTGACATTCGGAAAGTCCAGTCCTTTGGCAATCATCTGGGTGCCAAGAAGGATGTCGATTTGCCTGGCCCTGAACTTTCCAAGCACCTCGGCATAGGAGCCCCTCCGACTCATCGTGTCCGCATCCATCCGAGCGATGCGGGCCGTCGGAAAAAGGGCCCTAAGAGTCTCCTCAACCCTCTGGGTCCCGATACCCGCATGCTGTATTCCGGGATCCCGGCACTCGGGACAACGCGACGGGGGCTTTGCCGAATGACCGCAAAGATGGCAGGCCAATCGGTCGTCTGCCCGGTGCAGCGTCAGGGAAAGACTACAGTTCGGGCAGCGGCAGACGTGACCACACTGCTGGCAAAGCAAGGAAGTGGAGAAGCCTCGGCGATTCAGAAACAGGATGGTCTGCTGACCGAGTTCCAGTCTGCGGGTGATTCCTATTCTAAGCGGGGTCGAGAGCCCCCCATCGGTTTTTGAGCGCTTTCCCTGAAGGCGCAGATCGACCAAGCGGATCAGGGGCATGAGTTGACCATCTGCACGCTTGGGCAACTCAAGCAGAGAGTATTTTCCGCTCCGGGCATTGCAGTAACTCTCTACCGATGGAGTGGCACTTCCGAGGATCACGGGGCACTCCTCAATGCGAGCCCTCATGACGGCAACATCACGGGCATGATATCTAGGGGTTTCCTCCTGCTTGTAAGTGTTCTCATGCTCCTCATCGACGATAATGAGTCCAAGGTTGGAGAGCGGGGCGAAGACTGCGCTTCGGGCTCCGATGGCGATTCTGGCCTCGCCGCGTTGGATCTTCATCCATTCCTCCCTTCTCTCGGCATCGGTGAGATGACTGTGGAGCACTGCAATCCTGACACCTCCCTCTCCCGGATGATCAAAGCGCGATCTGAATCGTTCCACGGTCTGCGGCGTCAGCGCTATTTCCGGAACAAGCACAAGGGCGCTTCTTCCGGATTCGAGCACCCTTTCCATCGCCCTGAGATAGACCTCCGTCTTGCCGCTGCCAGTAACGCCGTGCAGGAGGAATGGAGTTGGCGATTTGTCACTTTTTTCCTGCGCTTCAAAGGCCCTGAAAAGCGTCTGCACGACATTTTCCTGATCAGGATTGAGGGCCGGTCGTCGTGCGGGAAGAATTTCATCCATGTCGCTGGGAAATGAGCTTCTACGGAACTCCGTGCAGTCGACCCACCCCGCTTTTTCGAGAGCTTTCAGCGTGGCATCAGAAGCCTTGCAGGTACTGAGTATTTCAGGGACAGGGACAGCCTCCTTTGCTTGCATTAAGTGCTCCAGAACCTGCCTCTGTTTGGGAGCTCTCTTGCCGATAGCGATCAGATCATCCTCGGTAGGGGCTGATTTAAGACGCGCCAAACGGATCATTTTTGCCGCTACTCTCTCCCCCCTCAACATGGG
This sequence comes from uncultured Spartobacteria bacterium, assembly GCA_903847935.1. GTDB lineage: Bacteria > Verrucomicrobiota > Verrucomicrobiia > Chthoniobacterales > UBA6821 > UBA6821. The sequence goes on along the minus strand of CAINEX010000124.1, from coordinate 26,803 downwards.
AGGAAGCATCGCTTTCATCACCGAAGCGAGGGGGGCGCAGTAGTAATCAGCCATCCATCGTGCCAAACGCATCATGATTGGTGAAAGGGTGGTCTCTCCGCCAACAAGGCCGAGGATCGGACGCAAACCGGGAACTTTCGAGTCCTCCAGAATCTCCATCACTGTCCCCACGGCTCTCCTGTTGCGCACCATCACCACCACGCGCACCCCAATCCTAATCTCCCCGGAAAATTCGGAGGGCACCTCATAGTCGAGTTCCCTCCCCTCGGAGCGGTCGATCAGGATGCGAGCGAAGCAGGACATGGGAGAAAAAGGATAAAATGATCCCTTCTGCGCTCAGGTTTGAGTTCCCCAAGATCGCCCCTTGGCGATAAGGCTACTCGGTGATGATATCCTTGTAGGTTTTTCCCGAAGGAATCATCGGTAACACGTGCTCGGTATAAGGTGTCATCACGTCGAGCACAAAGGTCTCCTTGGAATCAAGCATCCGCTGAAGAGCCGCCCGAAGATCTTTCTTATGCAGGACTCTCTCCGCGGGCACTCCGAACCCCTTGCAGATACCAAGGTAGTCGGGGTAGATGCGCTTCAGATCCTTGGGATCTCCTAGGAAGGTGTGTCCCCGGTTGCTCTCGTAAAAACGATCCTCCCACTGCACAACCATCCCGAGGTGCTGGTTATTGAGGATGATCACCTTGGGCGCAATGCCATCGACATGCGCGGTCGCCAATTCCTGGACATTCATCAGGAAGGATCCGTCACCATCGATGTCCACCACCTGCTTGTCGGGACGCCCAAGCTTGGCTCCGAGTGCCGCGGGATAACCAAAGCCCATCGACCCCAGACCTGCGGAGGTGATCAGGGTGCGAGGCTCGGTGAAATTATAGAACTGGGCGGCCCACATCTGGTGCTGACCCACACCCGTCGTGATAATGGCATCCCCCTTGGTCAACTCCATAAGGAGCTCGATAACATGCTGCGGCTGGATCGCATCGGGAGTGTCCTTGTAACGGAGGGGAAAATCCTTCTTCCACTTATCGATCTGCTTGTACCAGGCAGGGAAAAGCGTGTGGCCTTTCTTCACCGGCTTTTTGCCAACTCGGTCGAGTTCGGCGTTCAGGCGGGTCAGGGCATCCTTCACGTCGCCAAGGATCGGCAATTTAACGGCCCTGTTCTTGTTAATCTCGGAGTTATCGATATCGATGTGAACAATCGTGCCATGTTCGCAGAACTTCTCGACCTTGCCGGTCACCCGGTCATCAAAACGCACCCCGATGGCAAGAAGCAGGTCAGCTTCGTTGACGGCATTATTCGCGTAGACAGTGCCGTGCATTCCAAGCCACTTAAGGGATAGGGGGTGGTTCTCGGGGAAACAACCGATCCCCATGAGGGTCGTGGCCACCGGCACCTGAGTCCGCTCGGCAAATTCCCGAAGTTCTGCGGAGGCCTCCGCGGTGATCACGCCGCCACCGCAGTAAATCATCGGCCTCTTGGCCGTGGCAATCAACCCCAGCATCTCCTGCAGGGCAAGATCGTCAGCCCGACGCATCGGATTGTAGCCGCGGAGGGAGACACTTTTCGGAAAAACGGGCTGTGCCGTCTGGTTCTGGATATTTTTGGGGATATCGATGAGAACGGGGCCGGGACGACCGCTCTCGGCGATATGGAAGGCCTCCTTGACGATCCGCGGGATGTCGTTGATATCCCAGACCAGATAGCTGTGCTTGACCACAGGAAGTGTCATGCCGAAGAAATCGGTCTCTTGGAAGGCTCCGCGACCGATCATCTCCTGGGGCACCTGTCCGGTAATGGCGACAAGAGGGACGGAATCCATGTAGGCATCGGCGATGCAGGTCACAAGATTCGTGGCACCGGGACCAGAAGTCGCCATGCAGACTCCCGCCTTGCCCGTCACACGGGCATAACCTCCGGCCGCAAAGCCCCCCCCCTGCTCATGACGCGGCAGAATGGTGCGGATCTTCGTCGACTTGGTGAGTGCCTGATGAATCGGCATCGAACATCCACCGGGATAAGCAAAGACATATTCCACGGACTCCCGCTCCAGTGAAGCAACAAGGATCTCAGCCCCGTTCATGACGGAACCACGATCGTTGGCGGTCGTTTTTTTAGACTTTACCTTCTTAGTCTTTGTCTTGGGATTGGTGGCCATGGAGTTGCTCGGATAATCACTGGTTGCCTGAGCGTTATTAGGCGCCTTCAGGTAAATTTGGATCCCTTCAAGGGACCCTAAGTTAAATTAGTTCAGCGTCTGGGTGATCCAGATCACATTGTTGCTTTGCGTGAAATTTGTTCCGGTAATCGTCATGGCTTGTCCCGACATAGTGACCAAGACCGCCCCCTTCAGGAAGTAAGGAGCTGCATTTTGAACCCCCGACTGAGAAACATTGGCGGTCGCTATGAACACCGTGCTTGGATCATTGGAAGATCCAACACCGTAGACCTTGGTATTTGCCTGACTTCCCTTCACCGTCATGAGGCTATTCATGATGTTGGTGGAGAGGTAGGCGGGAATAAGTGCATTACTCCAATCAGCGAGCGAAGGGGCTCCGTTCGTATCGATATCGCCGGGAAAACCGAGACTGGATCCCGAAGCCATCCCATCCATTGCTGCCGTCTGGGTAGCCGAGTAGAGTTGCTTGTAATTACTCATCGTCTTGGTCATGTCCGCCTTGATCAGGGCCGTCTGGACGTTGGGGAGGATGAGACCCGCAAGGATGCCGATGATCGTGATGACCACAAGCAGTTCAATCAGCGTGAAGGCTTCGATCCGGCGGGTGAGTTTTTTGAGGGTTTTCATGGGATTTCGCCTACTAAAAGTGAGTTTGATTTGTCCATCGGTCAAGCGCTCATTGGAGGGATTTCAGGTAGCGGGGCATCTGAGGATCAGGGTGGCCAACGGAGGAAGGTCGATGGTTAGGGAGTTTGTGAAACCATGCCAAGCACGTGAACAGGAGGCACGGGCTGATCCTTGGAGGTGGCCGCTACCGCCGAAAACCAGGTCGTCCGAATTAAAGATCACGGGATACTCTCCAGTCCGGGGGACTCCGATCCGGTAATCCTGCCTCGTGACGGGGGTTGCATTGACGATCACGAGAAGATCCGAATCCCTGGTGCCCGCGGGGGCCTTGCGAAGGAATGCCCAGACAGAGTTATCGGAGTCGCTATGGTCGATCCATTGGAACCCTTCCGAGCTGTCATCCAAGAGGAAGAGGGCTGGTTCTTCGCGGTAGATTGCATTTATCCTTTTCACCAAACGCTGTATTCCCGAGTGGGGTTGATGATCAAGGAGGTGCCAGTCAATGCTGTGAAGGTGGTTCCACTCCCTCCATTGGGCGATCTCACATCCTTGAAAAAGGAGTTTCTTACCCGGATGCGTCCACATCCAACTCAGGAACATCCTCAGGTTGGCGACTTTCTGCCAGTCATCACCGGGCATCTTGTTCAGGAGTGATCCCTTCCCGTGGACCACCTCGTCGTGGCTCAGAACCAGAACGAAATGCTCGTGGTAGGCGTAGATCATGGAAAAGGTGATTTCACCCTGATGGTACTTACGATGAACCGGAGGACGGGCGATGTAGCGGAGGGAATCATTCATCCATCCCATGTTCCACTTAAACCCAAATCCGAGACCACCCTCGTAGACCGGTTTGGAAACTCCCGGCCAAGCCGTGGACTCCTCGGCAATCGTGATCACGCCCGGGTGACGTTGGTAGCAGGCTGTGTTAAATGCCTTCAGGAACTCGATCGCATCCAGATTCTCCCGACCGCCGAACTTATTGGGAATCCACTCCCCCGCCTTGCGGGAGTAGTCGAGGTAGAGCATCGAGGCCACGGCATCCACGCGCAGACCGTCGATGTGGAACTCCGATAGCCAGAAGAGCGCATTGGCGATCAGGAAATTCCTGACCTCTGTCCGGCCGTAGTTGAAGATCAGCGTCCCCCAGTCACGGTGCTCCCCCATCCTCGGGTCCTCGTGTTCGTACAGGGACGTTCCATCAAAACGGGCGAGCCCATGGGCATCCTTTGGAAAGTGTCCCGGCACCCAGTCCAGAATGACCCCGATTCCGGCCTGATGGAGGCGATCAATCAACTGACGGAACTCGTCCGGCGAGCCGAAACGGCTTGTGGGTGCGAAGAAATTCACCACCTGATAACCCCAGGAACCGTCGAACGGATGCTCCATGACAGGCAATAACTCCACATGGGTGAAGCCCATCTCGGTCACATAGTCCACCAGTTCATCGGCAAGTTCGAGATAGCTGAGTGGTCGGTTCCGATCTTCGGGCTTGCGCCGCCAGGAACCGAGATGCACTTCATACACGGACATGGGCGAGGCATAGGGATCACGTTCCGCTCGTTCCTTCATCCAATTATCATCACTCCAGTGGTAATGACCGAGATCGGTCACCATGCAAGCGGTGCGAAGATCGTGCTGGGCATAAAAGGCATAGGGATCGGTTTTCAGGAATACCCCCCCGTCCTTTCCCCTGATTTCGAATTTATAATGATTTCCCTCCCTCACCCCCGGTACGAAAATATCCCAGACACCGGAGCCGCCGAGTCGCCTCATCATGTGCCGGCGACCATCCCATCCGTTGAAATCCCCCACCACGCTCACGCGTTGAGCATTAGGCGCCCAGACTGCGAACGCCGTGCCTTGGATTTCCTCCACCTCGCGGGGATGGGCACCCATCACGCGGTAGGCCTCAAGATGATTCCCCTCCCCGAGAAGATAGAGGTCAAGGTCACCCAACTGGGGGGCAAAGGCGTAAGCATCCCTGCCGGAGTGGGAGGATCCGTCCGCGAAGGTCGTGACAATCCGGTAAGAAAGTGGTGAGGACGACTGGACACCGGGGATTACCCCTTCAAAGAGGCCGTCAGCATGTGTTTTGATAAGAGGGTGCTTGGTGCCGTTTTCCAAAAGGATCGACACGGTCAAGGCGTCAGGGTGAAAGACCCGGGCAATCGTCTCCTTTCCCAACACCCGCAGCCCCAGAATCCGGTGAGGATCACTGTGACGGCACTCCAGTAACGGATAGAGATCTTCAGGGGGGAGTGTGGTCGATGACATGATGGCTGAGGAAAGAGATTTCATGTTCATGGTTTCATGAACTTGCTCTCCCTTTTCATGCTCTCCTTTACCTCTTCTGACAAGGTCATAGAGGAAATGAGGACTGAATGATCCGGAAACGTCGGATAAATACGCAGGGGGCTAGATCGCCTCGAATCGACTGAGCGTCCGGAAGATCTCATACCGCTCGGCAATTTCGGCCGGCGTGACCGTGCGCAACCTCTCCATGCTGAAGCTTTCGACATTGAAGCTGGCGATGACGCTCCCTTCCACCACGGCCTGACGCAGGGTCTCAAAGGGGATCTCCTTCTTCTCAGCAAGATCCTCTTCACTGATGTGACGACTGGCCAGATAACCGGCCAGACCACCTGCAAAGCAATCCCCGGCACCCGTCGGATCATGGATGTCCTCGAGGGGGTAGGCAGGGCAACTGAAGAACTGTCCGTCGCCAAAGAGAAGGCATCCATGCTCCCCTTTCTTAATGGCAACCGTCGACGGCCCCATCTCCCGGATGCGGCGCCCGGCCTTGATCAGACTCGTCTCACCGGTAAGTTCGCGGGCCTCCCCGTCATTGAGGATGAGCATATCGATGCGGGACAGAAGACTGACAAGTTCCTCCTTCGCGATGTTGATCCAGAGATCCATCGTGTCGGCGATAACAAAGTGGGGACGCACCAATTGATCGAGCACGTGGTGCTGCAGGGATGGGGCAATATTTCCAAGCAGGACCATCCTGGCATTGCGGTAGGCCTCCGGAAGGTTGGGCGTGAAGTTCTCGAAAACGTTCAATTCCACAGAGCGGGTCTCCCTCTGGTTCATGTCCCACAAGTATTCTCCCGACCAGCGGAAGGTCTTCCCGGGGACGATCTGAAGTCCCTGAAGGTCGATATTCCGACTCTTGAAGAACTCGATATTCCCCTTCGGGAAGTCGTCACCCACGATGCCGACCAGATTGACGGGCGAGAAGAAACTTGCCGCCACGGAGGCAAAGGAGGCGGAACCTCCGAGCAGGTCGGCACGCTCCTCAAGAGGAGTCTTGACCGTATCAAGGGCGATGGAACCAAGGACAAGAAGGGACATGAGGAACGCGGAGTTTAAAAAATAAAGGTAAAGAGTTGAAGCAGTGGAGGACTATTTACCTGCGGCGGATTTTTTGGAACCGGATTTCGAGCACCAAAGCACGATCGGGGAGGCCACAAAGACCGATGAGTAGGTTCCCACAAGGATCCCGATCAGGATCGCAAAGGCAAAGTCCTTCAGGACTGCTCCACCAAAGAAGAAAAGAGCGGCGACCGAGAGAAGCGTCATTCCGCCGGTCAGCATCGTGCGTCCGAGCGTCTCGTTGATACTGCGATTCATGAGCGACTCGACACTACCGCCGGTCCGGTTGCGAAGCCCCTCACGGATACGATCGAAGACCACGATCGTGTCATTGATCGAATAACCCGCGATCGTCAGGATCGCACCCACCATCACAAGTGAAAGTTCCCCACCCACGAGGGAAAAGACCCCCACCGTGATGATCACATCGTGGAGAAGCGCAACCAGGGCACCGACAGCGAAGGAAAACTCAAATCGTAGCGTCACATAGATGAGGATTCCGACCATGCCGAGACCAAAGGCAAGAAGGGCCTTCTTGGCGAATTCAACACCGATCTGCGCCCCCACTTTCTCCTGCTGGGCCGCCGTGATGGCACGCTGTGGGAATGCCTCCTTGAGGCGATCCATGATCCGGCTTGATGTATCCTCGGCGCTACGCACCGAAAGCATCTGTTTGGTGCCGGCCTGCTCAAGTTGGATCGTCTCTTCGGTGAGGTGGAGCGGTTCGAGGGCCGAACGCACCTCGTTCACGGTGAGGGCAGGTTGGGAATCGACAACAAGAAGATCTCCACCACGGAAATCGATGCCGAAATTGTTCACGCCACGCTTGGCAACGAATCCGAGCGATCCACCGATCAGTACCAGCGAGACAAAGACCGCAACAACACGACGCCCCAGGAAATCGAACTGTCGGCGGGGAGCCAGATTCGCCATGGTGAGGCGCTTGAGCCCCCAGGAGTGCATCATCCAGCGGAAGGCGGTACGGGTGAAGAGAATGGCTGAGAAGAGTGAGGCGACGATGCCGAGCATCAGCGTCACGGAGAATCCCCGCACAGGACCGGTTGCTTGCCAAAAGAGAATGCCTGCCGTGATCAACGTGGTGGCATTGGCATCAAAGATCGCACTAAAAGCCTTGTTATAAGCGCCGTCAAGAGCACCGGCCAGAGACTTCCCGGCAGCCAACTCCTCACGGAGACGCTCGTAGAGAAGTACGTTTGCATCCACGGAGAGACCGATTGTCAGGATGATGCCCGCGATACCGGGAAGCGAGAGAACGAAGTGGAACATCGCCATCATCCCGAAAAGGAGGACGATATTGATCCAGAGTCCGATCAGCGCCACGCATCCTGCAAGGCGGTAGTAGAAAACCACGAAGAGCATCACCAAGGCGAGCCCTCCGATGCCCGAGACAATACCGCTCCGGATGGAGTCCGCACCAAGCGTCGGCGAGACGCTGCGGGTCTCCTCGATCGTCACGGGGGTCCGAAGCGGATTCTCAAGGACGCTGGCCAACTCACGCGCTTCCTTCTCCTTGAAGCGCCCCGTGATCTGGGCCTGACCTCCCGCGATCGCATTCTTGACGGAGGGAGCGCTCTGAATCTTGCCGTCGAGCAGGATGGCGAGACGTCCCTGATGAGGGGCAAGTTGGGTGGTCACTGCCAGGAAGGTATTGGCCCCCTCCCCGTCCAGATTGAGGGAGACACCATATCCCTGCTGGTCAAAGAAGGCGTAGGCGTGCGTGACATGCTCTCCGGTAAGGTCCGCCTCCTTCTTGACCAAAAGCCTCTCGGTCACATCCTTCCCCTCGAAGTTCTGGACGTGCTCCTTGACGACAAAACCGGGCGGAAGGATCGCCTCCCCCTTGTCGATCTGAGCGATCAAGGATGCCGAATCGGGATAGACTTCTGCAAATTCAAGCTTTGCAACGCGCTGAAGTTGTTCACGGGTAGTCTGAATCTGGGCGGGGTCGAGTCCCGGAATCTGAACTAGAATCCTCTCGGTGCCTTGGGGTGCAATGACCGGTTCACCAACACCGAACTGATCGACGCGCTTGCGGATGACCTCGACCGCCTGCTGGAGCATGTCTGCGGTGATCTGCTGGCCATTCTGAGGTACCAACTGAAGAAGGAAGGAGGTGCCGCCACGCAGATCAAGCCCGAGGCGGATCTTTTTGGAGGGAGGGGTCGCCGAGTCCAGACAAAAGAGCAGGAGGAGGATGGTCAGGACCAGACCGATCCAGCGCTTTCTGGCATCCCGTTCCGTCGAGAAGTACCAGGCAAAGAGCCCCAGGATCAGAAGCCCGAAAAAGAAGGTGAGAAGAGGTGTCATGTCGATGTGAAGCGAAGGGGAGGAACTGAAAAAAGAATTCCGGCTAGGGACGTTGATTCACGAAAGTCCTTAAGCTGCCGGGTTTTCCACAGAGCTGTCGGGGGAGCTTTGCAGCACGGTCGCCACAGAAGCCTTGTCGATCTCGATTTTCACGTTGTCCGCCACTTTGAGAAGCACGGTGGTCTCCTTCACATTGCTGATCAGTCCGTAGATCCCCGAACTCGTGACTATCTTATCACCTGTCTTGAGGGCCGAAATCAACTTCTGCTGCTCTTTGCGTTGCTTCTGCTGAGGGCGAATCAGCAGGAAATAGAAGATCACGCCGATAAAGATCAGCGGAGCAAACTGGGTGATAGGGCTCGGTGCCTGAGCCACAGAGGAGGTGGCATCGAGAAGGAAAAGTGCTGTTGCAGAGAAAACCATAGCCTTCTTTGTTAGCCTAGGAGAGGGAGGCAGGGCAAGACGAAGCGTCGGGTAATCCGATACGGGGATTGAGACCGGAAAATAAAGGAGATGCTTCCAAAAATCATTCGGGGGGCCAACCCCCAAGGTTTCGCCCGCTCTTCTCAGTCACTCGGGGATCAGTGCCCCAGATACGCTGCCTGGATCTCGGGTCGATTCTTGATTTCGGCAGAGGGCCCCTCTAAATGAATCCTCCCCGTCTCGAGCACGTATGCATAATCGCTCACTCTGAGGGCCAGCGAGGCATTCTGCTCCACCAGGAGCATCGTCATCCCGCGCTCCCGGTTCAGGTCGACAAGACGTGAAAAGATCGTCTCCACCAGCAGGGGGGCAATTCCGAGAGAGGGCTCGTCCAGAAGAAGGCAGCGCGGCCTGCTCATCAGTGCACGACCAATCGCAAGCATCTGCTGCTCACCCCCGCTGAGGGTGCCGGCCAGTTGACTGATCCGCTCCCGAAGGCGGGGAAAGAACTCCCCGACCCATTCGAGATCGGCCGCAATCTCTTTGCGGTCACGGCGCAGGTAGGCTCCCATCCTGAGATTCTCCTTCACGGTGAGATCGGGGAAAACAAGTCGCCCCTCGGGAACATGGGCAAGGCCTCTACCCACTATTTGATGTGCAGGCGCCCCACCAATCTCCCTCCCCTCAAGAAGGATGGATCCCGCATGAGGAGCAATAAGCCCGGAGATCGTCCTTAGCAGGGTCGACTTTCCGGCGCCATTGGCTCCGATCAGTGTCACGATGCTTCCCTCGGGAACTTTCAGGGAGAGTCCATGCAGGGCAGGGATCACCCCGTAGCACACCCCGAGATTCATGATATCGAGCATCATGGAAGGGGGTTCTTTCCCCATTGTTTCTGGCGATCCCTTCCCTATCAAAGATTCTGAACTCATCGGTCTGCTCCCTTTTTATTAGGCTCTCCCAAGTAGGCGGCGATCACTTTGGGATTCGCTCGGATCTCGGCGGGAGTTCCCGAGGCGATCACCCGTCCCTGATCCAGGACAATCAGACGCTCGCAGATCCCCATCACGACCTTCATGTCATGCTCGACCAGCAGGATCGCCGTCCCGAACTCCGTGCGGATCCTTGCAATCAGGAGGCGGAGTTGATCCTTCTCGGAGGGGTTCATTCCTGCCGCAGGCTCATCGAGCAGAAGGAGACGCGGCTTGGCGGCGAGTGCACGGACAATCTCGAGTCGGCGCTGATCTCCGTACGGCAGACTGCGGCTCGGCCTCGTGGCGGCCTCTTCGAGCCCGAAATAGGCAAGAAGGCGGCCGGCCTCCTTACTGATCCTGTCCTCCTCCGCTCTGAAGGTCCTCCCCCGCCTGACAGATCTGATAAGACCATGGTGCAAGCGCGCAATAAAGGAGGTACGGACATTCATCCCGACATTCAGGGAACCAAAGAGACGAATATTCTGGAAGGTCCGTGCCATTCCGAGGCGACTGATGAGGTGGGGAGGCAGTCCCGCGCTACGCCGGCCCTCGATGAGGATCTCACCGCTCGTTGGCTGATAGACACCGGTCAGGATATTGAAGAGGGACGTCTTTCCGGCTCCGTTCGGGCCGATCAGGCCCACCAACTCTCCCGGATTGATCGTCAACGAGACATCACTCAGGGCCGAGAGTCCTCCAAAACGGAGTGAGCAATTTCTGACATCAAGCAGAGCGGATTCCATGGAACTCATGATGGGATCTCCGGCTTGGTTCCTGCCGAACCTCTTGTCAGGCTGGGAAGACGGCTGACAAGTTGCCGCCACCAGGGTGCCAGTCTTTCTCCCGGTCTGAGAATCATGAAGAGGATGATGATCAGTGCGTAAACCACCATCCTATAGCCGGAGAGGTCCCTGAGCCACTCATTGAGAAGCGTGACAAGGATCGCGGCGACCGCGACTCCGACGGGACGTCCCATCCCTCCGAGAATCACCATCACGATGATCTCGAAAGATCTTAGAAAATTGAATCCCTCGGGGCTGATGAACTCCACGGCATGCGCATAAAGAGAGCCGGCAATACCTGCAAAGAAGGCCCCGATCACAAAGGCCGTGATCTTGAAGCTGGTCGTGTCGATCCCCATGGCAGCGGCGGCGATCTCGTCATCGCGCACGGCATGGAAGCCCTTCCCATAAGTCGATCGGACAAGAGCCATCATCGTGTAGAGGGTCACCACGGCTCCACCCACGGCCCAGAAGAGATTTGTCACGGGCAGGATTCCCTCCATGCCCCTGGCCCCACCCACGACGTTCGTGTTCTGGAGCAAGACGCGGATGATCTCGCCGAATCCGAGCGTCACCATGGCAAGATAGTCCCCGCGCAAACGGAGCGAGGGACCTCCCACAATCAGGCCGGCCAGAGCGGCCGTCAGGCCAGCACACAAAAGCACCGGAAGGAAACTGATCTGCGAGGCCCACGAAGAGCCCGTCCACTGAAAATGAGGCAGAATTGATGGAAGCGCCTTGCCGGTGATCATCGCCGAGGTGTAGGCGCCCACCGCCATGAAGGCCGCATGACAGAGGGAGAACTGGCCCGTCTCTCCCATCACCAAGTTCAGGCTAACCGCTAGGATCACATTGATCGCGGCGAAGATCATCACCTGCGTGGTGTAGGGATCGAGCCCCGCCGAGCAGACCTGAAGGAGAGCAGCGATCAGCAGTCCGGCTGCAAGACCAAGCCTTGGCTTTGTGGAAAAGGCGGATAGGGCGGAGAACGATAATGTCACCCTCTAGTTGTGCAGAAGGAGCCTCATCTCAAGCAACGGTATTTGTGAGGAAATCAAGGAGGAAGCCCACCCGCGCAGTTCATCAAACAACTTCCCGACTACGTTTGCCCAAAAACGGGTGAAGGGAAATAGGGAAGCCTCCCGGGAATCCAGGGATTAACGAGATACCCTCCCTCTTCCAGAAGTCTGATCATGAGCCCCGCTATCTCTCTGGGGATTCGCAGGTCAATACCTTGATGGAGATCACCGTAGGATTTCAGATTCGAGAGGGCCATGGCAAAGAGCCGACCAGCTGGACGGAGTCGCCTGCCGTGCTTGGGATGATCGGGATGCGCTTGCTGGAGCTTCAGGTGGACAAAGGCACCGGCGAACTGGATCAACCCCTTGTAAAAGTTATCATCGGGAGCCCCCCGTCCCTCTTTCAGCCAAAGATGCTCCAGCACATCGTGGGCCTCATAATATCGGCCCACGTTGAAACACTCGAAATAACCGAGGTAGCAGGGATCAACATTTCCCGATGCCCCCATGGCGTGCTTCCCACTCTCCAGCCCTTCCACAAAGATCTCCATGCGTTCCGATTTTTTCATCCTTTTTTATCCCATCAGGGTGGTTCTTTTTCTATAGCATCAGCCTAATTCCCCCACATGAAAAGAGTACTCTCCCTTGTTTGCTTGCTCCCCATGCAACTCACCATCACCGTGGCCCGGGCCAACAACCCATCTGCCACAGCGCTTCCCACCCCCTGCCCCATACCGGTGATTCGGGCCATGCGACTGACAAATAATCCGATCATCCGCCAGGACATGACCAACATGGAGGGAGTCAACACGGACGGCCCCTCCCTTGTCCTTGCCCCACCGTGGGTTGAACACCCGCTTGGAAAATATTATCTCTATTTTGCGGATCATCATGGACAGCACATCAGTCTGGCCACTGCTGACCATCTTGAAGGGCCTTGGACCGTCCGTGAGAACGGAGTGCTTCGTCGCACCCAGACCATCTGCAAGAACCACATCGCCTCTCCCGACGTTCACGTGGATCCGGTGAAGAAGGAGGTGCGGATGTATTTTCACGGACCGGATGAGAGCGGGGTGGTTCAATTGACCTACCTCGCTGTTTCCAAGGATGGGATCAACTTCACTCCCTCCGCCACCCCACTTGGACCCTCCTATTTCTGTGTCTTCGAGCATGGGGGTTGGTTTTACACGGTGACGAAAAAGGGGGAGCACGGCGGAGTTCTCTTTCGTTCCAGGGACGGGATCACTCCGTTCGAGACGGGTCCCACGCTCATTACCTCCCACATGCGCCACTCGGGATACCGGATCGAGGGTGACACCCTCTACCTCTTCTACTCGATCACGGGAGAGGCTCCCGAGCGGATCTACTGCAACCGCATTGATCTGACAAAGGATTGGAGGGAGTGGGGCGGCACCATGTCGGCCCCGGCATTGGTCCTCAAGCCGGAAACCGGGTACGAAGGGGCCACCATGCCACTGATCCCATCAGATGTCGGCGGCGCCAAGGGCCGTCGCAATGAAGTCCGGGATCCCAACATCTTTCAGGAAAACGGACGGACCTACATGGTCTACTCCGTCGCGGGGGAAAACGGCCTTGGCATCGCGGAGCTCTTTTTCGACCAATAAAATTTTTATCATCCACTGCAGGAGCCCTCACCATCTCGTGCCCTTATATGGCGAGGCCTTTTCAAAGGTGAGAAAAGACTTTTTTATTGTCGTTGATCGGACCTCTTACAAACATCCGCCCCGCGATACCATCCGAACCGCCAGCAGAGAAGAGCACCTGCGAGACCCAGCAAGCAAAGGACCGGAGTCGACGGTTCGGGCACAATCGTCACACTCGCATCGTAGGTCCAGGATCCGGCAATCGGGGAAGCATTCGCATAGGGGTTATCTTGCGGGATAGTGACCGAGACTCCGATGATGCTGACATTGGTGGCATACCACATGACCATCTCCTGACTCGCCGAGATAGTTACATTACTGAACGAGAGACCATTGATATTCGGGGTCGTTGTATTCAGTCCCTCGAAGATCCCCGCATTACCCGCATTGGTGATCTGAATATTGTCAAAAGAGATCCCTTCATACATCGGGGTGGTACTATTGACCACCGTGGGAATTGAAGGGTAGTAGGATAGATTTGTTGGAGAAGTAACCTTATTGGTGGGAAGGTTGTCATTCCCATTGTAGAAACTTTCCAGAATGATCGGGTTGGTAACATTGGTCATCGTAATGTTCCTGTAAGTGACATTGGTGACCGGGTTGGCAAGGCCTCCCCCATAGTCCTGAACCAGACTGTTACTCCAACTTGAATCACACGCCTTGATACGGAGCCCGTTGACCGTGCCATTGAAGGAGCAATCCGTGACCAGCATGTTCGAAAGTCCATAGCTTGTTCCTCCCCCAATCGAGATGCCGTGACCAACACCGATGGCACAGTTGGTGATCACGATATTGGCGCATCCTCCGCTGGCTGGCTTGGCACAGATATTGTCATCTCCGTCATTAACGGAGCAGTTTTTAATCAGGAAATTTGTCCCGTAGAAATCGATTCCATCCGTATTCGCTAGATAATTTCCATTATTCGCCTTCAGTGTGCCGGGATCGGCAATCGTGACACCACTGATTGTGACATTAATGTCATTCTCGACCACAAGATGTTCATTTCCTGAATCCTCGACGGAAACATTCGTGACCTCGAGTGTGTTGACTCCCTGCAGGTAGACCAATTTATTACCTCCCGGGGCGGTCATTGCCCCTCCTTCAATAACCCCTCCTCCGCTTATCTCCATATTTGTTTTACCCGAACTCGTGATCAGCGTGTTGGTGTAGACGGCATTGGAGAGGACACATCCGGGATCAATCTGGAGATTCACATTCGACTTCAGGATAATCGGATTCAGGGAATAGATCCCGGCAGGCACTTCGACCGTCCCACCAAGTCCTCCCGTCTGGTTTGTGGAACAGTAATTGATAAAGGCATCAATCACCGAAGCATTGATTGAGGGAGTGTTGTTGGTACTAACAGTGGCTCCTCCGTCGATACTTGGATTGGAGATGGTCACGTTGAAATCGCTGCTCCCGAACACGGGAAGTGTCGGTGGAGCCGTCCATGACTGAGCATAAAGTGAACTGACTCCCATGATGAGCATTACAACTCCTAAAACCCACTGCCGCTTAGCACTACTGAAAACAGCGAAAATCGCGGAATGTGAAAGCAAAAACATCATCTGGGGAGGGGGAAGTTCTATTAAAACTAGCTGGGATCGAGGGGCTTGCCATTGATTATTTTTTGCAAGAACAGGTCGCTTTTTCAGGCATCTGCACACGGGCTAGCTAAGAAACACGGTGAGAGCCCAGATGCCCCGTGGGAATCCCAAAAGTGCAAGGGGGGATCACTAACGACACCTACCCTTCCCGATGAGGTCTACGAAATTTACTGCAACCAGGCCTTGAGTCGGTAGAACAGTTTACTAGCTCCCGAGGCGTTGGTGGAAAGGATGATCGTCTGATTTGATGCCTGGATGTTGGAGTAACCGGAGACAGGGCTCCAGGAAGAGTTGGTGAGGTTGGTGGTGGACTCGAGATTGTAGAAACGGGTCAATCCCGCATAACCGGCACCCGATCCCGCCGAGCGCGCCAAGAAGGAGAGCGTCACCGTATTGCTTCCCGCGTTGCTGATACTCAAAAGAGGTTTGTTAAGGGGTTGGGTCGGATCGATCCCAAGCGTATAGGCCTGAAGATTATTCAGGCCGATCCCATAGGGAGTGGCGGTATCGGCAGCGTTGCCGGTATTGCTACCCGTTCCGAAGAGGGACTGACGCCAAGAGGCAACCGCATGATAGATCACCAACGTGGAACTTGCTGAACCCGAGTAATTACTATCTACCACGGCGGATTGCAGGGCATAACTGCCCACTCCGATCGGGGCGTTCGAGCTTCCGCCGTAAGTGAGGGTGGTCCGAAGGTTGCCCGGAGTCGTGCTGACGATGACTGATCTGGCAAAGCCGTTGTAGGGTTGGTTTGTGTTGCTGAAATAGATCAGAGCGGTGGCCGGACTGATGATCAGGGTTGCTGTGGAGGATCCAGTGTAGCCGGTGTTCGTGACCGAACCTACCACGGTATAGGAACCGGCATTTGTTGGAGGAGTGGCACTCACCGCGTAGGAAAGATTCGAATAGGTCACGCTCAACGGCGCTGCAGCGGTTGGAGAAACGATTGCCGTGACCGCTTTGGCGGTTCCGTCGTAGGTCTGATTCGTGTTGGAGATGGTGACCGTGGCCGGAGTCACCGTATTAGTAAGAAGGGTCAGGCCCCCTAGATCATTGGTCCAGACGCCTTTCAAAGGGGAGGCGTTGTAATAGGCATTTCTTGTCGAAGTCGTTACCTTGAGGTTGGAGATGGTCACGTTGGTGGCGTGCCAAAGGTTAAACTGGCTCGAAGTTGACGCGTTGGAGGCGACACTGATGGTGACATTCGAAAAGGTGAGGCCATTGATATTCCGGGGGATGGTATACATCCCCTCAAAATCACCAGGATACATGCAGTTGGTGATGGTGATATTGAGGTAGGAGACATTCTGGAACATCGGTGTGTAGGCATCCGTGGCACGGGCATTCGTTGTATAGAAAGTGTTGTTGGAGGAATAATTGGTGGTGTAAACGCTGTAGTCCGTGGGAGAAGAGGGGAAGTTATCACCGCTGTCATACCAACTCTCCAGAACCAGCGGACGCGCCACATTGGTCATCGCGATGTTCCTGTAGACCACATTCGAGACCGTCCCTCCCGGATTGTTGGTTGGATTGTCCCCCGCCTTGATCCTGACCCCGTAGTCCGTTCCCGTGAATCCGCAATCGGTCACCAGATAGTTCGTGAGACCGAGTTGTGTGCCCCCTCCAACACCGATGCCATGACCGGCCGTGACCGTGCAATTCGTGATAGTGATGTTGACGCAGGCCGATCCAAGCGGCTTGGCCACGATGTCATCATCACCGTCATCCACCTTGCAGTTTTTGAAGAGGAAGTTCTGGCCGTAGTAGTCGATGCCATCCGTGTTTGCGAGGTAAGCTCCCCCATTGGCGGCGAGGGTGTTCACATCGGTGACAGTGACCCCGTCAACGGTCACATGATTGCCGTTTTGGATCACAAGATGCTCATGACCCGAGTTCTTGATGGTGACCCCTTGTATCAGCAACCGGGTGCAGGAGGTGAGGACAATAAGGTTATTGGCTCCCACAGTCGTTGTGGCCCCGCCATCGATGGCACCCGATCCCGTGATGGCAACGTCACTGGGCGAACCGGTTGTCGTGACCAGCGTGTTGTTGTAGTTCGAATTTTTCAGGACGGCATTGGAGGCCAACTGCAGGTTCACGTTACTGCGGAGCGTGATCGTGTCGGAAACATATGTTCCGGCCGGAATCAGCACAGTGCCACCGCCGTTGGTGCTGCAATAGGAGATGTAGGCATTGATGGCCGAGGCGTTCACGGAGGAGGCATTGTTTACGGAGGCCACGGCCCCTCCGTTGATCAAACTGTTTGGAATCGTGATATCGTAGGAGTTGCTGCCGATGGTCGGGAGATTCGGTGTCACGGGAACCACATTCACGATCCGCTGGATCGGCGTGACGACGTTCCCCACGGAGTTCGTGAAAGCGTAGGTCAAGGTGGTCGAACCGAGTTTCGTTGTGTCAGGTGAGTTTGAGGCACTCACGGTGACCGTGCCGTCCATCGGATCGTTCAAAGTCGCCCCCGGATCGCTGAAAGCAGAACCCCAGTTGACCGAGAGTGGATTGCTTCCGTTAAGAGCAAGTGAAGGAGCCGCAACCACAATGACGGTCCTGCTGATCCCGGGGGTGATCACTCCCAGGGAGTCGGTGTAGGCCGGGTATGTGATCGTGTAGGAACCTAATGCCGAAGTGTTCACCGATCCGCTCCCGATCTCTGGAATCGTACCGTCAGTCGAATCAACCACGACGGCGCCCGGATCTCTATAGGGAGTGCCTTGATACCAAAAGGTGACGGAGTTACTAAGGGAATGATTGAGGGTTATAAAAGAGCCGCCGGTAACAATCAGCGTGGACACTGAACTGGTGACCGAACCTCCGGCATTAGAGACGACGACGTTGAAACTTCCGGCATCACCAGTTGCAAGATTACTTATGGTCAGCACGGGCGACGTTGTGCCGCTATACATTGATGTGCTGTTCCCTGTGGTGCCGTCACTCAAGTTCACTCCACCCTTCTGCCACTGATAGGAGAAGCTATTGGTGTACCAATTGGTCACCATAACGCTGAGCACGGCATTGCTACCTGCAGCGATATTGGTCGTGGTGACAGGTTGGGTGGTGATCACCGGGAGCGGATAAGGAATCAGTTGCCACCCGTTGATGTAACCGTTATTAGCACCGAGAGTTGCCTTCATCGTATCGAAACTCAGTTTTCCGTTGGCATCGGATTGGGCCAGCAGAACTCCCCAGGTGGGTGACCCTGAAGGCTGTACTGCGACCGTGTTGCTCTGGCCAGCCGGTGCCGGTGCTATCGGGGAGACTGTTCCTGCCGTGTTGGTGAAGAGATATCCCGTGGGTGAGCCTGGAATATCGAGGTAACTAGGATTACTGGAAAATACATTGCTGCTGCTCAAGACATTCGACGATCCCCACGAGTTTGTCGCAGCGATTGAGGAATAAATGTAGAGGAGATACGGGGCATTCGTGGAGAGGTTGGAGAGATTGTGTCTGAGATGGACGCCCGAGGTGTAGATCCTCCATCCCGTGCACATCAATGGATAAGGGGCCAACGAGTTGGAGGCCGCAAAGGAACCACTCCTGGGATCATATCGAGTGTTTGTTGTATCCAACGTGGCCCCGACGATAATTTGCTCCGTCAGATTGATTCCCGTGGCAACCCCAGCGGGGTTCGTGAGCGTGAGATTGTTTGCGGTGGAAAGCGTGTTGGTCGTGTTGGTATTTCCACTCCCCGTGCCATCCGGGATCGGGTTGTTCGGAGCGCTGATCTGATTCCAATTTATCCCGGCGATCTGGGCCGCCGCCGAGTAACTCCACCCGCTCCCTGGAGCCGGCACTGTGACAAGGGCATTGGAATTAACGGCATTGCTGCTTGAAGTGTAACTGACAAAGACCGCATTCGTATCGGCCCGCATAGGAAACGGAAGGACAGCTCCCTGCATGACTAGAATTGCAAACCAAAACAACAGCTCTCTTTTCCTAAAAAACTTCATTTGAGGGGTAATTTTTAGAAATTAACTCGGGCAAGTGAGAATTCCATCGATTATTTTTCGTTAATCCTCGTCATTTTTCCCAATGAACTGCAGGAGAAAAACGACTTAAGCTGACTCCTGAGCCGGCCCTCTTGGGAGAAAAAGATATGACAAACAGATCGTTGGAGTACTTCGCCAAGCTCTCCTCCAATCAAGGAATCGCATGATTTACTGCAACCAGGCGCGAATCCTCACGAACCAGTTGGTGAAGTTCGTGGTGTTGGTTGAGAAACTCACCGTCTGGTTCGATGCAGCGATGCTGTCGTAGCCACTGATGGAAGACCAGACAGGTCCAGCGGGATTCGTCGAGGACTCCAGGGCGTAGTAGCGTGTCAGCCCTGCGTAACCGACTCCATTACCTGCGGGCACAGCCGTGAAACTCAGGTTGAAGAGACCATTCGATGACGTGGTGTTCCCAAGAGGATTGGTCGCGGGGAGGGTCGGATTATTCCCGAGGGTATAATTTTGGAGATTGCTCAATCCGGTTCCATAAGGATCGGCAGAGTCGGCTGCGTTTCCGGAATTTGATGTTGTCCCATAGAATGCTTGGCGCCAGAGAGCTCTTGCATCGTAGATCGTGAGGGTCGTCGAGTTGCTGCCCTGATAATTAGAGGCCGTGACACTCGCATTGACAGCATAAGCCCCCACCGCAGTTGGTGCAGTTGCAGAGCCGTTATAAGTGACAGCGACAGCCACATTGCTCGGTGTCGTTGTGATGGCAACCGGGCGGGGGTTGCCATTGTAAGGAACATTTGTTCCGCTGAAGCTGATGG
Organism: uncultured Spartobacteria bacterium; assembly: GCA_903847935.1. Taxonomy (GTDB): domain Bacteria; phylum Verrucomicrobiota; class Verrucomicrobiia; order Chthoniobacterales; family UBA6821; genus UBA6821. Next base: position 7,036 of record CAINEX010000124.1, on the reverse strand, counting down.
ATGCCGTCGGAATGGCAGCCACCGTGACGGTCATTGTCGCGGGGGGGGCTGGAATCCTAAGTGAGTTCGTATACCCATAGGTCACGGTGTAGCTTCCGATGGTTGTTGGATCAACAGTTCCATTTCCTAACGCAATGGAGAGCGTTCCATCAGCGGGATCGACCACCGTGGCTCCGGGATCAGTAAATGATGACCCCTGATAGATCATTATTGCATTGCTGGTCGGAGTGATCACCGCGTCAGGTGAAGAGCTCGGCGTCCAACCCAGGATCTGGGTCGAATTCGTCATGATTGCGGCAAGAGCGGCACTAATCTGTCCATTCGCCAGGACATCAGGTGAGTTGTTTTGAGCTGGCGTATAAACGATCTTGGTTCCGTTGACTGAGAAGGAACGATTATAGGTTGGCCTGTTTGTAAGGACACTGGAAGTGAGAAGGTTGTTGCTCAAATCCCTGCTCTGGTATTCCCAGAGCTGTGAGGTCACGCCGGTGCCATCATAAAGTTGCCATCCAGCCGGCTCAATATGAGGGCCCATGCGGCAGTTAATATAGGCCGTCTGATTGAAAGGATACTCGGCGGAGAAGCTTCGGGAGAGGGAACTACTGTTGTTAGTGATTCCCGGATAAGCATCTAGGGTGCAATTCACGAAAGAGAATCCATAGCCGTTGGAGGCATTGCGTGCCTGGCTGTAGCCCGCAATAGCCCCCGCATCATTGGCATTCTCCCTCAAATCCGAGCGTTGGATGAAGGTGGCGGCGGTACCCCACATGTAATCGACATTCCCCTCAATGTAACTGTCCGAGACGAAAAGTGATCCCGCATTGGCCAAGAGGGTGTCCTGATAACTGTAGAGTCCCACACGAACTAGGCTGAGGCTACTTCCATAGGTATATATGGATTCCGCCTGGGACCCATTGAAGGGCGTCAGGTTATAGATCGTCAAGTCTTGCAGGGTGACATGGGACGTCACCACGTCCATAACCGGCCGAGTGGCCGTGCTCGGATTGACGTAGTTGTTGTTGATGAAGGCTATCACCGTATTTGTCCGTCCCTGTCCTTGAATCGTGACATAGGGTGATTTCCAATAAACAACCTCCGGGTAAAATCCCTGATGGATGGTCACCGTGGTAGGTGTCGTGTTGGAGGTCGGCACAAACTCAGCTGCACCCTCCAAGGTTGAGAAATCGGTTGTAGTCCCATCGTTACCCACCACAATACTGGTGGTTCCATTCGTGGGTCCTGCTGCCTTCACCGTGAACGTCCACGAAGTTGTATCAGAGATGCCGGGATAAGCCGCTCCATTCGTGTCGACAAAGACACCGGGATCCATCTGGACATAGTAGCTGGTTCCATAGGAGAGCGTGGTGCTGGCCGGCAGGGTGATGATGGCCGTGTTGGAGTTGTAACCGGCTGGAGTGATCGGGAAATTTGTCGGTCCGGGTTGGGATCCCAGCGAGATGATCGGCGTGTAGGTGACCGAGTTTCCATTAATGCTCTTGGTCGTCTGATGGAAAATCGTGTAAGGAGCGTTGGTTCCAGACTGGTAAGTTCCGGGGGCTATCGTCATCGTCCCCAGGTTATATGAGGCAACAAGGGCATTGTTGGCGGCATTATAGACACGGATTGTTCCAGAACTACCCACCATTGGTGGCCCCGAGAAGGTGAGCTTGAAAGGAGTGTCCCGATTGACAGACACAGCGTTATTTGCAGGGGAGAGGGTTGGAGTGCCGAGTGTCGTGGAGGCAATGCCGGAGTAAACCACGGAACTTGTGGTAGCACCCACACTGTTGGAGGCAACCACGCGGAAGAAGCCAGAGTTACTTGATGAAACCGTGAGGGGAAGTGATGAGCCCGTCCCTCCGGTGATATTCGTGTAGTGGTATCCATCCGTTGAGAGCTGCCATTGGAAGCTCGGCGGAGGATTTGCCGCGACGGAGACGCTGAGTGTGTTGGAGGCTCCGTTTGTGTAGAGCCCACCCGTGGGCTGGTTGGTGATCTGGTTCTGGGTGATGGTCAGTACGGCGTTCGAACTGATCACGCTCCCCGCGCTGTTAGTAATCGTTACGTTGTAGTATCCGGAATTCACGATCTGGGCGTTCGTGATCGAGAGGATGGCGTTGTTGGAGCCAATATTGCTGAAGTTTGTACCATCCGTGCTCCATTGCCACTGGTAGGCAAGCGGGGCGGTCCCGTTGGCAGAGACGGAGAGTGAGGCCGTGCTTCCGGCGCTCACATTCGTGGTCGCGGGCTGGGTAACGATCGAGGGAGCAATAATGCTGGAGGAGACGGCAAGGACGGAATTGGAACTCGTCACCGATCCCCCCGGATTACTTACGACTACGGTATAGGTGCCGGCATCACTGGAGCCTGCATTGCTCACATTGAGCGTGGCGCTCGTGGCTCCAGAAATGGTGGATCCAGTACCAGTGATGCCGTTTGTCAGGTTTGTCCCATTGAGCTGCCACTGGTAGGTGATGTTGCTGTTGGTATACCAGTTGGTCGCCGTCACGCTCAGACTAGCTGTACTGCCAGAGGTGACACTGGGAGCGCTTGAGGGTTGGGCAGTGATTGCGGATATAGGATATGGGATTAATTGAAATCCGTTGAGCCAATATCCTCCGGTAGATGCCGTTGTCGAATTCTCTGAAGAGTTAGTGGCTATGGTAGAGTAACTAGAAGAGACACCTGGGCGCGTCATGTTAAAAATAATTTTACCATTCACATCAGAGACAGCTGGGATCACACCCCATGTAGAAAAATTGCTGTTAGAGCAGACGAGCCCTGCCGGCGCTGAGGGAACTGGAGAAATCACACCAGCAGCGTTTTGGAAAACATTGCCATCCGTAGTCCCCTGAACATCGAGAAAGGATTGACCTACATCAAAGATATTCGAGTTAGTAAGTCTAACATAGCATCCGGCATGGTTCACCCCATTCAGGTAGGCCCCATAGACAAAGAGTAGGTAATTTGAATTAGTAACGAGGTTGGCAAAAGTCCATGTCGTATAATTCTCATATCTGTAGATACGCCATCCGTTGTCATTGAGCCCAGGAGGGTTGAGGGAACTATTTGTAGGAGAGCCACTGGTGCTATTTGGTTCTGTTCGCGTTGCTGAGGAGTCCTGCCTTGTGATCGTCATAGTGCCGGAGAGTGTGATCGTCGTGTTCGATCCAGCCGGGTTTTTCAGCACACTGTTCGATACTGTTTGAAAATAGACCGTCGAATTTAGAGTTGAATTTCCGGAGCCGTCTCCTATTGGGGTGGCTGGTTTCAAGAATTGATTCCAGTTTGTTCCGACATATTGTGCGGCGGCACTGTAGTTCCAGCCACCGCCCACATTGGTGATTGAGATCTGATTGGGAATGTTGGAGCTTGCAGTTTGAGTGCCAAGAAATGTGACAAATACTGCATTGGTATCATTTTGTGCCTGAGCGCCACAGTTTAGGATTAAAAGAAGTGCCCCCGTGTGGAAGAATTTTGCCAATCGGCCCCGACGGAATCCAACGATGGAAAGCAGGAACACAGCGCAAAGAAGAAGCCCCCATGTGGCGGGTTCGGGAGCAAGGGCGACGCTGTTCACTTTTGGAGATCCCGAACCAAGGGACCCCAGATCGGAGCCAATCACGACACCGGATGGAGCCACCTGCGCCAAATCAAGCGAGATGGTTCCTGCAGAAGGGGCAAGCCAGCTTGATTCCCCCGTGAAGAGTCCCCACTGGGTGGTCCCATTAAAATCCGCCGAGGTGTAACTCAGGATATTGAAGGCCCAGACATAGAGCTGGGTGCCGGCCGGAACGATGCTGGAACTCACCCCGGTACTTGTTCCCGCGATCGTCCCATTGGTGGAGAAATTCCATCCCGAGACCGTGGAACCGTTACTACCGCCTGTGCCAACCTGCGTGAAGAGGCTGTTCAGTTGCTCGTAATGACTGTAGGTCGCGGTGCTGTATTCCGTGGTCGTCCCGTTCGTATTATTGAAGACGGCTGAGTCGGACCACCCGGAGACCAGCGCCTTGATCTGTGCCTCGCTTTCACTGAAGTATCCGACCCGGATGCCGCCGTTGGTCAGTTCGGCATAGTTCGAGTCGAGGAAGAAGCCCGTATTGGTATTCACAGCCACCGTACCGATATTGATCGTTCCGGCATTGGTGGGTGCGGCCCGTAGTCCCGTTGTTACTGAGAGAAGGGTCGCTAAGACCAGTGGAAGAATGAGTTTGTTCATTTTTGGGGGGAGAGTGGAAGGAGCTTTGGAGGGGCGTAGGGGGTAGTTGGGGGATTTGTTTTAGTACGAGCTCACGGCGCTTGCATTGGTCCAGAGACGATTCTGAGTCGTGTTGATGAAGAATCCGTTCCCCGAGGAAACAATGGGAGCAACGGAGGGATCCAGTGGGCTGTAATTCTGGTTGAGAAGCTGGGTTCCGTCGGAATAGAAGGGCGTCGTCCCGAGCGACCCATCGGTCGTTACCAGCGAGACGGCATCGACGTAGGGTTGAAGAATTGCAGCCAGATTCTCGGAGTTGATGGTCGTCGTCCCAGTCGGGTCAATCGGGGCGACAAGCGTGACTCCGGCATAAATGGGAACGACAGTCTGGTTCGTTTTCACGAGACCGCTGAACGTGAAGCTGGCATTGCCACTGTTATTGAGGAGAGCACCGGATCCCGGGTAGAGCACGATCTGATCAGCTGTTGCGTTATTGCCATCCACCACGCCGGTCCCCGAATAGATATAGGTGCTTTGGCCGCTATTGGTCTGGTAGAGGGAAAGAGCGTCGCTGTAGGGGATGAGTCCACTCGATGCGGAAGCCAGATCTCCCAGCGTGAAGTGAGGGCGTACGGCAATTGTGATGTTGGACTGTCCGTTGAGAGCGCTTGGCAATCCGTAGACCGTGATCCCATTGGTGTCGTTACCGGCAACGTCGTAGATATTACCCGCGAAGCTTCCGGAAGTGATCTCCACGTAGTAGCGAGGGGCGTTGGGTCGGTCGGTGAAGGAGGACGGGGAGAGCGAGTTGGAGGCAATCCCGGCGGCTAGGAACGTGCTACCTGAGACAGGCACAGCTCCCGAGTAAACCGAGTTCTTCACGAACACCGGGGCGATCACTCTTCCTCCAACCGGAGCAGAGATCCTGCTGAATCCGTAGATCCCAGCGGTCACAACGCTTGTCTGACTAAAACAAAAATCAGAAGTGGTGAGAATGAGTCCGAAGCAGAGTGGAGCAATAACCTGTTTGAATGAGATATTCATGGGGGTATATTTTTAGTAACCCCATAGTTACGCGTGCGAAACAGACGTTTTTCGCAAAGCATCGCCGTTTTTTGTTTATGACTTCCTTGGGCTTTCTTCCAAAGAGACCCAGCTAAAACGCAAGGCAGGCCTCCTTGTAACTTACCACCCTATCCCGATCGTCCCTTACTGCTCCTGAATTCAAGAGGTGTCAGCCCTGTCTCTCTTTTAAAAAAGCGTCCCAGATGAGTAACCGAAGAGAAGCCGCAACGATTTGCGACCTCCGTGATTTTCAGATCGGTGGTCAGCAATAACTCACTGCATCTGCGTAATCGTGTGCGTTGGATCTCCTCGGACGGAGTTCGTCCGAGACTCTCAAAAAAAACATTGTCCAGCTTGGAGCGTGAGACGGAGAGCGCCGAGCAGAGTTCCTTTATCGTGATCCCAGAGGCGATTTCGTCCCGAATCAAGCGTACAGCCCTATTGACTAATGGATCCTCGGCTACGACGACATCCGTGGACTCCCGTTCCACGATCCCCTTGGGAGACACCTCGTGGAACAAAGGCACCTTCTTCCCTGACAGCATCTCGTCGATCAGGGACGCGGCGAGCCCCCCGATTGACTCTGTGTCCTGCTCGACCGAGGAGAGAGTCGGTCTGCTCAGACTGCAGATCACTTCATCGTTATCGACCCCGATGACAGCCACTTCTTCCGGAACGCGGATACCTGATTCTCTGCAGGCGTTGATCACTTGGAGTGCCCGGATATCGTTGCAGGCAATGATGCCGACCGGCTTCGGTAGCGATCGGATCCATCGGGCTAGGCCCTGACCTCCGTCAGGTGAGTACCCTTTGTGACGGTAGGGATCGTAATCGACAATCGGCTCACCGGATCCCCTGAAAATCTGAGGTGATGCGGTGAACTCGCGTGCATGATGCCTGAACGCCTGCTCACGCTGGTCCGAGTAAAACACACCGGGGAATCCGCAGAAAGCCAGATGCTCGAATCCGCAGGAGACCATGAATCGGAGCGTCATCAGCACAAGAGCTGAAGCATCAGTCCTGATTACCGGGATCAGGGGATCTTGGAAGTGTCCGTGCACATTCACTGCAGGGATTCCGAGTGAGCGGATCTTTTTCAAGACGTTCTGATTCGCCCTGTAGGCGATGACGGCATCGACCCGAGTCCGATCCATCCACTCGGGAAGCTTTTCCGGCTTGGGATGCTCATGGGGGAAGAAGATCCAGTTCCCTTTCGACTTCGCGTAACGGGAGACACCGAGGCTGATACCCCGACCGCAACCAAGCGAGACATCCACCAGAAGCGCTACCTGTACGATGCCTTTTTTCATGAATGAATCAGTGAAGGTGAACTCGCCATGGCCAGATGGCAAATCCATAGCTCAATAACTCGCGCTCCTCAACATATGAGTTCCTCGTGAAAAGAATTGGATTCCTCTTTTTTTTGATTCATTCAATCTCCTTGCCCCCTGTTTTGAACCTCGGCTAGCCTTAAGCTTCTAGGTGGTGTTTTTCTTCCTACTGAGGACTCCTTCTTCGGAATCAGAGACCTCCTTTGCGCGATTAGCTCAGTGGTAGAGCGCTTGCTTCACACGCAAGAAGTCGCAGGTTCGAACCCTGTATCGCGCACCACTTCAAAATCAGCCCCAATTACTCTTTCAGGCTGATAAATAAACGCTCTGCAGGCGATTGCCTCGTTTGCTTCATGAGCGCCAGAAAGCGCCCCGCTGGCCAAAACTTTGTTACCTTTTGTTACCTTTTTCCAACTCGTGACGCCAACCGGCGCTAGCT
>CAINEX010000123.1 GCA_903847935.1 uncultured Spartobacteria bacterium | reverse complement strand
CGAGGTGAGCCCGTCGGAACACTTGTCTCGGATGATCAACCAGCCAAATAACCAACACAACAATGAGCGCCGAAGAAGTACTTTTTGAAGCAGAAGCGGGAATGGAGAAAGCCTCCGAATTCATGATGCATGAATTCAATGCCATTCGGACGGGGAAGGCATCCCCGGCCCTCGTCGAGAACATCGACGTGATGGCCTATGGCAGCAGCATGAAACTCAAGCAACTGGCCCTGATCACTTCTCCCGAACCGCGCCTGTTGGTTATTCAACCCTTCGACGCCGGGACGGTCCAGGACATCGAGCGGGCCATTCAGGAGAGCAAGGTCGGGATTAACCCGGCTGTCGATGGCAAGTTGATCCGTCTGCGTATCCCCGAACTTTCGGAAGAGCGCCGCAAAGATCTGGTCAAGACGATCAACAAGATTTCCGAAGAGACCCGCGTCCGGATACGTGCCTGCCGTCGTGAGGCAATGGAAGGGGCCAAGAAGCTTCAAAAAGAGGGAGTCATCACCGAGGATGATCTGGAGCGTGCAGAGAAGGAGATCCAGAAGCTCACCGACAAGCAGGTCGAGTCAATCGAGAAACACGTTTCCCACAAGGAAGCTGAATTGATGACCGTTTAGTTTTTTCTCACGACACGTCACTTCAAGGATCCAGTGTTTTCAATGCATGTCCCCCAGCAATGCCGAAGCGCCGCAGTTATTATTGCAGCGCTCTGCGCTCTGATGCTGCAATCCGGGATCCGTGCCGAATCGGTAACTCGCACTGCAAATATCGCTCCCGAATTCGCCGGTGGATCGGAGGTGGGTCGATTGATCAAGCTCTCTTCCCTCAGAGGCAAGCCTGTCCTGCTGGTGATCGCCCCATCTCCCAACGATCGTGCATTCAAATCACAGATGTCGAATCTCAGGGGGAGTTTTGAGCATATGGCTGCTCAGGGTTTCATCTGTTTTGTGGCTTTCACCCTTGAAAGGGGACGCGTCCCCTCCAACATCCCGTTTATTCAGGTGAACGATCCTGCTTCTGCGGCGGCGAGTTATGATGCGGGGAGTGGATTTGCCGTTGCGGTCATCGGACGAGACGGTAATCTCGACTGCCTCAGCACCAAGCCCCTTCCGGGCCAGCGCATTCTCGATCTTGCGATGAACAATGCTGGTATGCAGGCACTTTTAAGACGCTAATAAAACAACAACAGAACTAGAACCAACTCACGAATCAGAAGACCAAATTCCCCGAACTTCCATGAAAAAAACCATCCATTTTGCACTCCTTACCCTTTGTTGCTCAATGCTCCTTATTCCAAAGGTCCATGCTGAAACGGCAAGGGAACTGCGTGTCCGTTCGGAGAAAGCTCTCCATCATCTCTACAGCAATAATCGTAAGGCCCGTGAAATCGGTGACAAGGCTGTGGCTGTCCTTGTTTTCCCATCTGTCTATAAGGCCGGTTTTATGGTTGGTGCCCAGACTGGGAACGGTGTGCTTTTCAGGAATGGGAAGGCTGTCGGGTATTATAATACCACGGCTGCTTCCTATGGCTTGCAGGCCGGCATCCAGAAGTTCTCTTATGCGCTTTTCTTCATGGATGAGCACTCCCTGCACTATCTCAACAGGAGTGGCGGATTTGAAGTCGGTGGTGCACCTAGCCTTGTTGTGGCGGATGAGGGTTTCTCCTCCTCACTTTCGACCACGACGTTGCAGAAGGGAATCTACGCCTTCTTCTTCGGTCAAAAAGGCCTGATGGCCGGGCTTGGACTTCAGGGAACCAAGATTTCCCAATACACTCCTAGCGAGTAGGAACGAGTTTCTAGAGCGGATCGGAGGCAGATGCTAATCCAAAGTTAGCATCTGGGCCCCATGCGCTGTAGTCAGCGTTGTCCATGTTCACTTGAGCGTCCAGAAGTTTTTCGTCCGCTTGCTGTTCCTGAAATTTGAGGGTTTTGTATTTCTTGAACTGTGGCGGACCACCAACCATCATTGAGTTCTTTGCTGGATCGGCAAAGATGTAGATGGGGCCGTTTTTACCCGAATGGAGTTTGATTTCCCCTGCTTTCATGGCATGGAGTGCCGCCAATTGCTTGGGTGTCGTTGCGGGTAGGGTCTTGAATCCGGCTGCAGCCAGCAAGGTGCGCTTTTCGGGAAGATTGGAGCAGGAGGCAAAGACAAGCATTATGGTCAGCAATCCCAGCAGCATTGCGATCCTGTGCATTCTCATCGTGTGGTGGGGTTGTTGAAGTCAGGCCCCCAATAAGGGGCCTCCAGACCTCCCCAATCGCTCCAATCAATGGAGGCATCGGCATTCAGTGCTTTTGTGGCCAAGGTATCCCGGGAGAGGTTGTTTTTCAGATGAAGTTGCTGATAAGTCTCATACGCGGCCTGATTTCCGACAAGCAGGAGGTGGTGCGACGAATCCGGAAAAAGAAATAAGGTTTTTCCATTTCTAACGAGAGAAGTAAGGTGCCCTTGGGGGAGTTTCATGATCAAGGAGGCTTGCTGCGGAGAGAGAGGTTTCACACTCTTGAATCCTGCCTGTGTGAGCAGGCTCTCCTTAGGCTGAAGCGACTGACAACCAGCGTTCAGTAGGAAGGCAAACAAAACGAAGAGACCGGCTAGAAGACGTTCCTTCACAAGGATTGTTCTTTCCTGAAAAATCCTTGGGTCTCAATAGAAACCCGGGCCCCAGAAGCCATCACCCCAGCCGCCCCAGTAATCGGCGTTCAATTCAGCGGCCTCAACCTTGTCCTCCTGAAGCTTGTACTGACGAACAAACTGCTGGTAGGTCGTGTATTGCTGCTGGTTGCCGATAAGAAGTGTTCTGTTTCTTGCATCAGCAAAAAGGAAGAACGTTTTCCCTTTTTTACTGATCGGTATGATCTTCCCCTGCGGTAGAGTCTGAAGTTGGGAGATCTGGGTCGGCGACGACGGGATGATCGTGCGGAAGCCGGCCGCGCTCATCAGCGTCTCTTTGTTCTGACCGGAACTGCAACCGACAAAAATCAAAACCGGCAACAGGAGAAGCGAGTGCAGATATTTCATAGCCATCATGTAGCTCCTAGAGCCCCAACGATGCGAGGAAGAAAACCACGCCCGAAAAGGCAAGGCAGTAGTAACCGAACCATGCCCAATGTCCTTTTTCCAGCCAACTCGAGAGAAGACGGAGGGCAAGAAGTCCGGCGAAGAAGGCGGCGACCATGCCTATCAGGCCGGGACCTACCTGATGAAGAAGCTGGTGAGGAAAGGCTGAGGCCTCGTGTGATTTCAAAAGACGCTTTAATTCAAGGGCCACCACACCGGGAGTGATCACCACGGCGAGAGCGAAACTGAACTCTTCCACCCGCAATCGGGTGATACCGAGAAGCATCCCAACCGAGATTGTGGCACCCGAACGTGAGAGTCCCCTGAAGGGGATGCAGAATCCCTGAGAGATTCCCATCCAGATTGCAGAGGGAAGCCCTATCGTGGGGAGGGTACCCCTGTTGCCGATAGAACCGGCCACAAGAATCAGTATTCCTGCCACAAGAAGCGCTGTCGCGATGAGGTGAAGGTTTCCGAAGAGATGCTCCACTTCCGTTGCCTGATGAGATCCCTGGAGCAGTAACTTCTCGATGAGAGCCTTTAAGCCAAGACCGATGACGCCGGTTGCCGCGGTGGCCGCCCCGACATTCACAATAGTGCTCCTCAAGCTTGCGGTACTGGAAAAGAAGGTGCGACTCCAAGCTTTCCAGAAGTAGGTGATCACAGCGATCATCGTGCCGGTGTGAAGCATTACCAGAAGGAAGGTCATGGAGGGGCTCGAGGGGTCGAATCCCATGAGTTTCTCGGCTACGATGACATGTGCCGAACTTGATACGGGAAGGAGTTCCGCTGCGCCCTGGATCAGGCCAAGCAGGAGAATCTGGAGAAATGTTGGTTCCATGAGATCAAAGTAATGGGGTGAAGTTGTACTGGATTGAAGAGATTCATGTCCTCAATTGCAATCCTCCGACGGCCAGTTCTGGAAGAAAAGCACCCGTTGGCTGGTTCTGAATCCGGGCTCAGGATCGTCTGGAGAGTGTTGTGAAGACAAGTACCCAGAAGCTTTGGGCCACGATGAAGAAGGGAACTCCCAGTGCCGGAGGGAGTGAGTAGATGATGCAGACCAATGGAATCCAGACCATCCAGTTAGCCATCAGGACAGGAAAGATGCTCAGAGCGTAAAAATTCACGGGGGTATGCCCCCGGAATCCCGTCAGCGTGAATCGGTGATCCCTCCAGAGGAAGACGCAGACAGCCTGGGGAATGGCGAGGAGGGGGCAGTAGAGGAAGGCATCAACAAGGACCTTCTTTCCAATGACAGTAACTGAGTCCGAGGGACCGAAGAGAAAATACTGAAGGCGGTAGAAGAGATCCACCTGCATCCCGATGAGTCCCCAGAAGGGAATTCCGAAAAGGAGTCGCGAGGCCAATCCCGGTGACTCATCCTGACGTTTCCGTGACACTGGGATGATCAGGCGGATGAGTTCTGGAAAAATAGCGGAGGCAACCGACGTGCCTATAAACGAGAAGATCAATCCCCAGTAAGAACGAAGTACGGCAAGGTTTTCGAAGGCGCGTCGAGCCGAGGGAAGAAAGACATAGGCACATCCCATGCCTGCCATGAGGGACTGGAGCAGGAGGCCCGGCATGAGGTTGGCGCGGAGGGCGCCAAGCGATTTTTCCCAAGAGCGCCTGAGAAGCGGGAGGTGGTGATGTTGGTTCACCGGGGATTGATCCCGCTACAGGCCTCACGAATCATGTCATCGAACGACTGTGAGGATTTTCTAACAAGTGTTTCCGGACCGGTCATTTTGACATAGACGTCACCTTGCGGGCTTTGGAGAATGGCTCCCCGAAGACCCGCGTGCAATGGCTTTACCGAGGTGGACTGGCCCATTCCACCGGAGAAGAATCCCGTTGCGGTGACGATGGTAACGGGTACCGAGTCGAAGACTTTTGATTCTGTCACTGCCTTTGAGGGAGAGCCGTCTGAATTGGCAAACTGTGCGGTCCATCGGTTCACATTTGCCTGAACACTACCCCCTTCACCACGGCCAAAGCAGAAGAAGCTCACTGTTACCGGATCCTCTCCTTGAGCCTGAGAGGGGATGCTGAGTTCTGCCTTGCGGATTGCCGATTGAGGAATAACCCACACCCATCCCTGTGGTCTCTGAAAAGAGAAGGAGCCCACCGTGAAAAGAACGGGAGAGGGGGCGTCAGGATCGATGCGATCTCCCATGCAGCGAAGCAACCCGCTCGCCAGCAACAATGAGAGCAGGGCAAAAGAAAAAAGCCTCCGGTGAAGGAGGCTTTTGACTGAAAGAGATGCAATCTCCATTCCCAGTGAAAGGGAATCTTGAAATTAACGCTTCGAGAATTGGAAGCGCTTGCGAGCTCCGGGACGTCCTGGCTTCTTGCGCTCGCGCATGCGAGGATCGCGGGTCAGAAGGCCATCGGCCTTTAGGAGGGGACGGTTTGCCTCATTGAACTCATTGAGGGCACGTGCAATGGCAAGGCTCAGGGCGCCTGCTTGTCCTTGAAGACCGCCACCGGAAGTCTTCGCCTCCACATCGTAGTTTTTGACAGCATTGAGAACCTCAAGAGGCTTCAAAACGGTGTTTTGCATGGAAACCGTGGTGAAATACTCGTCAAAGCTCTTCCCATTGACATTGATTTTTCCTGTGCCTTGGGTGATCTGAATTCTCGCGACGGCTGTTTTGCGTCGTCCTGTGGTGGCTGTTTTTTCTGTTGCCATGAGTTAAAAGGTTAAAAACTGAGGTCGGCCTTACTTGACCGGTTGTGGGTTCTGGGCTGTGTGAGGATGCTCGGGGCCGCGATAGACCTTAAGCTTGCCATAGATCGTGCTTCCGAGGCGATTGTGTGGGATCATTCCCTTCACGGCACGCTCGATGAGAAGTTCTGGGCGACGCGCACGACGCTGGCGGAAGGTCTCGGATTTGTGTCCTCCGACAAACCCGGAAAAACTCATGTAGGTCTTCTGGGTTTCTTTCTTTCCGCCGATCTGGACGTCGGCGGCATTGATCACGACGACGAAATCACCCGTGTCGACGTGTGCTGTGTAAATGGCCTTGTGTTTACCACGAAGGAGATTGGCGGCTTGGACGGCAACGTGGCCCAGATGCTGGTTTTTGGCATCTATGACCCACCAACTGCGTTTGACTTCGGGGGCTTTGGCGGAAAAGGTCTTCATACAAATTTGGGAAAGGTTGTTGAAACTAGGAAAACATCCCCCTGATGTCAAAGGAGAAAAGAGTTTTTTTCAAGGATGTTGCTTTTTAGTGATTTTTCGTCGAGAGACTTTTCCTTCCCCTCCGATCTGTTTGTCACCAGTCTCCCCTTATGCCCTCGCTCAGTTTCATCGGCACAGGTTCGGGATTTCCCTCCTCCGACCGATTTTTTTCGAGCACGCTTGTTCATCTTGGGTCCAAGCACCTTCTTGTCGATGCCGGTGAACCCTGCGTGCATCTTCTCAGAGAACGCGGCAACATGATCGAGGAGATCGATGCTATCCTGATCACTCACGGTCACGTGGATCATATTGGCGGAATACCCGCCTTTCTTCAGGGGGCCATGCTTCTCGAGCGCAAAAAACCACTCGCGATTCATCTCCCCCGGGAGATGCTTTCTCCGCTGCAATCTTGGATCGCTGCCCTCTATCTCCCCGAAATCGGGTTGGGCTTTTCCGTAAGCTGGAACCCCTGGAATCCCGATGCTCCGGTTCTGCTTGAAGGAGACATCCTGATTACCCCTCATGCGAACCAGCATCTTGTGGAGTGTTACAGGGGATTATCTGGAGCCGATCCTTCCAAGGAGTGCCAATCGTACTCCCTCGATATCAAGGCGGGAAATTTCAGGACTCTTTTCAGTGGGGATCTTGCAAGGGCTTCGGAGTTACTTTCCCTGCTTGTAAATCCTGCGACGGTCCTCGTGAGTGAACTCTCCCATGTGACGATTGAGGAGTTGGTCCCAGTACTGGCGGAAGCAGACCTCGGTACCTTGTGTCTCGTCCACCTTTCGGAGGACATGGTCGGCGATCGGAGTGAGTTGCAGGGGAGAATCGAAGAACTTCTGCCGGCGATCAAGGACGTCATCGTTCCCGAAGACGGGACTGTTCTCGACTTTTAAGAAGAGAAGAAAGTGAGTCGCTGACCGGAGTCAGCCCTGGGTTACGATCGAGGGGGGTCCCCGGGAGCCTCTACCTGAATAACTGGAAGAGGGATTCTTAACCTGAGTTCCTCATCGAGGAGAATCTCAACATGATAGGTGCCAAATTTCTGGAACTGGACACCTCCGAAGAAATGGACATTCGTGGCATGTGCATTCATGTCGCCCAGACTGAACGGCACTTCGGCTTGGGCGATGGCCTGATCCTCCTCGGGATCGTAGATCAGGCATTTTTGGATGAAATCACCACTCCCGCCGCACCAGCGGGTCCAGAGACAGAGTTTGAAAAATCCGATCGGAAGACTTGGAGCAGGGATAGCACCGATCACTCCCACCAGAGTCTGTTGGCCGCTGATTTCAGCACGCACATCTTCGCATAGGATGGCTGCCTGGAGGTCTGGAAGGATGGAATCGGAAGTCATGAAGGATCTTTAGGTGCTAGGGCCAATCATTCATTTTGGCAAGGAGAGGCTGTCTTGGAATCGGGTTGGCGCGATCCCCCGGTTGACAATAAGGTAATGTGATGGATGTCCTGCACTGCTTTGCTCCCGGTCGTGTCGAGCTTTTGGGAAACCACACCGATTACAACGGCGGCTATGTGCTTTCGGCAGCGATTCAACAAGGGGTTCGGGTCTCCGGTTTCAGAAGGGACGACGGCGTGATCAGACTTTCAACACTCTTTGGTGGGGAGAATCATCGACGGGAAGTCAGCTTTGAAGAGGTCTTCGTGAAGTCTGGGGATTGGAGCGATTATCCCCTGGGGGTGCTTGAGGTGCTTCGGAATAACCGACACAGCCTGGGCGCCTTTGATGCCGTTTATGACTCCGATCTCCCGTCCGGCGCCGGACTTTCGAGTTCGGCCGCACTCGAGGTCTCGACCATTTTGCTCCTCTCGAAACTTTTCGGCTTCTCACTCTCCGGGATGGATCTGGCAAAACTCTGCAGCTATGCCGAAAATCAGTTTGTGGGTGTTCAATGCGGGATTCTTGATCAGGTCTCAAGTCTTTTTGGAAAACGTGATCACGCCCTCTTCCTTGATTGCCTGAGGGAAAAGGTGAGGTTGGTCTCGTTTCCTCATGATATGTCACTTCTGATCGTCCAGTGCGGCGTCCCGCATGCTCTCGTCGACGGTGTGTACAATGCCCGTCGTCTTCAGTGCAGCGAGGCCGCCAGGCAACTCGGCGTCGACTTCCTGAGGGATGCCGACATGACCCAGTTGGAAAAATCGCGATTGCCCGATCTTGAGCGCCGCCGTGCGGCCCACATCATCGGGGAGAACGATCGGGTATTGCGCGGAGTGGAGTTCTTGGAATCAGGAAATATGGCTGACTTCGGAAGACTGATGACGACTTCCCACGAAAGCTCCCGGGTGAATTTTGAAAACAGCACTCCCGAACTTGATCTTCTGGTGAGTATCGCCACATCGACCAAGGGAGTTTTAGGGGCGCGTCTGACTGGCGGAGGCTTCGGTGGCGCGATTGTTGTTCTGGTATCCCGAGAGGATCGGCATCAAGCAGGGAATCTTATCGCCTCGGAGTACGAACGCCGATCCGGCCACCAATCCCATGTCATGGAATGCGATCTTGCCGACGGGGCTCTCATTGAGAATGGTTTTGTTTCCTGAAGATTTCTTTTTAACCGCATCGTCAACCGGATGATTTATCTCGATCACAACGCCACCACCCCTCTCTGCCCTTCGGCGAGAGAGGCAATGCTCCCTTGGTTGGGGGAATTAATTGGCAATCCCTCCAGTATCCATGCCCCCGGAAGGCGTGCGCGTGGAGCCGTCGATGATTCTCGTGACCGGATCGCCTCGCTGCTCGGTGCAAAACCGCACGAGATCATCTTCACCTCCGGTGGAACCGAGAGCTGTAACCTCGCAATCCTGGGACTTGCACGACGTCACAGGATTTCGGAAAAGAATCACCTTGTCACCATATCCACGGAGCATCATGCCGTCCTCCACGCCATGCGATGGCTTGCCGCCGTGGAGGGGTTTGATCTCACCGAACTCCCGGTGAACTCCCAAGGGCTTGTTGATCCTAAGCTCTTTGAGGCTTCACTCCGCCCAGACACCATCCTCGCCTCGGTCATGATCGCCAACAACGAGACCGGATTGATTCAACCTGTGCCGGAACTCGCCGCTATCTGCCATGCGCGGGGGATCCTCTTCCATACGGATGCCGTTCAGGCTTTCGGCAAGATTCCGTGTCGTCCGGATGATCTTGGCGTTGATGCTCTCACCGCGACCTCTCACAAGTTTTACGGGCCTCATGGCGCGGGTTTTCTTTGGCTACGCTCCGGGGTCTCGATTCAGGCTATCCAGCACGGGGGATTTCACGAAAACGAACGTCGGCCAGGCACCGAGAATGTAACCGCCATTGTAGGGATGACCGCCGCCGCTGTTTCGGCCCTGGATGAGATCAGTGAGGGGACCGAGGCGCTAAGGCTGGGACAATTACGCGAAGAGTTCTGGGAAAAAATCGCAGCGCTTGATCCCACGGCTATCCGGAATTCTGCCGGGGCTCCTATTCTGTTCAATACACTCAATGTCAGTTTCCCGGGGTGCGACGGGGAGACTCTGCTCATGGGATTGGATCTGGAAGGAGTCTCCGCCTCCAGCGGTTCGGCCTGCATGGTCGGTTCGATCCAGGCTTCGCACGTGTTGCTCGCCATGGGGGTGAGTGAGGATAATGCCCGCGCGACTGTCCGTTTTTCCTTGGGACATCTCACAACCCGGCACCAGATCGAGTTGGCGGTGAGTGCGCTCGGACGCGTGCTATCCCGTCAGTCCCGCTGATGCCCTCCCTTTTTGGACAGATGAAGTTTTTTTTTGGTGCCGTTGCGTCTCCAAAGAGAGGGCTTGAAATTCAGAAGAGTTGCGCTGCTACGGGGCGGCTAATAACGTGGGGTAAGAAACCGGCGTGTCACAAGCGGAGGGATCCCGATCTGGAGCGGCATTCACGCGAGTTACTCTTGCCTATTGCCCCGCAACTTTCCCGGCTTGTCGTGGTCGGTTGGAATTCCCGCATGAGGACGACGGCGGGGATCGCCATTGCCTCACACTTGGAGGTTTGGCTCAATCCAGCTCTCAAGGGGGAGGGGATACCCGATGGGGAGGTGCAGAAAACCTTGCTCCATGAGTTGGCTCATCTCCTTGCCCACCACCGTCACGGTGGCATTGGTCGTCGCCGTCTGACGCCCCATGGTCCCGAATGGAGAGAGGCCTGCCGCGATCTGGGAATTCCTGATGAGGCCCGTACGCATCAACTCCCTTTCCGCCGTCGTGTCATGAGACGGCGTTACCGACTCAGTTGCCCTGTTTGCGGAGAGAGTCATGATCGCGTCCGGGCACCGAGGCGACGTATTGCCTGTCTCTCCTGCTGCCGCAAGCAGAACGGAGGTGTTTACCACGAGCGTTTTCGCTTCCTGATTATCAAACTGGGACCGGAGAGCAAGGCGCTCTTGACGCGTTGACCGTTCTCGAAAAAGCTCCCTTTTTCGGCTCCATCGGCAAATCATTTACTCTCCCCCTTTATGAGCAAGTCACAGAATATCGAATCCCATCTTGTCGAGAAGCGTGTCTTCAAGCCCACCGCCGGATTTTCCAAAAAAGCCCGTATCGGAAGCATGACCGAGTACAGGAAACTTCATGCCGAGTCGGTGAGGAATCCGAACAAGTTCTGGGCACGTGAGGCAAAAGAGCTCCATTGGCTGAAAAAATGGACCAGCGTTCTCGATTGGAAGATCCCGTACGCCAAGTGGTTTGTCGGGGCAAAGGTGAACGCAGCCCAGAACTGTCTCGATCGCCATCTTGAGACGCCAAGGGCCAATAAAGCCGCCATTATCTGGGAGGGTGAACCTGGGGATAAAAAGGTGCTGACCTACCGCCAACTTCATCGCGAAGTCTGCAAGTTCGCGAATGTCCTCAAGCGTAATGGCGTCAAGAAAGGGGACCGAGTCATCGTCTACATGCCCCTCATTCCCGAGGCCTCCATCGCGATGCTTGCCTGTGCCCGGATCGGTGCCGTGCACTGCGTTGTCTTCGGCGGATTCAGTGCCGAAAGCATCAGGGACCGTATCTCTGACAGCGGGGCGAAGGTTGTGGTGACAGCCGATGGCGGCTATCGAAGGGGGCAGATGGTCACCCTGAAGCAGAACGTCGACCACGCGCTCAAGGAAGGAACATCTGTCCGCAAAGTGATTGTTTTCAAGCGCTCGGAAGCAGAGATTCACATCGAGGAGGGACGGGATGTCTGGTGGCACCGCGAGATGGAGTACGTCTCCGCCGATTGCCCAGCCGAGCAACTCGACAGTGAACATCCGCTCTTCATCCTCTACACCAGCGGATCGACCGGGAAGCCCAAGGGGATCCTTCACACCACGGGTGGTTATCTGGTCGGTACTTACTCGACCACCAAGTATATCTTCGATCTCAGGGAGGAGGATGTCTACTGGTGCACGGCCGATATCGGTTGGATTACCGGTCACAGCTATCTTGTCTATGGGCCACTCTCCAATGGGGCCACCTGCTTCATGTACGAAGGGGCGCCGAACTGGCCCGAGCCGGACCGCATGTGGAAGCTCATCGCCGATTATGGCGTCACCATCTTCTACACCGCACCGACGGCCATCCGTGCCTTCATGAAGTGGGGTGATGAGTATCCTCGCAAGCATGTCCTCTCATCCCTTCGCCTGCTCGGCACCGTGGGTGAGCCGATCAATCCCGAAGCCTGGATGTGGTTTTACAAACACATCGGACATGAGAAGTGCCCGATCGTCGACACCTGGTGGCAGACAGAGACCGGTGCCCACATGATTGCGCCACTGCCCGGAGCCACTCCCTGCAAGCCTGGTACCGCGATGCTTCCCTTTTTCGGAGTGGACGCCGCCATCGTTGATGACCATGGCAACGAAGTTCCCCACGGACAGGGTGGCAAACTCGTGATCCGCAAGCCCTGGCCATCGATGCTACGCGGTATCTGGGGCGACAAGGCCCGCTACCGCCAGCAATACTGGAGCGAGGTGAAGGGGGCCTACTTCACGGGCGACGGAGCGCGTCGTGACAAGCAGGGAAATTTCTGGATCGTGGGCCGTATCGACGACGTCCTCAATGTTGCCGGTCACCGCCTCGGCACCGCCGAACTGGAGAGTGCTCTCGTCAGCCACCCCGCCGTCGCGGAGGCTGCTGTGGTTGGTCGCCCTGATGAGATCAAGGGGCAGGGGATTGTTGCCTTCGTCACCCTGCGTGCAGGTCAGAAGCCAAGCGAGGCCCTTAAGAACGAGCTCCGTAATCATGTCGGCAATTCCATCGGTCCCATCGCCAAGCCCGACGAGATCCGCTTCGCCGAGATGCTGCCCAAGACCAGAAGCGGCAAGATCATGCGCCGACTTCTCAAGCAGGTGGCGGGAGGTCAGTCGCTCACCGGAGATACGTCGACTCTTGAGGATTTGTCGGTTCTCACCAAACTTTCCAAAGGAGAGGAGTAACCTCTGGGAGGGCTCGGGATTTCAGCGACGACCGAAGGACGTTCGCAGCATCGCTTGGTTCGTCTTTTCATCCTCATCGATTTTATTCCACATCAATGTAGATGGCTTAAATAAAAGGATAATAGAGAGAGCTTTATCCCCAAAAGGTATGAGGATCAATAGTAACAGCCATCGTGAAATGTTGCCATCTCTCATTCTAGGTAAAAATAAAAAGAATACCTCATAGATACACAAAATCACTACTGGAACAGATGATGTTATCTTTAGACCTCGGGCATAAATATCACCCATTAGTAGCAATCCCATCAAACCAAGAAATAAGGATCTCCAGAAGAATGGCCATCGCCTCAACATCGATGGGAAAAATAGATCAATCATGGATTTTATTGGCCGAACGAAAAAAGCTGAGCCACCGCCGACGCGCGGCGTGAACCGCGATAGCGGAACTGCAAGCGCCAACGGCGGTTGGCTCCGGCGACTTGTTAGGCCGACTCGTGTTCATAATCCTTGCCATCTCCAGCTATAAATGATGCCGCTGCTGTTGACGTAAAACATCCGAGACCGCGAGTAACCTTGCTGCTGCGGAGCCGTGTAGGAATAATTGCCGTAGCCGTTATTAACAATCTGTCCGGGCTGCTGACCAAGATTGACGTAACCCCCGTAAATCAAAATCGTGCCGCCAGCTCCATCTGAAGCGGTGGACTGCGGTGGCCCCCACGACGCAATCAACTCTGACTGGTGATGACCAACCCAAGTCTGCATCGTCTGGCTCGGCGAAACGCAGCCAGCTACCGCGAAAACAAGTGCGACTGCAAATATGATATGTCGGATGATTTTCATAATGTGTGTGGTCTGTCGGCCTAACGAAAAAAGCTGAGCCACCGCCGACTCGTGGCGTGAACCGCGATAGCGGAACTGACCGCGCCAACGGCGGTTGGCTCCGGCGACTTGTTAGGTGTCAACGATTGCATATTTCTTTCTGAACTCAAGTGCGCTGAGCATGAATGCGCCGACGTGCGCCTGAATCGAGGCGTGAAGGAACGCATCCAGCACCGGCTTGCGCTTCGGGAAAAAGAACTGAGACATCTCAAACGCAAGTGCCATGCCACCGTCATCCCATGCCTTGTAATACTTTTCGTATCGCGCGAATAACTCTGACTGCGCCGCATTAGCAAGTGCGGCACTCTCCTCTCGTGTCGCGCCTGACCTCAAATAGCCTGACAAATAACCGTCGTGCAACAAATCCAACACTCGCTTGTCTGGTGCAAACGCCTTCGAGACCATCCAAAGATAAGCGACGAAAACCTGAGTCCCCAAAGTGCTGACCTCACCAGACTCAAACGGCCACTTCTCCTCGGCCTGCTTCTGCAAAGCAACGCAAAAATCTTTGGCACTACGCCCCATCAACTGCATCAGAGCCGACGCGAACTCTTCGCTCGTCACAGTTTTTTGCTTCTTATTGAATGGCCACATGGCTTTGACACCTAACAGTTACTAGGCGGCCAAATGGCCGTGATTGTCGGTGGGTTCATCGGGGTGAGTTTTTTGCTATCCTTCTGCAGTTGTGGTAGTTTCTCCCATGAAACCCCAAAGAAGCTATCCGGGAAAGGCTGCGTTCGTCATTGCTAATCCCAAATCGCCGTTGATGGATCAGGTCAGGGAGGTGCTGAGGGTAAAGCACTACAGTCTCAGGACGGAGGAGGCCTACACGGGATGGGTGCTTCGCTTCCTGAAATTCCACAGAGATCCGTCGGGGAGATGGAAGCATCCCCGAGATATGGGCTCTGCAGAGGTGGTGGGATTCCTCAATCATCTTGCCTCTGTGCAGGCTGTATCCGCCGCAACGCAGAATCAAGCGCTAAACGCCATTGTCTTTCTTTATTCGCAAGTGCTGGGGGTCGAGCTGGGAGATCTGGGGGAATTCCTCCAGGCAAGTCGGAGGAAGCGTCTGCCGGTGGTCCTGAGCAAGCAGGAGGTCCAGCGTCTGCTGGGTGCCCTTCCCGATGCATTCCGCCTGCCGGGGCAAGTGCTTTACGGAACCGGCATGAGGCTCATGGAGGTGCTGAGGTTGCGGGTCAAGGATGTCGATTTCGACCGTGGGCAGATCATGGTCCGGGGAGGAAAGGGTGATAAGGATCGGGTGACGATGCTACCGGAGTTGCTCCGGGAGCCTTTGTCCGAGCATCTGAAGCGGGTGAGGGTGCTGTGGGAATCGGATCTGAGGGAGGGCTATGGGGAGGTTTACCTGCCCGAAGCTCTGGCTCGAAAGTATCCGAGTGCAGTCAAGGAGTGGGGGTGGCAGTGGGTCTTTTCCTCTCGATCGAGGTCGAGGGATCCGCGCTCAGGGGTGATCCGTCGCCATCATGTGCTGGAGACGGGATTGCAGCGCGCGATGAAGGGGGCGTTGCGGGTGAGCGGAATCACGAAGCCGGCAACCTGCCACACGCTACGCCATTCCTTTGCCACGCACTTGCTGGAGAATGGCTACGACATCCGCACGGTGCAGGAACTCCTCGGTCACAAGGATGTCTCGACGACGATGATCTACACCCATGTCCTCAATAAACCCGGTCTCGCTGTCAGGAGTCCGTTGGATTAAAAGGATGTCCTTCACTACTCCATTCAATTCAAAAAATAAGCTTCAGTAGAGGCTGGCTTGTTCTAAGCTAACAAATCCGTTGAGATGACTGCTATAAAATCGAGATTGTATATTTTTGACTTTATCCGCGCTGTAGCAGTTTTATCTGTAATTTTAGGACATTATTTAATTCATCATTCGCCATATGGGGTGAATACTGCTTTGGGAAGACTTGCCCCAATCGGGGTTGGGATGTTTTTCTTTATCAGCGGATATTTGATTTTTATGACGATGACAAAATCAACAACAAAAAGTTTTTTATGGCATCGTTATTTTAGGATTGTGCCCACTTTAGTTGCTGGAATCGCTTTGCTTGCTATTTTCAATAGCGTATTTTCAATAAAATCGTTCTTATTAGGTGTTTTTTTTATTGGGGACGCATTCCAAGAAATGGGTGTATTTGGAATTGATATGTGGACTCTGCACACCGAAACTAGATTTTATTTATTAGTTGCTTTAATTTATCCTTTGATTATCAAAGGATATTGCCAGAGTAAATTAAGGCTTTTATTAGCTTATGGAATTTCAGTGGCTATTATTCTGTCACTAGTTTTTATTTTAAATAACAAGTATCCAGGACTTCATGCATTTGATCCCAAGTGGAACATTCTTTGCATACTGTATCTATTATTTGGGGTGATGTATTATTTGTATGAAAATAAGTCATTCGGGCTTCCCACATTACTAGTCGTAATGACAGTTAATGCCATTACAATTCTAGCTACTAAAGTATTAATATTCGGATATACATTCCCCCGATCCTGCATGGACAACTACCTTCTAGGTTGCCTCGTATGCATCGGACTGATCGTGATCAAGGATAAAATTCCCAATCTAAAGATCATAGTGCTAATAGCATTCATCAGTTATCCACTTTATATTATCCACCATCCAATAATTTTTCAATGGGGACTTCCTGGAGTTCCACTGATGATTGTCGCCGCATTCCTGATCAGCTTTTTTATTGAGCACCCCATCGTAAGATGGTCCAAGAAAAAGTTTTAAATGAGTTTTATGTAGTTAAAACTATTCTGGCTTCTCTCTTTTTCTCTATAAGAATCAAGCAAGACTTACTTAAACAATCCTTTCAGCGCGTTCTGGATCTGTCCGGCGCCTTGCTGCTCGAGTTGTTTGATGCCTTGTTTGGCAAGGATGTTGATGCCTTGTTTGATGGCGTCGTTGATGAGTGGCAGGAGGATCTGCTGAGAGATATCGGCCGCGGAGATTCCAGACCCGTCGCTGCCGAGATTTTCAAGATGAATATCCCCCAGGGGAAGTGTTTGAGAGACGCTTTGCCCTAGGGCGCTGGCTGCGACATTGAGCTGGGTTCCGGCAACGATAACCCTCCTCACGATGAACTTCCGTGAGGAAGAGGGCTTTTCCTTCGAGGTGGTCGATTTTGAGCCAGAGTCGTAGCTTTTGATGTTCTGCATCAACTTTCCGAGGTTGTTACCCCTCAGTGTTCCCTCCAGGGTGAGGGAGGCGTTCTTGATGAGGATCTCGTTGATGACGATCGTGTCGGAGAGGAGTGTGTTTTTGTCGACGCTGAGGGAGATGCTACCAACCTTGAGGGCGTAGGATTTGCCGAATCCCTCGGGATTGCCGATCACAAGTCCGTTCAGGCTACCGCTGCCGGAAAGGGGGAAAAGGAGCGCGGAGCTCAGGGTGACATCCGTCCGCGTAATTTTCGGACCGACGGTTTCAACGGCTTTTTTCACCAGTGCATTCAGCGAGATGTAGAGGTAACCGAAGGCTCCGGCCACAGCCATGAGTACAACGGCTGACAGGATGAGGATGATCTTTTTCATGATGGTAGGAGGGGGTGGATGGTGAGTTTAGTTTTTCTGCAGATTTTCTGATTTCCAGATTATTTTTTGAGGAAGCGGTCAGGTCTGTCGACGCTGGGGCAGAGATCGCGGAGTTCGCATCCCTGGCAGTCGGGCTTGCGGGCCTTGCACCGCCGCCGTCCGTGCCAGATCAACCAGTGACTGAGGTCGCTCCAGCTCTCCTGCGGAAACAGGGCGATCAAATCCTGCTCCACCTTGATCGGATCCGTGTTCGTTGTGAGCTCCAACCGTAGAGAGAGGCGTCCCACATGTGTGTCGACGACGACACCCTCATTGATGTGGAAAGCGTTTCCCAGCACGACATTTGCCGTCTTGCGACCGGCTCCGGGGAGTGCCGAGAGTTCCTCGATGGTTTGAGGGACAACGCCTTCGTGCCGCTCCACCAGTGCTGCTCCCATACCCCGGATCGACTTGGCTTTGTTGCGGTAGAATCCCGTGGAGCGGACAAGCGTCTCAAGTTCCTCCTGAGGGATCGCGGCATACGCCTCTGCCGTGGGGCATCGCTTGAACAGCGCTGGGGTGACCATGTTCACCCTGACGTCGGTGCATTGCGCGGAGAGAATCGTGGCGACCAGCAGTTCCAGGGGATTCTTGAAGTCTAGTTCGCAGTGGGCGTCCGGATAGATTTCGGGGAGTTTTTTTTCCAGTATGGCGGCTCTTTCCTTGCGTGTCATAAGAGGTCAGGGGGTGAGTGATAAGTGCGTGTGGTGATTAACGATTCTTCACGTTTTCCGGCTTGTAGGAGTGCCCTATGGATAGAAAGAGGGGACTCCTGATCTCGCCAACTTGGACGGGTTGGGCTGGCTGAAGATGCTCAAAGAGATCGTAATAGAGGGGGCCACGGCGGGGCCACTCAGCAACGAGAGCGGTCTTTCCTGCCCAGATCTGGTCATTGATCCAGGGGAAGCGGACGCGCCCATGATCGGGAAGCCAGAGCAGGGGCTCCAGATCGGGTGCATAGAAGGACATCACCCCTGTCAGTTGATAAGTCGAGAGGCAGAGGAAATCAGCGCCAGATTCCCGGAACTTGGTCCTGATCGTCTCCGCAATTACTTGAGGGCCGAGGAACTCTTCGATACGGGATAGAAAATCTCCGACACCCTGCTTGAGTGCCGCTTTCGCTTTCTCCGATCCTGGAAATCTCTTAATCAGCGAGATGTCCGGTGAGAGGTGATGGATCGAGAGGGGGGATTCCTTCGGCAGTAGAAGGTAGGAGACCCCAGCTACCGCGCCAAGGTCGGCAAGAAGCAACACGATCACGGCCGCTCGTCTCCACGCAAGGCTGTAGCTCTCCCAGTCACCCGCCACCATGATGAGTCCCGTGACAAAGGCGGCCATCGGCCAGTTGGCCTCGATGTGGGCTTTGGCCGCTGAAAAGGCAAAGAAGAGCACCACGGTCCAGAAAAATAGGGCCAGGAAGCGGAAACGCTCATCGGAGAGGCGAGTGGAGGCCGACCTGAAGCAAAAAAGTCCCAGGATCGGTGAGACAAGAACAACCAAGAACGCGCTGTAATCGGTCAGGTTCTGGAAATTTACCAGCGTGTGGTGTTCGTTTTTAAATCCATGATTGAGTTGGTGGCTGAAGGAGACCCATGCGTGCTGGCTATTCCACCAGAGCACGGGGAGAAAAAAGAGTAACGTGACCCCGGCTGCGAGGATGATTCCCGTCAGTAGCTTTCCTCTTCGACCTGGGCTGCACAACAAGAGCAGGGCGAGCGCGCCGTAGTAGAGGACCATCGTGTACTTGGAGAGCATCCCTATTCCTGCCGCCGCACCGGCTGCGATCCACCAACCGGGTGATGCGGCCTCACGGCTTCCCTTCCAGGCAAAGAGGATGGCAAATGCCCACGCTGGCATGAGCAGGGTATCGGGTGTCATCAGCAGGGCGTTGCCTGCAAAGATCGGAGCAAGGAGGAGAAGGATGCCTGCCCTGTTGCCCGCGGCAGGGCCGAACATCCCTGCTCCGAGTATCCTGCCCGCTAAAGCCAGCAGGATTCCCGACATGATGGCCCAGAAGCGGACGCCCAATGGCGTCTGTCCAAGAAGCGCGTGGCCGGCACCGATCATCCATGCGGTGAGGGGAGGGTGATCAAAGTAGCAAGCCTGCGGATGAACGGACCATTCCCAGTAGTAGCACTCGTCAAAAATCAATCCCAGCTTCCCGCCCGCATAAACCTTCCAAAGAGTCACGAGCGCAAGAAGACCCCAGAACCATGCGGAAGTATTCATCCGGGAAACGGAAACTGAATGTGGGGGATGGACTGTTAAAGAGGTCATGGAAACCGTAATCCCGAGCTGCGGAGAACTTTGGCCTAGGTGTGCCGCAGAATGAGTTTCTGACTTGGAGAGGTCAAAGAGAATGTTGAGAAAGTCTGCCAACGAGAGAGGGAAGTGCTTTCCCTGTTCTTTAGATTGACCTGACCCTTGACATCAGACATAGTAACAAACCCCGACACGCTGTCCCGGAACCCTTCCTGACCAGCGCGTCGGGAATTCCTATTGCCATGAACTCTGAATTTATCGCCATGCTCGACTACCTCGAGCGCGAAAAAGGTATCAAGCGTGAGATCCTCATCGAGGCCATCTCTTCGGCACTCGTTGCCGCATCCAAAAAGAGCTTCTCCTGCTCGCGGGAGGTGCGCATTGACATCAACCCGAAGAGCGGTGCCATCCGCGCCTTTGCGAAACCACTCGTGGTAGAGACCGTCACCAATGCCCAGGAAGAAATTTCCGTGGCAAAAGCCCGTCTCATCAACAAAGAGGCACAGGTCGGCGACTAGGTTGAAATCGAGGTCACTCCGCGTGACTTCGGCAGGATCGCGGCCCAGACCGCCCGCCAGGCCATTGCACAGCGCATTCGCCAGATCGAGAAGGAAATGATCTACGAGGAGTTCAAGGACCGTGCCGGTGAGATTGTCAGTGGGACGATCCGCAGGTTCGACAGGAGTGATGTCATCCTCGACCTGGGTAAGTTCGAGGGGATCATGCCTTCCCGCGAGCGTGTCAACACCGAGGAGTACAACATCGGTGACCGGATCCGAGCCTATGTGGTCGCCGTGGAGAACGGCCCTCGCGGTCCTGAGATCATCCTCTCCCGCAGTCATCCCAACTTCATCCGCAGACTCTTCGAGATCGAGGTGAGCGAGATCGCCGATCACACCGTCGAACTTCGCTCCATTGCCCGCGAGGCGGGATTCCGCACCAAGGTTGCCGTTCACAGCTCCAACGAGAAAGTTGATCCCGTCGGGGCCTGCGTCGGGATGCGCGGAGCCCGTGTCAAGAACATCGTCCGCGAACTCAACAACGAGAAGGTGGATATCATCCGCTGGTACGAGGATCCTAAGGAGTTTGCCCGCGAAGCATTGAAGCCTGCACGCATCCGCGCGATCGAGGTCGACGAGGCCTCGCATACCCTCCATGTTTCCATCGACAAGGAGGACCTCGCCCTCGCCATCGGCAAGCGTGGTCAGAATGCGCGTCTCACGTCCCGGTTGACCGGATGGGAGATCGATATCCAAGAGGACCGCTCCGCGGCAGAGGCCTTTGAACAGCAGATGGGTGGAGCCGCAAGCCAGCTTGCCAAATCACTTGGTATCAGCGACGAGGAGGCCAAATCACTTGCCTCCGGCGGCATGAACTCCATCGACGTCATCATCACCGCCGAGGCCACTGACATTGATGGTGTGCTCGGTTGCGGACTCGAGAAGGCGGAAGCCATCCTGACCGCGGCAAAGAACCAGGTTGCCGAAAAAGGAGTGCCGGCCGCCTCGTAACAGCGTCCCTCTTCCTGTTGAAACAGGAAGAACACGCTGACAAATCAATTTATCACGATGGCCACCAAAGCTTCCCAATCCAAGTCCCCGGCACCCAAAGGGGCCGGCTCAAAATCATCATCCAAGGCTCCTTCCAGAGCCTCACGCTCTGGCTCCGTTTCCGGAGCGCGCGGCACCTCCAGGACAAAATCACAGGCGCCGGCGGCTCCTGAAAAGGTCGAAGAGAAAAAACCTGTCGTGAAGACCACGGATCTTCCGACCCTTTCGCTGATCGACGGTCCCGCACCCAAGAAGCGAGCTTTAACCGTTGGAAAAGCTCTGCCTCGTATCGGTGAGGCGGAGCATATGGCTTCGACCCCGGTTCGCCCACCCATTGCTCCCGAGGAAGAGTTGGTCGTGGAGGAGACCGATCCCGCACCAAACACCGAACTTGAGGAGGGCGTCGAGGACAACAGAAAAGTCATTCACATCAAGCCGCCGATCCAGATCAAGCTCCTTGCGGCGCAAATGGACATTCCTGCCTTCAAGGTCATCAAGGACCTGATGGGCATGCAGATTTTTGCGAATATCAACCAGTCGGTGGAGCCCGAGATTGCTGCCAAGCTCTGTGAGTTGTACGGGTTTGTTTTTGAGCGTGAAAAGCGCGTCTCCGGGGGCGGTGTTCACAAAGAGGAAAAAGTCGTCGTTGAACCGCCCAAACCGCTCGAGGAAAAGGCCGGGGAGACAAAGCTTCGTGGTCCGATCATCACCTTCATGGGGCATGTCGATCATGGCAAAACTTCGCTTCTCGACGCCATCCGCCGCGCAAAGGTTGCCTCCGGTGAGGCGGGAGGGATCACCCAGAGAATCGGTGCCTACTCCATCGATTGGAAGGGGCATCCCATCACCTTCATCGATACACCCGGTCATGCGGCTTTTTCGGCCATGCGAGCCCGTGGCGCAAATGTCACCGATATCGTCGTTCTTGTCGTGGCTGCCGATGACGGGCTCATGCCGCAGACACTTGAGGCTCTCAGTCACGCCCAAGCGGCAAAAGTAACCATCATGGTGGCCATCAATAAGTGCGATCTTAAAACGGCCAATACCGACCGTGTGAAACAGCAACTTCAGGACAAGGGACTCGTGCCTGAAGAATGGGGTGGCGACACCGTCGTGTGTGAGGTATCTGCTGCGACGGGCAAGGGGATCGACCAGTTGCTCGAGATGATGTCCCTGCAGGCCGAAGTGCTCGAACTCAAGGCAAACCCCGACCAACCAGCCCGCGCCAGTGTCATCGAGGCGCAGGTCGAGGCAGGCCGTGGCCCGACGGCCACTGTCATCGTGAATACAGGAACGCTCCGCGTGGGGGATGCCTTCATCTGCGGATGCTATTGGGGAAAGATCAAACAGCTCATCAACGAGGATGGTATTCCCTTCAAGGCCGCTGGTCCCGCCATGCCGGCCAAGGTCCTGGGGTTAAGCGGTCTGCCGAATGCCG
Source organism: uncultured Spartobacteria bacterium (assembly GCA_903847935.1). Classification (GTDB taxonomy): domain Bacteria; phylum Verrucomicrobiota; class Verrucomicrobiia; order Chthoniobacterales; family UBA6821; genus UBA6821. The sequence goes on along the minus strand of CAINEX010000123.1, from coordinate 3,402 downwards.
GGGACGAACTTGTTGTGATGGAGAATGAGCGCTCCGCCCGCCAACTCAGCGAAACGCGTCTTGATGCTCTCCGTAAAGAGAAGTTGGCGGCTCCCCAGAGGGCCACTCTTGAGAACCTATTTGCCAACCTCGAAGCCGATCAGAAGAAGACCCTACAGATCGTGCTGAAGGCCGATATGCAGGGATCGCTTGAGGCCATCATCGGAATGCTTTCTGATATTCCCCAAGAGAAGATCGACCTGAAGGTGATCCTTGGAGCTGTCGGGCCGATTACTGAGAGCGATGTGCTCCTTGCCAGTGCTTCCGATGCCATCATCATCGGTTTTGGCGTCAAAGTTGAGAACAGCGCCAACACCGCCGCCCGTAAAGAGGGTGTTCAGATCAAGCTCTTCAGTATCATTTACGAGCTTGCTGACCAGATGCGTGACGCAATGACGGGTCTTCTTGATCCCGAGGTGCGCGAAGCCGTCATTGGCCACGCCGAGGTCAAGCAATTGTTCGATCTCTCGCGTGGAATGGTGGCCGGTTCGCTCGTCACAGATGGCCGGATCTCCCGTACCGCCCGTGCGCGCGTTCTTCGTCGTCGCCAGCCTGTCTATGATGGCGGCCTCTCGACGCTCCGCCGTTTCACGGAGGATGTCAAAGAGGTTCGTGCAGGTCTTGAGTGCGGTATCCGACTGGGGGACTTTTCGGAATACGAGGTGGGGGACATTATCGAGTGCTACACGCTCGAAAAAGTCGCCCAGACGCTTTAATCCCAGCCATTACCCCCTCTTAGCCGGGTTCATTCCCGGCACCCTTCACCATGAATCTCCGTCTTATCCGGGTCTGCGAACTCCTCAAGAGGGAACTTGGAGTCATCATCGGTCGCGAGATGAAATTCGAGGCTCCCCTGGTTTCGGTTCGCTCCGTTGACATCACTCCCGATCTGAAGAACGCCCATGTCTTCATCAGTGTCATTGGCACAAAGTGGCAGAAAGAACAGGCGCTGGAGGTGTTGAATTCCCACCGCCAACACCTTCAACATGAGTTGTCTCGGCGTGTCGTCTTGAAATACACACCACTACTCCACTTTCAGATCGATGAATCGATCGAACGTGGTACCAGGGTTCTGAGTCTGCTCGATGAGATCGAACCAACCCTTTCTCAAGATGGGGATGAGGAAATGAAGCCCGGAAGTCAGGATTCATGAGAAGTGTGGCTTTTTCAGAGATCCGTGAAGCCCTTCGTGGGCGACGCAGGGTTCTCGTGGCGAGTCATTTGCGACCCGATGCCGACGCACTAGGATCGACAATAGCCACGGCACTTTGGCTGCGTCAGGAAGGTCACGACGTGACAGCCTGGAACCATGATGGAATGCCCGGAAAATTCTCCTTCCTTCCCAGTTCCGAAATAATCACGACTCCCTCTTCCTCACAGGACTGCTTCGATGCCGTTGTGGCGCTCGACACGTCGGTTAAGAACAGGTTGGGTAGCGTTCTCGATGCGGTCTCGCATGCTCCGCTCTGGATATGCATTGATCACCACAAGAGCAATGCCGGTTACGCTGACCTGAACCTCATTGATTGGACTCGTCCCGCCACAGGTCAAATCCTTGCTGAATCTTTCCTTCAGGAAGGAATTACTATCACACCCGAAATGGCCACCAATCTCTTCGCGGCCATCGAGACGGACACGGGATCATTCCGCTACGAGGGAACGAGTTCCAGGACCTTTGAGATTGCCGCCGAACTGACTGCTCGCGGCGTGAATGTGGCCGCTGTCTCCAGATCCCTTTACGAGCATCAGCCACGCCGTCGTCTGGAATTGCTCCGTCATGCCCTTGTCACTGCCAGGTTCACCTGTGAAGACCGGGTCGCAAGTTTCTCCCTACCTCTTTCAGTCGCCAAATCCCTTGAAGTGATGCCTGAGGATACCGAGGGACTTATCGACCATCTCCGCTGCATCGAGGGAGTGAAGGCCGCTGCTTTTTTCGAGGAGCTTGCAGATGGAGGCGTCCGGTTAAGCCTTCGCTCGAAGGACAGCAGTTTTGACTCCTGCAGGATCTGTGCCGCTTTCGGAGGGGGGGGGCATCCCATGGCCTCCGGGGCACGTATCAAAGGAACTCTTGCCGACGTGGAGGAGTCTGTCCTGACTGCGATCTGCGAAACGATCGAGAAGTCCTAATCACCCCCAACTAATTTCTTTACCATGCGATCAGAAAACGTAATCGATGGGGTTCTCCCCATAGACAAAGCCTCAGGAATGACATCACACGACGTTGTGGCAATAGCCCGCCGCGTGTTGGGGACCAAAAAAATCGGCCATTGCGGGACATTGGATCCACTGGCCACAGGGTTGCTCCTGCTCACCCTGGGGCGTGGAACGAAAATCCAGGATCTCCTCATGAGCGAGGATAAGGAGTACGTCGGCACCCTGAAGTTGGGTGAGACAACCGACTCCCAGGACGCCGATGGCATCGTGACCGAGACCCGTGACGTACCCCAACTTGCCCTCGCGCAAATCGAGGCGGCCTTTGCCAAATACGATGGTGACTTTTATCAGCTTCCGCCAATGGTCTCTGCCATCAAGAAGGATGGAGTGGCTCTTTATAAGCTGGCTCGTCAGGGTAAGACGGTTGAGAGGGAGCCTCGCTTTGTCCACATTTACGCACATCAGATCATGGAGGTTCGCCCTCCCCAGATCGATTTCAGGGTTGTCTGCAGCAAGGGATTCTATGTGCGTACTTATGCCCATGACATTGGGAATGATCTCGGGTGCGGGGCTCATCTCACAGCCCTCCGCCGCACGAAGTCTGGTCGCTTTGATGTGGATCACGCTTTCCCTGCCGCTGAACTCAAGACAGCCTCACGGGAAGTCATCCTTGAAAAGCTTCTAACCCTCCCTCAGGTGTCACGCCTCCGCGGAGCATAGGAAGATTTTTAAGTCAGGAAATCAGGAAACCATGAAGATTCTTGATTCCATCGAGGAACTCTCCGGGATTGATGGCCCCCTTGTACTCGCGGCAGGAACCTTCGACGGGCTCCATCTTGGTCATCAGGCCTTGATTCGTCGTGCGAAGGATGAGGCTTCCTCACTGCGGGGCACTGCGGTGGTGATGACCTTTGACCGTCATCCTGCTACGCTGCTCCGCCCTGAAATAGCTCCTAACTTGCTGACTCGGAACAAAACCAAGATTTCACTGCTAGGGGAGATGGGGATTCAGGCGATCCTCCTTCTCCCCTTCACTCATGAACTCGCCTCTGTTCCTGCCCGTGATTTTATCACCTCTCTTGTCATGTTTGCTAGACCGCTCAACTCCATCTGTGTGGGAAGCCAATGGTCATTCGGAAAGGGAGGGGAAGGAGATCTCGAACTTCTTGAGATCCTTGGCAAGGAATCCGGTTTTTCTGTCATTCAGAT
>CAINEX010000122.1 GCA_903847935.1 uncultured Spartobacteria bacterium | reverse complement strand
TCGAAATCCTCGGGCTTTTCGGGAACTGGAAACTGGCTAAGCACATGGTTCGTGCGATGCAGAAAGAAATGGACTTCACCTGATGGGCTGGCGTCTGTAGTCAGAACAACGTTTTCTACTACTAATTGCCGGGATCTAATCTCTGAAATAAACCTTTTCTTGATGATCTCGCACAGCGCGGGATTCGCCTCCACTGCGATGACGCGGTCACATTTTTTCAGATAATAGGGGAGATCATCCCCGTTGTTGGATCCAATGTCGTAGATGATTTTCCTCGGTGTCATTTTTGGCTAGGATGGACGGAAACATCGATTGAAGAGATTCTCAAAGAGGAGTCGCCTAGGCTCCTGATGATCGAAGATGGAGCGGAGCGTCTCCGCGATATACCGGGGGTAATCTTGCCGAAATCTTCGATACCAGGTCATAACCTCTGCGTGCAGTCGATGATATTCATTCTCATCCATCGAGTAATAATGATCCAGTTCCCTCCAGCAATCGACTCGCGGCACAGGGGATTGCCTCCAGACCTTGTCGAAGTAATCGGTGTCGCCGTATCTTTTGAGGATGGGAACAGCGCCGCACTCCAATGATTCCATGATCCTGAAAGAGTCGGGATGGGCCCAACCCTTGGGGCAGGGAACGAAGCGAGTGCACTGATAAACCTTCCTGCATTCCTTGATACCCAGCGAGGTTGGGCAATTCCAAGTATTCGTTGCGTGAATGAAACAATCTTCCCGATGTTGCAGATAGTCCGCCAGTTGCATCCGGTCCTTGGTCTTGCTGAACTGACCGATGAAGGCGAAGGTATGAGGTCTTCCCGAAGCCTCCAGGGTGCAGTGAGATCGGTTCAGGAACCCCGTCTGGAATCCCAGCGGAACGAATGTGATGTTTTTTTGGGTCAGGTGCGGATCGTAGTAGTTCCTGAAAATGAGCGCTGCATGACGGGCGTATCCATACGAGTGGCCGAGGCATTCGTTGGAAAGATGGAACAAAGCAAAGCGATGCTTTTTGCGCCGGAACTCATTGAGGTACTGTTTGAACTCCTCCGGAACATCAGGGGAGTTACACGAATAGATGACGACGGAGCGATCCATCACCAAGGAGTACTTTGTTTCATCGACATGGCTCTCATGTTCTGTATCTCTAAACACATAATCCGACAGATACTCCCGCTCGTAGAGCCTCGGAATCCCCTCGTGCGACTGCCAGATCAGATGGATCTTGTTATCCATGCGTGGTTCGGGATGGTGGGCGCACGGTATCCAACAGCTCCAAGAGGGTCGTTTCAACCTCCGAAGGGTGTATGTTTGTTAGGCACCTTTTGCGCTCCTTGATACAGACTTCCAGCCCGCACCCGCCGCAGTCAGTCCAATGACGGATAATCCGGTTTTTATCCCCCCTCGGATCCCATTGCCCCGGTTTGTTTCGGGCTGAGAAAAGAGCCACGCATGGGATGCCCATTGCGGAGGCCAGATGCATCGGACCGCTGTCATGACCAAGGAATGCCCGCGATCCCCTCATTGCCGCGGCAGCAACGCGCGGAGAGGCAAGGCCGCAGAGGTTAATCACGGGACCTCGCCAATGTGCGGCACAACGCCCCGATAGTTCCCTCTCATCCCCCGCGCCAACAAGGAGCAAACTCCAGCCGTCTAGTCTTTGCGATAGCCTAGTGATGAGGATGCTCCAATTGATTTCCCCCCAGTCTTTTGATTGTATTTTCGTGCCCACGGACAAGGCTAAGAACGGCCTTCCCAAGAGCGATCTGGTAAGAGTTTCCGCTTCGTCGAGTTCCCCCGGCGTCATTTTCAGATCCCACCATTGCGGATTATTGAGATCTGGTTTTCCCAAGCTTTCTATCCTGCGCAGCAGCCGGCAGGTCTCTGCTTCCTTGAGCCCAGTCACGGGATCGTCTTCCAGATGGAAATCCCGATGTTGCACGGGCCATCCGATCTGCCGATGCACGCCTGCAGCATAAAAAAAAACCCGGTCCCTCCAAGCGGCGCTGCGTCCGCGCGCAGCGCAAAGATTCACCACTGCGCAGAACTTCCGCTTCCGAATTTCCGAAGCTATTCTCCAGAGGATGCGCGGATTGCGTGTGCCGAGGGGATAGTCGATGATACCGTCGTAGAAAAGTCCTCGTCCGAGAACCGATTCGATCGGTGCTGCCTTGCCGGCAATAGGGTGATTGGTCAGGAGGGTGAAAGAGGCTTTGGGGAACGCCTTTTGCAGCAGATGGAAACAGGGCAAGGCAACAATGGTGTCCCCCAGACTTCCAAGTCTGTAAATGAGGATATTGCTCGTACCACTCATGTGCGAGGTGCTAGGCGAGATATCTCAACTGCGATGGCCTTAGCGGCAGATCGAGTGGAGTAAGGGTCCATGAACGCCCTGGACCATGCCCTGTCAGGCGGCGGATTGGAAATCAGTGATGAGAGAGCAACGGCCAAGTCGCCCGCATCCTCGTTCCGAAAGATCCTGCAATGAGGAAGGCGACCGAATTCAGCATGGCATCCCACGGCATTGGACATAGCAACAGAGCAACCGGCCTGAATCCCTTCGTTGACCACGACTCCCCAGGTTTCCCCCATCCTGCGCGATGGAAGCGCGAGGATATCGGTTGCGGCATAATACTCTGCGATACTTGATTGATTCACGAAACCTGCGAAAGAAGTTCTGATTCCCTGCGATTCGAGTTTTGCGGAAGAGGAGCGTAATATTTCCTCAAGCTCCCCAGAACCCACGAATAGAATCCGGAGAGGTCGCTCTGTAGATTTGTTCAGAATCTGGACGGCTTCCAAGAGCAGAAGCGGGTCTTTTTTA
>CAINEX010000121.1 GCA_903847935.1 uncultured Spartobacteria bacterium | reverse complement strand
GCAGCGGATCGTAGTCCGGAAGAAGGTAGTTCGGGCGGGAGACCGTGTCAAGCACGGGGGTCTCTTTGATGTTGATGCCCATGCAGTTGTAGAGGGTATGGAACACCTCTTTGAAGTTGACGGGGCGGGAGGCAGGCTCTTCGCCGAAGCGGTTCGTGGAGCCGATGACCTGACCGGTCTTCATGCCGCCACCGGCAAGCAGAGCGCAGGCGACGCGGGGCCAGTGGTCGCGACCACCATCTTTGTTGATGCGCGGTGAACGTCCGAATTCGCCCCATACCACCACCGAAACATCCTTGTCCATCCCCCGGCCTTCTGATTTGATAGGCTATGCCTTTGGAGGTGTGACTCCAGTCCCCTCCCTCAGCGGTAATTTCTTTATTCTAAGCTATGCTGTGAGGACTAATGATCCCAACCTGCTAGTTATCCCTCAGGTTACGACAAACGTGCTAGATTCGGCGAGTTGGACCTCAAATGGGATCGCCACGAGTGCTTTATTCCCAACCAACATCAATGGAACCAATTACCAGCAGAGGTCCTCTTCTGTACCCACCAATGGGGCGCTGAAACAGTACATGAGGATTAAAGTAGAGTATCCTTGATACTGCTAACCAGGACTTGAAACCGGGAGATTCTTTTTTGTTACTTCAAGTGACCCGCGAGGATTAATCCAGCTACAACTACTGAGGTCGTTGCGACAATCAAAACACCCGCCGCAGCGACATCTTTGGCTTTTCCGATCAGCTCTCTCTTTTCTAGAGAAACTTCATCTGCCAGAAACTCGGTGGCCGTATTCATCGCTTCCGCCATCCAGACCATCCCTATGCAAATCAGAATGGCGATCCACTCGGAGCGCTCTATTTTTAGGTAAGCTCCACCAGTCAAAACGATTACAGAGGAGATCAGATGAAGCTTGGCATGAGGTTGCGTGGAGATCAGAACACGGACGCCATTTAAGGCATATCCAAAGCTTCGGAAGCGGGCGACTAAATAGGATCTGATCATTGTTAGAGGATGGATAATAACTCTCTTTTAGGTTGTGCCGCTTAACTTTGTTTCATCATCAGCAGGTAAAGATGCGGAGAGACTCTCCCACACTTCCATGACTCGCGAAAGATTCTCCTGAATGGTAGCAAGCTCTCTGTTGAGTTCAAAGGCGCGTCCCCCTTTCATGGATTCATTATTCTCTAATTCAGAAATAATTTCGAGTTGTCGTGACTCGAGTGTGGCGATTTCCTCCTCTGCTACCTTGAGTCTTGCTTGGGCTTCTCGAATCAATTTATTCGCAGCTTTTCTGGCTTCGGCCTCGGCACGCCGTTGTTCCTTAATCTCTCTCATGCCCATCTTGACTCTTGGTGCTGTCACAATCCCCTTTTCGGCTTCTGGGCGATAATCCCCGGGAGCCACCAGCGCGGCTCTTTCCGATTGGGATCCAGATTTATCAAGATAGTACTGATAATCTCCCGCATACGGAGTGAGTTTTCCAGCGCTGATGTGAAGGACGCTGGTGGCCAACGCTCTGATAAAGTGGACATCGTGACTGACGAAAAGCAGTGTTCCTTCATACTGCCTAAGTGACCCGATCAGAGCATCAATGCTAGGCATATCGAGGTGAGTCGTTGGTTCGTCAAGAAGAAGCAAATTCGGAGGATTGAGAAGCAGTTTTACGAGGGCAAGGCGACTTTTCTCACCACCACTCAAGACACCTACCGGTTTGAAAACATCGTCCCCTCTAAAGAGAAAGGATCCGAGGATTGTTCTAACGGTCTGCTCAGGAACAGGGGTCTTTGTTTCCATTGCCTCAGCTAAGACCGTCCTTTTTATATCAAGCATCTCGGTGCGATGCTGGGCGAAATATCCGATTGAGAGGTTGTGTCCGGGGGTGATGGTTCCAGCCTCAATCGGTAGCATCCCGGCGAGAATCTTGAGCATCGTCGACTTGCCGGCGCCATTTGGGCCGACAAGGACCGTTCTCTGGGCCCTCTCTACCTCAAGGTCGAGTTTTGAGTAGACCAGGTGGGATCCATAGGACTGCTTTACTCCCTCAAGGGTGATGACACGCTCTCCTCCTCGCTTGGGCTGAGGGAACGAAAAGGAGACCGTTGCCTCGTCACGCTCAGGAGGCTCGATTTTTTCCATCCGGGCAAGTTGCTTGACCCTGTCCTGTGCTTGGGCCGCCTTGCTGGCCTTGGCTCGAAAGCGATCGATAAAGCGTTGAAGCTCCGCGATCTCCCGCTGCTGATTTTTGTAGGCGGCAAGATGCTGTTCCTCCCGTGCCGCTTTCTGGGAAAGATAGTCGTCGTAGTTCCCACGGTATCGGTTGAGCTTTCGGTTTCGGATTTCTAGGATGCCGACACAGATGGCATTTAGAAACTCACGGTCATGGGAGATGGCCAAGATGGCACCGCTATATTTGGAGAGGTAATTCTGGAACCAGCCCAAGGATTCGAGGTCAAGGTGATTGGTTGGTTCATCCAACATCAGGATATCCGGTTCCATGACTAGTAGGCGGGCCAGGTGAGCCCTCATGATCCATCCTCCGCTGAGTGTGCGAGCAGGCTTTCCGATATCCGATTCACGGAAGGCCAGTCCACTCAGGATCCGCTTTGCCTTCACTTCAAGGGTGTGTCCCTGAAGCTCCGCAAAACGTCCGATCGCATCATGGTGGATGGGGTCCTCCTCGGAGGTCTCCCTGATTTGTCGACGGATTTCCTCCATCTCCGGGGAGATATTTGTGGCGAGTTCCAGGACGGTTTCATCTCCCGAAGGAGCGCTCTCCTGAGGAAGAAATCCGACCGAGATATTCCGTTCAAGAGCGACTGTTCCAGAGTCGGGTGCTGCCTCTTTTAGGATGAGTGAGAATAGGGTTGATTTACCGGCACCATTAGCACCGATGAGTCCGATGCGGTCGCCGCGGTTTACCTGAAGGGAGGCCTCTTCAAAAAGAGCACGCCCACCATATGATTTTGAGAGTCCGGAGGCTGTCAGCATAATAAAATAAGACGGCGAAAAGATGCACTTATGTTCAGCGAATCAAAAGAAGAATCAGAGTGTCCGCAGTGAATCATGGATTGATTTAGCCATGTTTGATAAAAGGAGAGAGTGTCACCGGTTGAGATTGCCTCACTTTTAACAGCCTCCTTCGCCGCCGGGGTCATCAATGCGGTGGCGGGTGGGGGGACGTTGGTGACGTTTCCCGTGCTCGTACTCTTTGGAATGAATCCCGTGATCGCCAATGCCACCAGTACCCTCTCGCTAGCGGTTGGTACTGCAGGAAGCGTTTACGGATTCCGTGATCGACTTCAAGAGGTGAAGCCTTGGCTTGCCACCTTTATTCCCGTGAGCCTTCTGGGTGGATGGCTTGGAAGCGTTTTGCTGACACATGCAAGCGAAGAGATGTTTTCAAAACTGGTACCCTACCTTGTTCTTTTTTCCACCCTGTTATTCATGCTTCAGGGTGTGCTGACACGGAAAAATACCGATCCTGTGCAAGACGTTCACCCCCCAAAAACTAGAAAGGTTCATTTAATAACGGCCCTGATTTTTCAATTTTTTGTTTCCATTTATGGAGGCTATTTCGGCGCGGGCATCGGCATCCTGATGCTAGCCTCCCTAGGATTCATGGGTTTTTCAGATATTCACCGAATGAACACGCTTAAAACCGTGCTTGGATCCCTGATTAATTTGATTGCCGCCATTTGGTTCACGCTCTCTGGTCTGATCAATTGGCCTCACATGGTGCTGATGACACTGGGAGCTATTCTTGGTTATTACCTGGGGTCCACGTATTCCCAGCGTCTTTCCCAGAAAATGGTTCGCCAAGTCATTATGGTCATTGGGTTGATCATCACTGTAGTGATGTTCTGGAAGTTCCGCTAGGTCCCGATTTCACGGCAGTTATTCCACTGCCATGCGCTTCATGCCGCACCGTTACGGAAAACGTGGTGTTGAATTACTTTCGGTTGTGCAGATTCGTTGCCCCTTGCGAGTGGTGGCTTAGCAGCAGTGCCAATAAACAATTGGCACCCTTTAGCAGGAAATAAATCAAGGTTATTGCCAAAAAGAAGAGAAGTGTCATTTCCTGAGGTTTGGGGTTCAGGGAATCTCTGAAGGCTTGATTTAAAAGATGTTCTGGATCGGTTGCCACATCCCAACTATTGAGACGATCTACTCGGCCAAGATAAATTCCAAATGCACTTAATGAAATAACTACAATTTCAAGAGGAAGAATGAGCCATCCGTGTCCATGGCGTTTAAGAGCTCTCCCCCAAAGCATCAATGAGAGCACAAAACATTCCATCCCGATAAAAAAATAAACAAAGTATTCCAGAAGCAAGAGGCTCATTGCCCAGATAGGAAGGGGGGGGTGACTCTCACTTTTTCTACAAAATGAATAACGTCAGTGATCACATACGGGGCATTCGGCAGAAAAAGTAAAAAAATCACAAGAGATGGCCACCAAAGCAGTGAGGAGATACCGTTATGATGTCTGAAGATTAAAAGCGCGATCAGTAGAGGAATCAGGGCCAGGATAAAATCCAAGCCCATGTGAAAATCTGGGCGGATAATGCCGATAGCCTTATCCACTGTCTGTGCCAGAGCGTTGTGAACATCTATGGTCGCTAGTAGTGCGGAAACAATCATCGTCAAGGAAGAGTTTTGTGTTTTTAGATTATTAGGGCTTCAATAAATATTTTTGGTTTTAGTTCATAGAAAGAAAATGCTCTTTTCATCGTGGCGTGACGAAGATCTGGCAACTCGCTTTCGATCCGAGAGAGAAGATTAGTGGTGGCTTTGCTCTTGCTGAATGATCGCAGTGCGCTGGCAAGCATTTTTAAATCACGTTCTTTGCCGACAAGCTCCCCAAGGCAACCCAAGTCACGAATAAGGTCTTCACCATCATGGGGCCAATATCTGGATGTGATGCGCACGGCATACCAAAGCTGTTTGACCATTTTTCTAAAGGTATGAAAAACCTCCTGGCTTTCGTCCTCCATGCAGAGATCAAGCGCGGTCCTCCCTCTTCGGTAGATTCTGCGCAATCGTCTACGGATCTCTCTGACCCCAAAAGACTCAAGATTCCAAGAATCTATTGCCCGTAATGATCTTCCAAGTGAGTCCATGATGCCTGGAATCAGACGAACGCTGTTTTTACTTCGCTGCCTGAACACATCTGAAAGACCTTCCCGCAACGAGTAGAAGTCATCCTGATTGAGGTTGCTTGAACCCAAGATGAGATCGAATGTTTGAACCTGAACCCCGGCATCCCTGACGGGTCCTAATCGGATCGACGCCTCGTGCAGTAAATCATGGAGTTTCTTCCGTTCGCTATTGCTTAGCACTGGCGATGTCAATTGGATGATAGTCCTTACTTTTTTTATAGAGGTCCGAGCAACATGAACAGCTTCAGGGGAGATGTTATTGCCATTCAGTACTTGAAGAGCCGCTTCCAACTGCAACTTGGCCAGCGTTTTTATCTCTTTGTCGATAGGTTTATTGACCCGCAGATGGAAGCGCGTTTTTTTTCCCGTTTTCATGTCGCGGTTCTAAATAGTCTCAATCGATGTGTTACGATTTCTTATCCCATTGACGGTAAGGATAGACGCTAAGATTCGAGTTGTAGTAACGGGGATCTCCGGAAACTTCCTTTCCCAACCAAGGGGGGGGAATGATGTTTTCTCCGGGATTTGACAATTCCACTTCGGCCACGACGAGTCCCTCATTATCTCCAAGAAATTCGTCAACTTCCCAAAGATGAGTGCCGAATCGTATCCTGTGCCTATTTTTTTCAACGAGCGGACCAACTGAAAGTCGAAGCATCTCCTCTGCATCTTTCAGCGGTATTGAGTATTCAAATTCTGCCCGTGATATGCCCGTGATCGGACCTTTGATTGTAAGGAATGCCTTTTTTCCGGCAATCCGTACCCTGACCGTTGCCCCAATTTCCTTTGAGAGGTATCCTTGTGCATAGTGAATCGGTTCGGTTCCTATTTTCCACAGGTCACTTGTAACAAGAAATTTGCGCTCGATTTCGATACCCATGGTGTCAAAGGTTGCCTTTGTACTCTGGGAGTGCAAGAGCAAGCATCAGAAAATCATAAGCTGTTTTCTCTTCATTGGAATCTGAGCTAGACTTTTATTCATGTGGATTCTTTATGCTCTTGCCGCCTCCCTTTGTTGGGGAATGAGTTATGCCGCGAGTGGACCTCTCCTTAGAAAAGGTTTGAGTCCGCTGGTTTTTTTCTTGGGATATTCACTCTTTGGCTTTCTCGGCGCCCTCTTGGTGATGCTTTTCACGGGGAGAATCTTCACTTTCCTTAAAAGTAATACGTTGACATCTGCTGATCTTAGCTGGTTCCTATTCTCCATCGCAGGTTCTGCACTGGGAGCCTATCTCACGTATGCCGCGATGGGTGCGAAGAACCCAACCCTCGCTTCATTGATCGAGATATCTTACCCCTTATTTGTCGTTCTATTCGCTTGGCTGTTCTTCCATCAGATGGAAATGCATCCCATCACCATAGCTGGAGGCCTTTTGGTTTTGGCGGGAGTCGCGGTGATCATTCTTGGTGAACGCTGATCCAAATTGATCAACGCTCTTGTTGAAAACCTTTATTGGGCCAACATTAATGGGCGTCGAATGAAAAAAAGAGGATATTCACTTCCGTTGAAGAAATAATCGCTACCCATGCCGTTACCACTGCCAAGCATCGCTAAATCTGGCGTGACGCGCCGTGACTTCATCGGAACAGCAGGTGCGTTTCTGGCATCCCAGTTGTTCCTTTCCTCTTCGCTTCGCGGGATCACCCTTGATCAACATCTGAAAACATTGCGACTTGGTTTTCTGACCGATTGTCATGCCATGGCTGAACATGACGCTCCTTCTTGGCTGGAACGGACAGCTGAAATCATGAACTCACTCAGGCCTGATTTAATTATTGGGGGAGGGGATTTTGTTCACGGAGGGTTCACTTCCACGGGCAAAACGATGGACCAGCGCTGGGTAATCGCTTCCTCATTTCTTAACAGGCTGAAGGTTAGGCTAGAGCCCCTGATTGGTAATCATGACCTTTACGAACCCCTGACTGCGGATGGCAAGGTTTCTGACAATGATCCCCGCCGGCGCTGGAAACATCACTTTCAACGACCGCTTACCTACCGGTCCTTTCAATTTCATGGTTACCGCTTCTTGATGCTGGACTCCATCAAAGTGGTTGGTGGCGAAAATCCGTATCGCGGTTGGATCAGTAATGCCCAAATGGAGTGGCTGGATCATGAGCTCAACAGGATCCCAGCTAATCAGCCGATCATTCTGTGCTCCCATATTCCCTTCAAGACATCACTTAGGGATTCACTGGGGGCAATGATCAAGAATGTCCCGGGACGTGTACGAGTCCTGAATGCTGATTCGGTGCTGGAAAAACTCAGCCAGCGTCCTTTGATTGCCATCCTGCAAGGTCATATCCATCTCAATGAGCGAGTTGAATACAACGGGATCCCGTGCATCACGGGGGGGGCTGTTTGCGGAAAGTGGTGGGAAGGGCCCAATATGGGGACCTATCCCGGTATCGGATTGGTAGAGATCATTCCTACGGGCGTTTCATCGGCCAAAGGATCACGCGATATTGATTGGTCTTATCTGAATACGCCCAATCCTGTGAAGTCTCTCGGTAATGTTCTCAGCTGAAGAGAACTCTTTCCAAATCTCAACCCGTGTGACGAATCAGAGCTATCGTGATCTCGATCACGATCAACACGACAATCGCGATTTCAAGAAGTTCCCCCCGCGATCCCGAGGCCTCTGCATAGAGCGCGGCATAGGTGTCGCGCACGATAGAAAGCTTTCGATCCACAGCGGAACTTATCCTAGGAACACGGAAAATATCGAGAGCCGCCAAATAGATGCGGGCAAGATAAACGTCTTCCGTTACTTGAAGAACATTATCGGCCTTCTCTGTCAACTCAGTGACCTCGGCAACAAGCGTATAAAGCTTTCGGGCAAGATCTGCAAAGCGACGCGGAGCGAGCAGATTGGTAGCCCTTCTTGCCCTTTTTACGAGATCGTACATGCGGGGGAGTTCGTCATCGAGTAACTCGTCATAGTATCGGAACTCGAGCAGTTGGGCATTTGCAACCTCGATAATGTCCGCAACGTCCGAGTCATGACGCGGTTCATAGATGAATGACCGATCCCAGGTCAGGACGACCAAGTCATCTTCATAATAGGAGAATCTCTGGCGGAGAAGATCCTTGCGGGTCTTTTCCGATAGGTATCGACTCTCACCCGAGAGCAAGGGGATCAAATCAACCATCTCCGGAAGATCGGAGCCCACGATTAAATGACTTAATTGCTGAACGATGGTGATGAGATGATCCTCCTCAATAGGCTTGCTATTGGGACGGTTCAAGGCTGTTGCCAGTTCCACCCTGAGGCCCTCCAGAATGGTGGCCCATGGTTCCGTGGCGGAAGGTCCAATCTCACGATCAACTGCGTTTGCTAGGGAGGTGTATTCTTCCCATATCATCTCTGAGGCAGGCACCCTGATAGCGATGGATGCCACACCAAAGTCGTACAATCTTGACGTGACGTTGCAGATGACAATCTTTCCTCCAATTTTGATGGATATGGGATCAAGACGTAGAAGCACCGGGGGGACATCAAAAGTCAACGACTTCACCGGTGCCGAGTGCAGTGCGCTGCGGACTGCTGCTCCGGAGCTTTTAGCAGTCCAAATATTTTCGACCTGCTTCAGGTCTATCGAATAGGCGATGTCAAAAAGACGGAGTGCAATGATGGAACCTGATCGGACGTGAAGATCATTCATATAGAAAGGCGTGCTTATCCAGCTTACCTCAACCTAAGTCATGAATTAGCGGCGGGCAATAACGCCGATTGATAATACCCAACCCGGGTTTCGGAGCCCTTTAATGGAGTCCTAAACTCGCGATCAGGTTGAGCCCCAATGCAAAGAGCACGGCTCCCAGGAAGACGCAAATCGGCAACGTCAGGATCCAGGCCATCAGGATATTCCTTACGGTGGTCATCTGTAGGCCTGAACCGCTGGCAGCCATCGTTCCTGCCACGCCTGAAGAGAGGACATGAGTGGTGCTGACAGGGAGGCCCAGCATATCGGCCATGCTAATCGTGATCATGGCGACGAGTTCTGCTGCTGCTCCTTGCCCGTACGTCATGTGTGTTTTTCCAATCTTTTCGCCAACAGTCACCACGATACGCTTCCATCCGATCATTGTTCCTAGACCCAAGGCAAGAGCAACGGCAACCTTCACCCAGACCGGAATGAAATTTGTGACGCTATTGATGGTGGATGATAACTTTGATGCTTCTTTTTCGGAATCGGCTGAACCGAGTTGGTGATTTTTTGCAAGCTTTGAGGAGACTGAGGATAGTAAGTAAAGGTCGCTCCTGAGGGCTCCGCGGCCGCTTTCCGCAACCTGATCAAGCGAGGTGGAGTTTCCAAGCTTTTGAAGACTTCGCGTCGCCACCACTTCTACAGAACGGAAGAGTTCGGGTGATGTGGAATGCTGTCCACGCAGGAAGGTTGTGATGACGTTGGCAGGATCATCCTTCACATAGGCAGCATCAGCCCCCTGACTCTGATCGTTGCAGTAGGCAACGGTCACCTGCAACTGATGTCGGAGCGCGTTAAGATCGTTATCCGAGCATTGGTAATTCAGCGCGTACGTTGTGGGGAGAATGCCGACCAAGATGAGCATGATGAGGCCCATGCCCTTCTGACCATCATTGGAGCCATGGGCAAAGCTGACACCCGTGCAGGTGAACATCAGCAAGGCGCGGATCCAACCCGGAGGGGGGTGATGAGCGTCAGGGGTTGAGTAGAGCTTGGGATTCCTAATGACAATTTTCATCACGATCAGCAACAACGCCGCCATGCAGAATCCGATGACGGGGGAAATCAGAAGAGCCATTCCGACATCTTTTGCCTTGGCCCAGTTCACCCCGTCCCCCCAGTAGTGAGAACCACTCATGAGGGCATTGGCAACGCCAACACCAATGATTGATCCAATCAGCGTATGGGAGCTCGAAGCGGGAAGCCCCAAGTACCAGGTGCCCACATTCCACACGATCGCAGAGACAAGAAGGGAGAAGACCATGGCGAATCCAGCAGCACTCCCCACATGGATGACTAGTTCCACCGGAAGGAGATTCACAATGCTGAATGCCACTGCTCCGGATGACCAGAGAACTCCCAGAAAGTTGAAGAATCCCGACCAGATCACCGCTGGTACGGCCGGAAGTGTGTTGGTGTAGATCACCGTCGCCACCGCATTGGCCGTGTCATGGAACCCGTTTGCAAATTCGAATGCCAACGCAAGAAAGAGAGCAAGTCCCAACAGTGCCCATGTTGCCATCGGAATATTTGCAAAAGTCGCGAAAAAGTGGTGAGTCATGCGTGTCTTTTAAAGTGATGAGATTCTCAAAGAGAGGATTATTTTAGTCCAAGCCGTTACAATCTCGTCACAAAGAGAGGTAGGGCAATGCGTGAGATTTTACGAAAATCTCTTTTCTCAGTAATTCTAGAACTTTGTAAAATAAAAGTTCAGAGATACATGAACAATGAAATCAATTCTCCATGGATCTCAGGATACTGCCAGTTGGATCAAGTTCCTTGATGATCGCGGCATCAGCACCATTGTGTTCATGCTTCTCCCTGAGGTCTTCATAGCGTTTGCCAATCTCACTGATCTTCTTTTCGATGACAGTGTTTTCATGATGGACGATGTATGAGGTTTTCGATAGCTGCAGCATGCTTAATGCCCCCAAAACCAAAGAAAGGTACCAGACCTTCCGGTTGTGAATAAGCATTGATAGGGAGGCAATGGCGATTCCCATTTCGGCCAATAACTGGGCAGTATCGTAATCCTCAGTGGCCTTGAGATGTATTTCAATAGATGGATCCATTGATTCGGCCCACTCCTTAGAAATATTTCTTTCCCCAAGATAATCTGAGTAAAATCTTAACTGGTCACGCACCTCATGTTCCGATCTGTTATCTTTCGGTAAAGTTGTTAGTCTTTCCAACTCAATCAGCACGGATCGAAGTTTTGCACTGCCACTGGCCTCTTTGGCGATGGCCTGCGATTGCCGAATCATCGCCTGCGTCATCTTATCCCTCTGTGAACTCCCAAGAGCTGCCGTGACTGCGACGATCACCGCCAGAATTCCGATAGACAGACCAACTATCTTATTATTTAGAAGATTTTCGGACTCGTGTTCCTTTGTAGCGTGATGAAGGTGATGCAAATTTGTTTCAACGTCCATAATTGTTAATAACTATTCATTACTAAAACGAAATCCAACTTTAAAAGTGTTTTAGTTTTATGACTTGTGAGCAATATTAGAATGAAACTGACGCACCGGCTTCAATGGTAGGTCCGATTGCAATCCCCACATTAGGGTTGATTAATGGAAAGCCTAGGTCACAGCGGAGAGTAAAATGCTCGCTGATCCCGTATCTGACTCCTACTCCGAGGGCCGTAATTGCATAACTCGAAGGGTTTCCTGGCAATGGCTTGATGGAATTTACCAAGCCGTAATCCCAGAACGTCAGAAACATCAACTTATCTTTTCCAATCTTTTGGAGTGCATCGGATATTCCTTCCGCTGCAGTCTCTTTCAGACCCCGCGATAGACCGAAGATGCTGTAACTCGGGGAATGTAATTCAAGATTGTAGACGATACCCTGATCACCAAACAAGATCTGTTGGGGATATCCACGCACAGTCCCGTATCCTCCGATGGAGAGTTGTTCATTACTAATCAGTGAGGTCGAGGCGAGCTGACCTGAAAACACCGAGAGCAAGCTGCA
This sequence comes from uncultured Spartobacteria bacterium, assembly GCA_903847935.1. GTDB lineage: Bacteria > Verrucomicrobiota > Verrucomicrobiia > Chthoniobacterales > UBA6821 > UBA6821. Next base: position 6,264 of record CAINEX010000121.1, on the reverse strand, counting down.
CTCATAAGGGAGTGTATTCTCTCTCTGCAGATGGAGTGAGGTATAAAAATAATTTGCCCGCGTCCGAGGATCGACGTTTTGAAACTTTTGCGAGCTATTATTCGGGTCGAGTCCGCCGGGAGACCAGTAGTTGTCGGTTGCAAGAGAAGTCTGACCATACTTATCCTTCACAAGAATCTGATATCCCAGCAGTCCTTGGATAATGTCTGTCTGATTCGCCGGAATCTGGTTTCCTCCCTGCAGGAAAAGCAGGTTGCTCGAGATCCAGTCCGCACCGAGTGTGAAATTCTGAATCACTTTACCGTACATTTTTCCGATAGGAATCACGTAGCGAGGGCTGACCTGTTTTGTGGACCCGCTATCCGTCAGGCTCGATGTTGCTGAATCGATCTTCACATCGGTGGTGGAGTAACTACCGTAAATAGAGAAGAGATGCTTCCAAGGGAGTGGTTGCGAGAAGTTCAAGCTCTGCACGGGTTCCGAACTAGGGTTTTGAAAGGGAGCGGAGTACTGGTAGCTTAGTTGTCCTCCTTCAAAGAAGGCATTGCCCCAGTTCGCTCCGGCACTCCATCTCCAAGGACCCGTTTGTTGCGATCCGGTGTTGTCGATCGAATAGAACCCCCTGACAGGAAAAGCATCCTGAGTCCGCAGGTCCAGTGTCGTCGTTCCAGGCTCCTCACCACGCTTAAGCACGGCTGAGTTCTGCATGAACGGATTTTGGTTCAGGATGGCCACATCATTCAGGAGCCCCCTGCGATCAAGATGCTCTCCAACTTTTGCCCGCAATGAGGAAAGGAGAAGGTGTTTACTGAACCACTTTGCTCCTGTATCGACCTTGCGATCGATCGTCGCCTCAACCACGGCCAATCTCAGGACGCCATGCTCGTAATCAATGGTGACGGGTTGGATGAAGACCAGCGGCCTTTCACGCTTGAAGTAAAAATGCAGCGTCTTCTGGCAAATGGCTCGCACCGCTTCAATCGTAAGCGGGTGATTGATGTAATCATCGTGGAGTGCGACGGCGAAAGGGCGTTCTGAAGTGAGCAGGTCAATCCGATCGATCAGGATACCGTCGGTTACCTGAACGCCCTCCTGCCTGTCTTCAGGTGAGAGGGCGCCGGAAATTATGATTTTGTGAAGCACTCCATTACCTGGCTTCCCAACGATAGGAACATCCGAGTAATCCGGTTTTGTCTCAAGCTCAGAAGGACGCCTCACAAAAGCATCGGGCGCAGCCTCGGGAATACTATCGGGAAGGTTTCTGCCGATGGATGGGTCAGGGCCAAACTGGGCACCCGCCTGCGATAAAAGAACCTCCATCCATAATAGAAGGAGAGGGGCTAGCAACCTCCCTCTGCTCGCAGAAGTTTTTTTTTTGCCTGTTGGATGACAAGTGATATTCAACGGTGAGGATGTTGAGCGAAAGGATTCTTTTTTGGAAGTCCTCTAATTTGAGGCCTAAAAGAGGATCCGTACTTGATCGTCTACAAATTAGTATCTAACACATGAAAAAGTTCATATGTTAAAAAAACAGTACATAGTCCTCTCTCTCTCTTTGATCGCTTGCTTTTCGGCAACTGCTTCTCCTGAAGAGGAATCGTCCAAGCCTCCCTTCGCTTCTAAAGTAACGGATGTTTCCCTTAAAAAGAAAAACTCGGTCGTGGACGTCCAGAGTACCAATGCACCAGCTCTTATCACATCCACGAATGCCGAGAGACCCGATGAGTTCACAATAGGGATCTATTTGTTTAATGTTCGGGATGTGAACACGGGTAAGGGGACTTTTACCTCTGATTTTTGTATCTGGAGCCAGTCCACCAACACGGGCAACATCATCAGTGAACTCCAGTTTGCCAATGCCGAGCGCGTTGTTTGGTCTGTTGAGGGAGCTCCTCAAGTCCCAGGGATTAGTTGCATCAAGCGATGTGGCACAGGAACATTCCGAATGAAATGGGGTCTCCATGATTATCCCAATGATTCGCAAAATCTCAAAATTGCCATCGACTACACCCTTGAGGACTCTTCAAAAATTATTCTTAAGCCAGATTTGTTGAATTCTGGTATTTCCAAGGAAAATCTTCCCCAAGGCTGGTCCTTCAAGAGTTTTAAGATTGAACCTGTTTCGCTGGTGTTGTCTTCAAATCTTGGTGATTCGACCCTAGGAAATGCTCGTGCTGCGTTTCCGGGACTGGAAGTCTCATTGGAAATCTCGCGCAATGAGTCCATCGAATACTGGTCGATGACGATCATTGCCTATGCCACCGTGATCATGATGTTCCTCAGTTACTTTATCGACGTCACGAACACATCCAGACTCGGAATTCTCGGTGCGGCGTTCATTGCTTGCATTATCAGTTTGCGAACTTCGATGGGTACCATTAACGATTTCAATAATCGCGTCGCTTTGCTTCATTTCATTGTGATCGGCTTCATCACCTTCAGCGTGATCGTATCAGCAATTTTAGCCTTCTTACTCCATCACAAGGCGGACCCTCATAATTTGCGCCGTTACAGCATGTTTTTGGGAATTATTGCCCTTTGCGCCTTTATCCTGACAAACTACCTTCTCTTGAGGCACTAGGCAGAAGCTACGCTATTGATTTATAACTTTATAAATCAGAACGCCATCATGATCGCATTCAGATCATTGAGGGGTTGAAGATCGGATGCAGCACCACTCGTGGACGAGGCGGTTCTGGGAGCGGTCGTGGTGTTTCCAGATGATGTGTCGTTGGGATAACTTGTTTCCGGAGTAGAAAGTGGATTGAGTTGATTGAAATCATCTGCTCCCGGCTGCTGAACCATCCTGTTCAATTGCTGAGGAGGTGTTATAAGCGTGGAGTTCAGAATTCCTCCTCGATGGAGTCCCTGTGTTCCATGTAATCCTGCAGAAGCGACATTTACTGAGGAAGGTTTATTTCCGCCCATGCGGGATCCATGAAGGCTTCCTGATGCAACCCTACCTAAGGAAGGTTTATTGCCTCCTATAGGGAATCCATGTAGCCCATGAAGCCCGCCTGAGATGGATGACGGTGAGGTTGAACTGATCCCACCCTGATGAGAGTTTCCATAAAGGGATGAGCCTGTAAGGGAACCTGTATTGAGAGCGGTGCTTGTGATTAAAGATGGGCTTGTTGAGGTCGAGTTCGGGCTATTCGGGGCACTAGATCCAGATGTATTATTAGGACCTACTGAGGATGCTCCCGAAGAGGAAGTGGTTGAGGCGGTAGTGCTGGAGGAATTTCCGGAAGAGGCGGTGCTGCTTGAACCTGATGAATCGTCAGATCCTGTCGAAGATGCGACACTCCCAGAGGAAGAAGTATCGCTTGAACCAGATGAAGATGGATCAACACTGCCACTACTACCACCGACACCCGAATTTGCCGTGGAGGAGTTAAGGGCGGAAAGAGACTGAAGAGCCTGAGTGATCTGAGCCTGTGTAATGGTGCCAACGGGACCATTAATCGTGGTCGAGATGAGCTTGTAGTTACTATCAATATTCCCCAAGAGCTCAAGTCCACCGACAGTGACAACTTTATCCACCCCGGTACTGGCCGAGTCATAGGTTCCGGAGGAGGGATCATTAAGGGCAACCTGATCATTCCCAAGAATACCTTTGAGGATGTAGTTCGCAGTGCCAAGAAGGGCCTGCGTGGTGCCGTCATAAACCTTTGAAACCGAACCAGTCAGCTCAGCCGTGATCGTGGCGGGGGTGATCTTTCCAATCACACCATTGATGCTGGTATTCAGGAGTGTATAATTGGCGGCAGAACTTCCAGATAGAGAGAGTCCACTGACGCTCACATTCTTTGATTTACCAACATTAGCATTATTAAAAGTACCTGAAGTTGGATCGTTCAAGGAGACCTGATCACTCCCAAGAACGCCGCTCAAGAGGTAGTTTTTTGAAGAAAGAGTCGCCGCTGTCGTTGTATCGTAGGTCTTGGAGATTTTGCCCGTCAGTGAGGCAATCAGGGTGGCTGGAGTGATAACTCCGATCGGAGCATTGATGGCAGTGCTCAGGAGTGTGTAATTGCCAGCGGAAAGCCCCCCAAGTGAAAGTCCATGGACGTTGACAGTGATTCCAGTACCCGCATTGAGGGTATTGTAGGTGCCAGATGACGGATCATTTAGAACGACCTGATCATTCCCCAGGATACCATTGAGCATGTAGTTGGCCGGAGTCAGTGTCGCGGCCGTGGTTGTATCGTAAATCTTATTCACGCTGCCAGTCAAAGAGGCTGTCAGCGTGGCTGGTGTGATCATACCTATGGGACCGTTGATGGTGGTATTCAGAAGCGTATAGTCACCCGCAGAGCTTCCGGAAATAGAGAGACCACTGACACTCAGGTTCTTCAATCTTCCAGCATTAGGAGTGGTAAAGTTACCTGAAATCGGATCATTTAGAACGACCTGATCATTCCCCAGGATACCGTTGAGAATATAGTTACCCGGGAGTAGAGTTGCGGAGGTCGTGGTGTCATAAGTCTTACTCACATTTCCGGAAAGGGAGGCCGTCAAGGTGGCTGGGGAGATGGTGCCGACCGAGCCATTGATGGAAGTGCTTAGGAGGCTATAGTTCCCAGAAGAACGACCTGCTAGAGAGAGACCATCGACGCTCACGTCGATACCCGTGCCAGCATGAACCGTGTCGTAGGTGCCTGATGAAGGATCGTTAAGGACGACCTTATCATTCCCCAGTACGCCGTTAAGAATGTAGTTGCCGGGACTCAGCCTTGCGGTAGCGGTGGAGTCGTAAATTTTGCCCACCGTGCCAGTTAGGGTTGCCGTCAGCGTGGCAGGTGTGATAACGCCGATCGGAGCGTTGATGGTGGTATTCTGAAGAGTGTAGTTTCCTGCAGAACTCCCTGAGATGGAGAGTCCGTTAACGCTAATGCTCTTACTGCTTCCAGCGTTCGCCGAGGCATAACTTCCTGAGGTCGGGTCGCTGAGAATTACCTGATCATTGCCCAAAACTCCGCTCAGGATGTAGTTATCGGGATTCAAAGTCGCAGATGTCGTGGTATCATAGGTTTTGCTTACGTTCCCTGCGAGAGATGCTGTCAGCGTGGCGGGGGTGATGGTGCCGACCGGTCCATTGATGGAGGTGCTTAAGAGGGTGTAGTTGCCAGAGGAGTTGCCTGCGAGTGAAAGCCCTTTAACGCTCACGGTTATGGCACTACCCACGTTCGGTGTAGTGTAGTTTCCGGATGCTGGTCCGTTGAGGGAGACTTTATCGTGTCCTAAAATACCGTTCAGATAATAATTGTTAGCCGCAAGCGTTGCTGAGGTGGTGGTGTCGTATGTTTTGCTCACAGTCCCCGTAAGGGAAGCTGTCAGCGTGGCGGGTATAATGGTGCCAATGGCACCATTAATCGAGGTGCTCAGGAGTCTATAGTTGCCGACCGAACTTCCGGAAATCACAAGTCCATTCACAGTGATAGTCTTTCCAATTCCGGCATTCGCCGAGTCATAAGTCCCTGAGTTCGGATCGCTGAGACTCACCTGATCGCTGCCCAAAACTCCGCTCAAGAGGTAGTTAACAGGGGTTAGCGTTGCTGAGGTAGTGGTGTCGTAGGTCTTGCTCACAGTACCCGTAAGAGAGGCTGTTAGCGTGGCTGGCGTAATGACTCCGATAGCCCCACTAATCGATGTGCTTTGTAGCCTGTAGTTAGCTGCGGAACTACCAAGGAGGGAGAGTCCATTAACTCTCACCAGATTGTCGCTTCCCGCATTTGCCGTGGAATACGTTCCGGAAGTCGGGTCATTGAGCGTCACCTGATCATTGCCCAGGATACCACTCAAAATATAGTTAACAGATGCCAGATTGGCAGTCGTCGTGGTGTCGTAGACCTTGGAGGACCTCCCAGATAGCGATGCTGTGAGAGTGGCTTGTGTAATGGAACCGATTGATCCGTTGATGGTCGTGCTGAGAAGTTGATAGTTGTGTGCCGCATTTCCAGAGAGAGTGAGCCCATGGACAGTTACTGTCTTTTCACTTCCCGCATTCGCCGTGTCATAGGTTCCTGAGATCGGATCGTTCAAGGCAACCTGATCGTTACCTAAAATTCCAGTCATGAGGTAGTTTGCAGGACCAACCACCGCCGCAGTCGTGGTGTCATAGACCTTGGTCGTGGACCCGAAAAGACTCACGGATACCGGTGCCGGAGTGATGGTTCCGATCGGAGCACTCACGCTGGTGATCACATTACCGGATCCATCGACAATCTCGTAGTTGGCGTTGTTGAGTCCGACCGGAACGGT
>CAINEX010000120.1 GCA_903847935.1 uncultured Spartobacteria bacterium | reverse complement strand
TGGAAAAAAAATCATCCGATCGATCTTGTCACCGTCACCCAAGTCCTTGCTGATCGGAATTTACTCCAGCAAATAGGTGGTCCTGCCATCCTCGCAGATCTTCAGACATTCCTGCCCACCGCAACCAACGCGGAATACTACCTCGACATCATGAGGGAGAAGCATCTCCTGCGCCGGATGATCTCGGTATGCACCGCCTCGGCCGCGAGGTGCTACGAGGAGCAGGGAGACGTCAAAACACTCATCGATGATGTCGAGAAACAGGTCTTTACCGTGGGGGAGCAGCGTTTCCGGGGTGAACTACCCGACATCAAGGACCATGTGAACGCGGCGATCGAATCGATCGAGAAGCTTTATAAAAACAAGGGCGAAGTCACCGGTGTCCCTACCGGATATAAAAAACTCGATCAGATGACGAGCGGCATGCACCCGAGCGAAATGATCGTCATTGCGGCCCGACCTTCCATGGGAAAGACAGCACTCGCCATGAACATTGCCGAACATGTCGCTGTGGATAATGGCACTCCGGTCGGCATCTTCAGCCTGGAAATGAGCTCCCAGCAGCTCGTGCAACGTCTTCTCTGCTCACGGGCAAGGGTCAACCTTCAGAGCGTCAGGAACGGCTTTCTGGGCAAGGCGGAGTCCAGCAATCTGACCAAGGCAGCAGGAGCCTTCATGCAGAGCAAGATGTACATCGACGACACCGCGGGTCTCAGCATTCTTGAGCTCCGCGCCAAGTCACGGCGCCTCATGGACAGGCACGGTCTGGGATTGATCGTGATCGACTACCTTCAACTCCTGCGCTCTCCCTCCAAGCGGGGACAGGAAAACCGTCAGATCGAGATCGCGGAGATCTCCTCCGGTATCAAGGCGCTCGCCAAGGAACTCAGCATACCGATTATTGTGCTGGCACAGCTTAACCGTGAATCGGAGAAGAGAGATGGTGGGAAACCGCGTATCTCGGATCTGCGTGAGTCGGGTTCGATTGAACAGGATGCCGACGTGGTCGGCCTCCTGGTACGCTCCGCCTATTATGCCAAGGATGAGGAGGACAAGGCCGAAAAAGGCGGTGAAGCAGAGCTCATCATCGCCAAACAACGCAATGGTCCAACCGGAGAGGTTCCCCTCACCTTCCTGAATGAATTCACACGTTTTGAAACCCGCGATGTGACTCACACTGAGGGAGAATAGAAAATAGGGTTCGGTGAATAGTCATTGGTGTTCGGGAAGGGAAAAGTTGGAGAGGTTCTTAATTTTGCGGTACCCCTTCAATACGACTTTGGGTACATTTCTCAAAACGTCATCCCCTTCTCCTAATTCCCATGATCCCGACCAAAGGCTACGCTGCCCAATCCGCAACCACACCTCTCGCCCCCTTCTCGTTCGAGCACCGTGAACCGGGCTCCCATGATGTCCATCTGGAGATTACCCACTGCGGCGTCTGTCACTCTGACATCCATCAGACTCGCGATGAATGGGGCGGTTCCCTTTACCCCATGGTTCCCGGCCACGAGATCATCGGCGTGGTCAAGCAGGTCGGTGCTTCCGTGACAAAATTCTCCCCTGGTGACCGGGTCGGAGTCGGCTGTTTCGTTGATTCCTGCCGCACCTGCTCCAACTGCAACGAGGGTCTGGAGAACTACTGTGAAAATCAATTCACTGGCACATACAACAGCAAGACCCGAGATGGAAGCGGTCTGAACTTCGGCGGTTACTCGAACCAGATCGTCGTCGACGAGCGCTTCGTCCTGAAAGTTTCCGATAAAATCGACCCCGCCGCCGCCGCACCACTCCTCTGCGCAGGCATCACGACCTACTCGCCACTCCGCCACTGGAAGGTCGGTCCGGGCAAGAAGGTAGGCGTGATTGGCCTGGGAGGACTGGGGCATATGGCTCTCAAGTTTGCCCACTCCTTCGGGGCCCATGTCGTCTGCTTCACCACTTCTCCAGAAAAGGTGGCAGATGCCAAGCGCCTGGGTGCCCATGAGGTGATTCTTTCCAGCTCGGAAGAGGAGATGGCCAAGGCCGCCGGGAGCTTCGACTTCATCCTTGATACAGTCTCGGCCCCCCATGATCTAGGTGCCTACATCAACCTGCTCAAGCGCGATGGAACGATGTGCCTGGTCGGTGTTCCTCCCGAGACAGCGGCGATTCATGCCTTTGCTCTGGTGATGGGGCGCAAGCGCCTTGCAGGATCCCTTGTTGGCGGACTTCCCGAGACCCAGGAGATGCTCGATTACTGTGCCGAGCACGGTATTAGCAGCGACGTGGAGGTCATCCCGATGGCAAAGATCAACGAGGCTTACGACCGTGTCCTCAAAAGCGATGTGAAGTACCGCTTTGTCATTGATATGGCAACCCTGTAGGGGGCAGTGAGTTCCTAGGAGACTTTCTTTTCAGGAACTTCCTGAGACGAAATTGTCGCGGAGGGAGTCACGCCGGACTGCACCGTCGCAGTGCTTTAGGAAGCCGTTGGAGCGAGTCCTGTCGGCACCTCAATTTTTTGAAGGGAAAGAAGAATAGGGCTTCATAAACCGCCCCTCAGCGGAACCAACTCTCCACGCAAGAGTTGTCAGCTACTTGACATCTATTGCATATGATAACACTAGCGTCCGGTTATAAGTCTAACAGTATCAGCTGGTTGTTTTCTGGAGGGATATAAGATTTGAGGTTGGTTTCTGTAAGTAGTTCATGGATAGGCACCTTCTCAAATGGATGAATGCTCAAGAGCTGGAAAGTCCTGT
>CAINEX010000119.1 GCA_903847935.1 uncultured Spartobacteria bacterium | reverse complement strand
GCTCGGCAGGAAGCCCAATGGCATCCCATCCCATCGGGTGGAGGACGTTGTCGCGGCGCAGGCGGCGGTATCTGGCAAGGATGTCCGTCGCCGTATATCCCTCGACATGCCCCACGTGGAGGCCATCCCCGCTGGGATAGGGGAACATATCAAGCACGAAGTATTTGCCTGAATCGGGGCGAAAACCGGGATCCCCGGGGTTGGATGCACGGAAGGCGTTGGTTTCGAGCCAGAGCTTTTGCCAGCGGGCTTCGAATTCAGGAAAGGGATAGTGCTTGCGGGTAAGGGACATCTCGTTGGAACGTTGGACTGACATGAGACCCGAAAACACCGCATCCGCCAAGCCGCTCTCTTCCGAAAAGCCCAAGATTCTTTTGGCCACCCGGAACAGGCACAAGACACTTGAGATTCAGACCATGCTCGGGGAAGGGGTCATTGTCAGTGATGTGACCGGCATGGCACATCTTCCCGAGATTGAGGAGACTGGCGTCACCTTCGAGGAGAACTCCAAACTGAAGGCCGAGGGGATCTCCCGCCATGTGAGCGGGATTGTCTTGGCTGACGATTCCGGACTCGAAGTCGATGCCTTGGGACGGGCGCCAGGGGTCTATTCGGCCCGCTACGCGGGCCCCGGTTGCACCGATGAGGCCAATACCGCCCTCGTTCTGAAAAAGATGAAAGGATTTCCTGATGAAGTCCGATCAGCCCGTTTTCGCTGTGTTTTGGCCGTGGCGGAGAACGGGACCACGCTTGCTCTCTTCGACGGAACCATCGAGGGGATGCTGGCCCATGAGGTCCGCGGAGAGGGGGGATTCGGATATGATCCTATCTTCATGCCGGAGGGGCATCAGCAGACCTTCGGGGAGCTTCCGGCCGAGATGAAGCACACGATGAGCCACCGCAGTCGCGCGCTGCAGCAGTTCAGGAAGTGGTGGGCAATGAGGACTTGAGGCTACGCACACTCTCCCCCTCCAAGCCATGGAGAGCAAGATTTAGCCGTTGAAGCCACCACACTTCAGCCTTTCAGGGGGATCCGGGAGATTGAAAATGCAGGAGGAGTTTCACACTCGGGATTGACCCACTGGATGACGGCAGCCCAACCGGCGCTCTCAATATCATGCGGGAGATAACCCCGGATGGCAGTGATCACCTCCCATCCATCATGGAGATGAGCCGTCAGTACCGGATCAGCTATTTCGGCTCGACGCACCATGGCGATGTAGTCGTTGGGCTTGATCCTCCCGGCAACCTTCCCGTATTCCGGCATGCGGCTTCCCCCGACCATCCTCCAAAGCCTGATTTTAGAAACCAGCTCCCTGGTTGCCAGGGTGAGTGCTTTGGCAAGACCATGATGCTGATGGTCCGGATGAATGAAGAGATCAGCACCGTAGAGGGTGTGTCCCTCGGGATCATGATCTGAAAAACTTCCCCCCGCAGTGAGTGTTTCCCAGGAGTCATCGAGGTGGAAATGCTTTAGCTGAATCAGGAGAGTAAAGTGTGCGCCGGCCACGCTACCGCTAAAATCATGGACTACGACAAACTGACCTTCGGGGAAAAGACGATGGTGATCGGCAAGCTCCTGATCGGTGTAGGGCCTTTCAGTGGGGTAGACCATGCTGCAGATGGCCGAGATTTCCGGGTAATCACCCGCTGTCATCAAGCGGATCGAATATCCCTCCGGTAGCCTGTAGCCAGTGGAGATCATCGACTTTTTTATGCCGCTCACAAACCCCCTTGCATGAAGCTTGTTAAAGGGGGCTTATTTACCGGGTCTAGGCCGGCACGGGAGCTGCTAAACCGCCTGTCGGGTAATCCGGCTTGATCGGCATGGTCGCCTCGCCAGCGGGTGTGTCGCTGGGCGGCGGGGGGAGTGGAGGTGGTTTCTGGGCGATCACGGGAGGATTGCGCATGTAGCCAAGATTGATGAGGTCCTCGATCTGTGAGCCCTCGAGTGTTTCAAACTCAAGCAGGGCCTTAGCAATCAACTCCACCTTACCCTGTTTTGATTTGAGAATCTCGGTGGCCTGATGATAGGCGTCGTCGATAAGGCGCTTTACCTCGGAGTCGATCTGCTGGGCGGTGGATTCGCTGTACTCTCGCGCCCGGGAGACGTCACGGCCGAGGAAGACCATTTCGTTCTCCTCGCTGAAGCGGATCATTCCCAAATTGCTCATGCCCCACTCGCAAACCATGCGGCGAGCCAGTTTCGTCGCCTGCGCAATATCGCCGGAGGCGCCGTTGGAAACGTCCCCCGTGAACATCTCCTCGGCAATGCGCCCGCCCATGGTCATGATGAGCATGGCTAGGGCCTCCTTGCGTTGGGTGGCGTATTTGTCGCCCTCCGGAAGATACATGGTGGCCCCGAGATACTGTCCACGGGGGATGATGGTCACCTTGTGAAGCGGGTGGGTGTGGTCGATCACCACGTTGAGAAGGGCATGTCCGGCCTCGTGCCATGCTGTGGAGGTTTTTTCCTTTTCACTCATCGCCATACTGCGGCGTTCCTTGCCCCAGCGCACCTTGTCGCGGGCCTCCTCGAGATCGCACTGCTCGATGGCTTTCTGTCCTTTGCGGGCGGCCATCAGCGCCGCCTCGTTGAGGACATTCGACAACTCCGCCCCCGAGTAACCCGGCGTTCCACGGGCAATCAGGCTGAGGTCGACATTCTCCGAGAGCTTCACCTTGCGGGCATGGACATTGAGGATCTCCTCACGCCCTTTCACATCGGGCAATGAGACCGTGACCTGTCGGTCGAAGCGTCCGGGACGAAGGAGTGCCGGGTCGAGGACATCAGGTCTGTTGGTGGCGGCGATGATGATGACGCCATCCTGTGCGTCGAACCCGTCCATCTCGACCAGAAGTTGATTGAGGGTCTGCTCACGTTCGTCATGACCACCGCCAACCCCGTGTCCGCGATGACGACCAACCGCGTCGATCTCGTCGATGAAGATAAGGCAGGGTGCAGACTTCCTGCCCTGCTCGAACATGTCACGGACGCGGGAGGCGCCCACGCCGACAAACATTTCGACAAAGTCGGATCCACTGATGTTGAAGAATGGAACATCGGCTTCACCAGCGATGGCACGGGCGAGAAGTGTCTTGCCTGTTCCCGGGGATCCTATCATGAGGACCCCCTTGGGGATGCGTCCCCCAAGCTTCTGGAACTTCTTGGGGTCCTTGAGGAACTCGACCAACTCCACGACCTCCTCCTTGGCCTCCTCGACGCCGGCCACATCCTTGAAAGTAATCTTGTTCTTCTCACGGGCCAGCATCTTGGCCTTGCTCTTGCCGAAGTTCATCGCGCCACGTCCAGCCATCTTGATCTGGGAGCGGAAGAAGAAGTAGAGGACGACTAAGAAGAGCAGGATCGGAAGGATGTTCAGGATGGTCGAGGCAAGCACGTTGGACTCGGGGCGCACATTCGGAGTGATGCCTGCTGCAGCCAGATCCTTCTCAAGACTTGTCCCGTTGAAGGGCATGTAGACGGATGTCTTGAAAGGGGTCGGGATCTCTTCCGTGGCAGGGGGGGATTTTTTGCGGTAAAAACCGGAGAGGTATTGCGTGTTGCGGCCCTCTTCGATGACCAGTTCAAGGGGCTTATCCGCCGTGGAAATAATTTTTCCATCCTTGAGCAGCGTGTCGAATTTAGGAAGCGTCAGTTCCTCGGTACTGGCCATGGTCGTTCCCCTGAAAAAGAGGGCTCCGCCGATCAAGGCCGTGGCGATGACGATAAGAACAATCGACCTCCAGTTAAACTGAGGCTCCTGGGAGCCCGGTTGGTTGGGATTGTTACGTTTTTGGTTTGGTGTCTCGTCTGGCATTGCTCTTGGTATCGGTCTTGGACTACATCAGATAACATATCCTGCCGCCAATGCAAACTGCTCCCTCAAGTTCAAGTGTGGTGACCGGCTTGCAGCCCCTCCCTGAAAGGGAGCACTTAATGGGTAGATCGCTCGTTGTCTCGATCCACGATGTCTCCACGGTGACCCGCCCCTTGGTGGAACGGATGCTGGCTGATTTGGAGAGCGAGGGGGTGCCGGTCACTTCCCTCCTTGTGATCCCCGACCACCACCATCGCGGCAGGATTGATCAGGATCCCGATTTTACCGCGTGGCTGGCCTCGTGCGTCGCGAGAGGTCACGAGCCCGTCCTTCATGGATTCCATCACCTCAGGCCTCAAATGCCGGGAGAGGGAATGATGACCCGCCTGATGACCCGCTTCTATACTGCCGGAGAGGGGGAGTTTTATGATCTATCCTTCGCGGAGGCCTCCAGATTGCTACGCCTTGGAAAGGGGGCTCTTACGGCCTGTGGAATTTCTTCATCGGGCTTCATTGCTCCGGCCTGGTTGCTAGGCTGGGAGGCTCAACGCGCGGTCAAGGAGGAGGGTTTTGAGTACACCACGTTGATTGGATCGATGTTGGACTGCCGGGAAGGGGGCCAGTTTTTCTCCAGAAGCCTCGTTTACAGTGTCAGGGCACCTTGGAGGAGGGCCCTCAGTCCTCTATGGAACAAAATACTCTTCAGAAGATTGAAGAGATCCCCCCTGATGCGCTTGGGACTCCATCCTCCCGACTGGGAGCATCCCGCAATACGGTCCCATATTCTCTCCCTCATCCGTTCCGCAATCGTTGAGCGACGGGTGACCACTTATAGGGATTGGCTCGACCTGTGGCGCACAAGCGTTCATGAAGGGGCGCTCCCCTGCTAGTCATTTCATGTCACGCGCCGATCTTCACCTCCATACCCGCCACAGCAAAAGATCCTCCGAGTGGCTTTTACGTCGGCTTGACGTGCCGGCGAGTGTTTCTGATCCGAAGGTCCTCTACGTGAAATTGAGGGAGGCGGGAATGGATTTCATCACCTTCACGGACGAAGATTCCCTCGGTGGGTGCCTTGAGGTGGCGGATCGCCCCGGCGTCTTTCTCAGTGAATCGGTGAGTGCCCTCTTTCCCGAGGATGGATGCCGCATCTCCCTGCTGGTTTGGGGGATCAGCGAAAGCCATCACAGGGAGATCCAACAACTCCGCACGAACATCTACGAGTTACAGCAGTACCTCTCCCGGGAAGAGATTGCCCACGGGGTGGCCAGTCCGCTAAGAGGGCTTGAAGACCGCCTTCGTCCGATTCATCTGATGCGCTTGGCCTTGCTCTTTCGACACTTCGAGGGTGTTAACGGGCGTGATGGCACGCTGATTACGAATGTCTCCCGCTATCTCTTTGATCTGCGTCGGGAGGATATCGAGAGATTCAGTGCGGTGACGGGACTTCTCCCGACCCATGCTGAACCTTGGGTTAAGGTCTGGTTTGGGGGTTCTGATGATCACGGAGGAACGACGCCGGGGCATGCATGGACGGAGACGGCATCGGTGAGGGATGCGTCGGAGTTCCTGAAACAACTGCGATCCGGAAATTGCGAGGCACGAGGAACCTCCGGTTCTCCGCTTCGCACGGCACTGGAAACTTATCAGGTCGCTTTTTCCTATGCCAAGGAGCGCATGGCCGGTCATGCGGCTTCCCCGACGCTTCGGCTTGTCGAGAAAGCCTTTGGCCGGTTCATGGAGGGTAAGGATCCCACAACCTTCTCGGCCGGTGAAAAACTGGCATTTTTGGCGCAGGGAATCGCCAGCGGCAAAATATTTGAACTGGCTAATCCGGGTCCACGTTCCCTCTGGAAGGAACTTTCCAACTCGCTGCACGAACCGGCGATGAGGGCCGAACTGAACAGGGAGTTGAAAGGCGTTGTGGAGCCGAGCAGGCGGGCCTTTCTGATGGCAAACATGATGGCAAGCCGCCTCGCTTACAGACTGACCCTCCAGTTCCTCCAGCAACTCATGGAGGGGCGTTTTCTGGAAAGCATCCAGATGATCGGTCCGGTGGTGCCATTGGTCGCCCTCCTAAGCCCCTATCTTTACGCGTTCAGGACACCATCAAGAATCCGCCTTAGAGAGGCCGCGATGGTGCTACGTGAAGCGATCCCACCAGTTCTCCGTAACACAAGAAGGGCTTGGTTTACCGACACGCTTGATGACGTGAACGGAGTCTCGACGACGATCCAGCGAATGAGTTCCCAACTTGTGGCCATTGGTAAATTCGTCGAGGTCATGGTCTCGAGGAATGAGGTCTCGGTTCCGGGAATCCCGCTTAAAAACTTTCCCCCGATCGGAGAGTTTGAATTGCCGGAGTATGAGTTACAGAAACTTAGTTTTCCTCCGCTCCTCCAGATTATTGACCATTTGCAGTCAGGGAATTTTACGGAAGTAATCATCAGCACCCCCGGTCCGGTCGGACTCGCTGCCCTCGCTGCGGCTAGGGTCCTTGGGCTTCCAACGATTGGGATCTATCATACTGATTTCCCGGAGTATGTCCGGATCCTGACCGAAGACGGACTGATGGAGTCACTCACTTGGAACTACATGCATTGGTTCTATTCCCAGATGGACATGATCTATGTGAACTCCGATCACTATCGTCGCTGCTGGGTGGATAGGGGTATTGCTCCCGAGAAGCTAAGAATCCTGCCACGAGGGTTGGATACGGGACTATTTCATCCATCGAAAAAGAATCCTGATTTCTGGCAAAAAAGAGGGCTGCTTGAGGGGGAAGTCGGTGCCCTCTACGTGGGCCGTGTCTCGCGGGAAAAGAACCTTGACCTCTTTGCCGCGGCAATGCGCCGCTTGCTTTCCGGAGGCGTGCCTGTCCGTCCGCTCATCGTCGGCGATGGTCCCTATGCAGCCATGATGAAGGAACTGCTTCCCGAGGGAATCTATACTGGAAGCCTTCATGGTGACGAACTGGCATCAGCTTATGCCTCCGCCGATCTCTTTGTGTTCCCGAGTACCACGGATACCTTCGGAAATGTTGTGATCGAGGCTCAGGCCAGCGGATTGCCCGTCATAGTCTCGGATGTCGGAGGTCCCAAGGATCTTGTCAACGATGGCGAGGATGGTTTTGTCACCAAGGGACTCGATCTCGAAGCCCTTACGATCGCTGTGAAGCGTCTCGTGGTTGATCAATCGCTCCGAATGAAAATGGGAGTTCTCTCCCGGGTTCGTGTGGCGGAGCGAGATTGGTCACTTGCTGCGAGACTCTTCTGGGAGGGGGCTCCCGAGTAGGCGTTCGATGAGTTGACAGTTTCGTATCGTGGCCCCCGCGTTGGGCTCAAGAATGAAACCTGCCGCAAGGATCATTCTTTGCCGCAGGCCTTCGTCCGAAAGTAATTGCCCGATTTGCGAGGCCATTGTGATAGAATCGTCGCAACGCAGCAGGGCCCCTGCATCGGCTAGCCTCGTGGCCAACGGTTCGAAGTTGCCGGTATGTGGTCCCGTGATCACGGCACACCCGGCCTGGATTGGTTCGATCATGTTCTGACCCCCGTGATTAACCGAACAGGGAAGACTCTTTCCGACAAAGACGACGGTGGCGAGGGGATACCATCCCGAGAGTTCCCCTGTCGTATCGAGTAAAAGGACATCGCATGGAACGGCAACCCCCTCCGATCGAAGAGAACAGGTGAGTCCGAGTTTGGAGAGTTCTCCGAGAATCTCTTTGCGGCGCTCCACATGCCGCGGGGCAATGACCAGTCGCAACGAGGGATTTTTTGCGCGTAGGGTCAGGAAGGCTTGTGCTATTTCGGATTCTTCCCCTGCATGGGTGCTTGCTGCGAGAAGGATGGGATCCCCTGAACTCCAGCCTGTTTCACATGGGATGGAGATGTTCGAAAACCTTGTGTCTGACTGCGGATCATACTTCATGTTTCCGGTCCATCGCAGCACCTGCTCCCCTACTCCCAGAGAGCGCCATCGTGCCTGATCCTCCTTTTCGGATAGTGTAATCAGCCGGAGATCATTGAAGAATGGTGAAGTGATCGTTCTGAACCATCGGAAACGGGATTCAGAACGACTTGAGAGACGTGCGTTGAGGAGAGCAGTGGGAATCCCGAGAACCGTGCAAGCAGCAATACGGTTGGGCCAGATATCAGCCTCCACCATCAACAGGGCTGCGGGCGCCAGTGCCTTCACGAGACGTGAGGTCAGGATGGGAAAATCAACGGGATTGGCCATTGGTTCCAGCCATTCCGAGGCCTCCTGCTGCAGGATCTTCAATCCTGTTGGAGTGGTGCTGCTGATCAGAAAACGAGCCCTTGGATGGATACGATGATAAGCCTTGGCAAATCGGAGTCCGATGCCAACTTCTCCCACACTGACGGCATGGATCCAGACTCTACCCTTACCGATGCGTGCAAGGGTTTCCCGGTCAAGAATGCCAAACCGCTGTTTGAGTTTGGTCCCGTATCCGCCGCGGCGCCAGTTCCTCAAAGCGTATCCGGGAAGCAGGATCAGTAGAACCGGGACAAAAAGCAGATTGTAAAGGAAGAGTGTAATTCGCTTCATGCCGGACTTCTCAGGATAAGGATGCGTGATTCCCCGTAATTCCGATCCGAGAGAATGTCCCATGAACCAAGTGAGGTGAGGGGTTGACGTCGCTCGCACTCCAGGACAAGAAGGCCCTCGGATCCAAGCGCCTTGGCAATGGCAGGATGAGACAGGAGTGCTTCCGCAGGATTCGCCTCTCCGCCCTTGAAATGCTTCAGATACGGTGGATCTGCCAAGATCACGTCGAGGCTGTCCGGTACGAGGTAGAGATCAACAAACCGGAAGACATCCATCTGTTGGACATTTCCTTCAAGATGCGTCTCCCGGAGATTGCGACGAATGAGGGCCGCCGTCGGACCGTGGTTCTCGACAAAGGTTGCGGATGCCGCTCCACGGCTCATGGCCTCGATACCCAACGCGCCGCTTCCCGCGAAAAGGTCCAGCACGCGGGATTCCGGAATCCGGTCGCCCAGCGAGGAGAAGATGGCCCCCTTGACGCGGTCCATGGTGGGCCTAGTACCCTTGCCCGGAGGAAGGAGGGAGAGTCCTCCGGCTGATCCCGCAATCACTCTCATGATATGATCAGTGTGGGGAGGCGCCGTTTGAGAGAGCGGGTTGGGTGCGTGGGGCCGGACGTCCGAAAAGACCCTGCAGCAGGCCTCCCAAATCACCGCCCAGGCGAATCCCCGTGAGACGTTCAAGGAGGTCCGTTTTAGGATTCATGACAGATCCCGAAACATGGAAAGCAACCTGCGAATAACCGGATTCAGGGGCGGGTGAAAGTTGAGACCCAAGAAGTCCCCTCAAACGGCCCGTGAGCTTTTCGTTGAAGAGGAGTCTGGAATCAAGATCAAGTTCGCCGGAGGGATGAAGCGGGCCCTTAGCCGCCAGGATGAGATTTTCAGTGCGAAGCATCAGATCATCGATCACCACATGCCCGGCGTCGATTCTGAAGAGGCATTTTCCCTCTGCTATTTTCAGGAGTTGGAGTTCCTCGACCTGCAGAAGTTGACCGATCTGCTTGAGAAAACCTGCCGGTTGAATGATGGTCTCCGCGCAGTTCAGGGTGCCACTACCCGTCATGGTGGAGCCTTTGCCGACCTGTCCTGCTAGTTCAATGACGCCCGTCACACCTCCCTCTGCACCGGAACCATCCATGGAAGCATCGGTTAGCAACTCCTTCATGGAAGCCCCCGTGAGGTTGAGTGAAAGAGTGTAGGCCTGAGTCGTTGATGAGAGATCAAGAACTCCTTTTCCAGAGAGTTTGCCACCCCCAAAAGTTGCCTTGATCTGTTCCATGGCAAGAGATGAGGAAGCCGTTCCATAGGTAAAACTCACCGGAGATTCAACGTCTCGTATCATGAGTTGGTTCCCGGAGATCACGCGTGATGCCTTGAGGATTCCACTCCATCCATCACCACGATCGTTCCCACGCAGATCGAGTCCTTGGACTGATAATGAGGAGATCCCTGAGCTATCAAGGAGCACGACTTCACCTTTGGTGATCGTGATGCTTCTGAGTGATGGTGCAAGCGATCGGACCTGTTTGGGCAGATTGCCGGACCCGGGTGCCTGGAGCGTCATCCCTGATGCCCTATCCCGAGGTGTCGTTGCAACATCTGTCGAAGTCGATGTCGGTGACAAGGGGGAGTGGTTGGAAGTTTTCGGCATCGCCACCATGCCATTGTGAAGATGCAGGCATGGGTGGCGCAATGTGATGCCGGCTATCTGAAGTTGACCATGGATCAGGGCCGTGTAGTCAGGTGTAAGAGTGATTGATTCGGAAGTGAAAAGGGGGGGCTCCCCAGGGTTTCCCACGGAAATTCCATTCACTCTTATGGAGGCGGGTGGCACACCAAAAGCCCCCTTCACCGTGACAGGGACCCCAGTGATACCCGCAAGGCTCCCCTGTAGACGTTCTTTGCCATACTGGGTCTGCAACACGATACTCACCAAGACGGAAACAATCACGGCGACCGCCACAAGAACGACCACCAGAGAAAAAATGAACTTGGCAATCAGGCGCACAGGGAGAAGTTAGATGGACTGCAGATTTTGTGAAGTGTGAAGAAGAACCTTATTATCCTCAATCCAGCCGCCCATAGTGACAGGGCTTCCTCGTTGGAGGATCAAATTCAATCCCTCGGCGATGACTTGGAAGTCCGTCTGAGCAAGATGCCTGGTGATGCCGAGCAGATCGCACACACGGCTGCGCACCAGGGGTTCACGACAATCATTGCGGCGGGTGGGGACGGAACCATCAATGAAGTCGTGAACGGTATTATTTCTTCGGCTGTACCCGGGGTCTCGCTTGGGATCTTGCCGGTCGGCACGATGAATGTCTTTGCTCTTGAACTGGGAATCCCCCTGAATTCGGTGAGGAAGGCTTGGGACATTATCATGAAGGGAGAGTTGGGATACATTGATCTCCCCAGGTGCGAAACCACGGAGGGATCCCGATACTTTGTCCAACTGGCCGGAGTCGGACTTGATGCGGAGGTGGTTCGCCGCACGTCACGAAAGTCCAAGAAAACATTTGGTCCTCTGAGTTATCTGATCTCGTTAGCCCAGGTTGCGTTCAGGAAGCCCTCACCGATCACGATGGAGAGTGATGATGGGAAAGTTCGAAAGGGATCCTTTGTCCTTTTAGGAAACGGACGCTTTTACGGAGGTCCTTTCAAGATGTTCCGTAGTGGATCCTCTAGCGATGGGCTTCTTGATGTCCTCGTGTTCCAGAATCAAAGCCCATGGGATCTGCTTCGCTACATGCATGCCATCCTGATGGGGCATCATGCTGAACTCGATGATGTCGAGTATTTCCAAACATCCTCACTCCACCTGCATTCGGAGGGGATCGTTCCTTACGAACTTGATGGTGAGATGGTTGGGTATCTTCCGCTATCCTTCAAATTGGAGCAGGCTGCGCTACGAGTGATCGTGCCGGCGGGCCGTTCATTGATGTCGGGAAAGAGCGCTGGGGAATGAATCGGCTTCGCTCAGCCCCCCTTACTTGTGCCCTTATCGGGGTGAATCTGGCTTTCTTCCTCTCGGAGGAAATCTTCCGCCATCTCTTCGATTCATCTCTCTTTCCCGCTCTTGCCCTGAGTAGGGAGGGGATTGTCGGCGGAGCTTGGTGGCAGTTGTTTTCCCACGCCTTTCTTCATGGAAATCTTCTTCATTTGATGGTCAATATGGCGGCCCTTTGGTTCACGGGGCCGGCGCTTGAAGAGATCCTAGGTTCTGTTCGTTACCTGATGCTCTACTTCGGAGGAATTGTCGCGGGAGGAATGCTCCAGACCTTTTCCTCACCGGCCAGCATCGATCTGGTTGGGGCCTCGGGTGCGGTGTGCGCCCTCCTGGTCGGCTTTGCTACGCTCTTCCCAAGACTCGAGATCACGGCATTGATCTTTTTCTTGATACCAGTCCGTATGAAAGCGGCGACTCTCGGTTGGTTGGTGGTTCTTGGTTCTATTGTCTTCTGGCTTTTCGGGATAGAGAAGAAAGTGGGGCACATGGCGCACCTCGGGGGTGCTATCGCAGGATTTCTGATCTGCACTTACTTTAAGAGGAGAGGGGTACTGTCGGATCTTTTGATCGCATCCCCCCCGATCCGCTAAATCCTCAAACTTTCTTTCCCGTATCTTCGTTGACTCAAGGGACGATCACCTGATTTTTCAAAGGCCCTTAAGTCCCTGAAGCAAGAGCTCCGCATTGGTCTTTGTCGTTTCGAGATTCAGTCCCAGGATCTGCATCGCCTCGACAGCGGGCAACTCGGAGAGTTGCTTCCGCAGGAGCGTCACCCGACTGTACTCATCAGGATGATAGAGGAGTTCCTCGCGGCGGGTACCTGATTTCGTGATGTGGATGGCGGGGAAGATGCGTTGTTCCATGATGGAACGGTCCAGATGAATCTCCATATTTCCGGTGCCCTTGTATTCCTCAAAAATTAAATCATCCATGCGGCTATGGGTCTCGATCAAGGCTGTCGCCAAAATGGTCAGACTCCCCCCCTCCTCGACGTTTCGGGCTGATCCGAAGAAGCGTTTTGGACGAGCAAGTGCTGTGGCATCGACACCTCCGCTCATTGTTCTGCCCTTACCCTTGATCCCGTTGTTGTACCCTCTGGAAAGACGGGTAACACTATCGACGAGAACGACGACGTCCTTCCCAAGTTCCACCAACCTCTTGGAGCGCTCAGAGACCATTTCAGCTACCTGAACATGCCTGCTGGTGGGTTCGTCGAAGGTGGAACTGAAGATATCGCAGTCCAGAGATCGACGCAGGTCGGTGACCTCTTCAGGTCTTTCATCCACAAGGAGGAGCATGAGATGGATGTCGGGGTGATTTGCCCGTATCGCAAGGGCAAGACTTTTGAGCATCATTGTCTTTCCTACGCGGGGTGGGGCCACGATGAGTCCACGCTGCCCCATGCCAAGGGGGGCGATGAGATCGATGGCTCGTGCCGTGGGGTTATGTTTACCCGGTTGCTCCAAGTGAATCCTCCTGTTCGGGAACATGGCGGTCAACTTGTCGAATTCCGGGGGACTCTTCCATTCTTCCACTGGTATTCCCTCGATGGAGAGAAGGGTATCGAGTCCCAATCGACGGTCTCCAACCATTCGTATCGTTCCCCGAAGCCTTAGGCCGGGCCTCAGTTCATATTGACGGAGTAGAGGGATAGGCAGAGTAAGATCACACGGAGTCGGTTTGAAGTTGACGAGCGGCCAACGGATCATTGGTGCATCGGGCGCGAACTCCAAGATTCCCTCCGCCGTGACAAGGCCACCTCGTTTCAGTAGGTCACGAACCAGATCGAGGATAAGATGGTTGCGTGAAGAATCGTGGTAAACGGAAAGATTCCGGGATGTCGCCAGAGCAAGCAACTCGGCGTGGTTCAACCTCTGCAGGTTGGAAAATTCCGTTGGTTCCGGTACGGGAGGTGCTGCAGGAGTAGGAGTTTCACCTTCCGCGGGATGGGCTATCTCGTTCTCAGTGAAAGAGGTGGTCATTGTTTCAAGAGATGTGATGCAAGAAGAGATGTTTGGTTTTTCAGTGCCTCCAGGGAACCGTCATTCCAGATCAGGTGATCGGATTTTGAGATTTTACCCTGCTGTGGCTCCTGAAGATTCATCCAGACTTCGGCTTTTTCAGGAGCAAGGGAGCGGCGCATCAGCCTCACTTTGCGGATCGAGTCTGAAGCCCCCACCACAATGCTCTTGGAGAAGTAGGATTCCAATCCTTTTTCAAAAAGAAGGGGAATTTCAGCAACGAAAAAGGTGGATCTGGAGGAAGCATGTTTTTCTGCTTCGGGTCTCCAGAGGCTCTCAATCCTAGGATGCATGATTTCTTCAAGCGTTGTGCGTGCCTGCGGATCCGTGCTGATCATCGAAAAGAGACGAACCCTATCCGCCTTCCCGTCTGTTTGATAAGTGTCCTTTCCCAGCTTTTGAATAATTGCTTCCCTGACATTAGGATCGGTATCCAGTAATTTCCGATTCATATCGTCTGCACAAAAAGTGGAAGTCGGGGTGAAACTTGCAAGAATCTGCCCCAGCAAGCTCAGAAATTCTGATTTACCGCTTCCAATCGTTCCTGTGATGGCTATTGAAGGCATGTCACTGGCTCACTGTACGCGGAAGCAAGGGATGGCCCGTATATCTTGGGCTCTTGGAATTTATTTCGTTCTTCCGGCAGTTGAGCGATCTGAAGGTTGAGGAAGATCTCGGGGTAATCCTAAGGTCTGAACCTGCTCGAGTTCCTCATCGTTTCCACGGCGCGGTTGGCCTTGTGAATCCAAGATGGTCGGTTTGACGAAGATCACCAGGTTCTTCTTGAGCTTCTGATCCACATCCGAGCGGAAAAGGCGTCCTGCCAAAGGGACATCGCCCAGGAAGGGAACCTTGTCCTGAACCTTCTGGACATCTTCCCTGATGAGTCCTCCAAGGGCTACGGTTTGTCCATCCCAGACGGTCACGAAAGTATTGACCTCACGGGTCGAGAAGACCGGCTGATTAATGTTATTCGTCGTCACTGCTTGCGCAACAGGAAGTGCAAGGGCTCCGGAAATCTGATAGCCAACTTCGTTAATCGGTGAGCCATAGTTGATGAAACCGTCGAAATCCGTCACCTTCGGATTAAGCGCCATGTCGATCGTGTATCCGTCGGGCCCGATCGTTGGTAGGACATCCAGGATGACGCCCAGTGGCTCCATCACGAAATTTCGCGGGAAGGAGGGAGTGACCGTTGGTGGAACACTAAATCCAGTTGCCGCATTTGAGGTTGTTTGGGGGATGGTTGGCGGGTCGTACTGGGTCGGATAGATGAACTCATTGACGATCTGGATCGTTGCTTTAATGCCGCTCTTGGTGGTCACCTTTGGCGCCGCCATGAGATCAATCCCTTTCTTTTGGTTGAGCGCATGGATCACCATCTGGAATTGTGGATCTGAGAAGACTCCGGCAATACTGAAGATGCCGGGCGCGGGAGCTGCCAAATTCCCATTACCCGAGGAGAAATTTCCAGCATTTTGAGCAGCCAGAAGCGAGTCGACGGAGTTCCCAGTGATTGCAGAATCTCCGGAACGTAGCGACCCTACTTGGCTCATGGGATAACTGCCGGGATAAGGATTACCAAACGGGTAATTGGCCGAATTTCCATTTCCTCCCCCGCCGCTCCCGTAGACGCCTCCCCCGACACTGAAGGGACCAAGGAGCCAGTCAAAGCCGAGTTCCTGCAGATTGTTCTGATTGATTTCCAGGAACTTTGTCTGGATATCAACCTGAGTAGGGCTCGATTCCATCGAGGCATCGACGAGGGCATCGATTTGATCAATGTTGTCGCGTGTGTTACGTATGATCAGTTTACTCGAGGAGGGGACATAGTTGGCGCTCGCACCTGTCGGGAAATCGACACCCTGAGATGTAAGATAATCTTGGGCGTTAAAGCGCTCGCCGATTCTGGAGACGTTATTTGTCTCGTCATTACCCGCCTTAGTCTTGGGGGTCGTTGTGCCTAATGCAGGGTCCAATTGTTTTGCGGGAATAAAGTTTGGTGGAACCTTGTACTCCTTGGTGATCAGGAGATCTGTCGGTTCCGAGAGCGGCACGATCGATACGGCATAGGGATCAATCTTCAGCTTCATGTTTGCCAACTTGCTCACATAATCGAGCGCGACATAGAGAGGAACATGGTTGAGTGAGAGATTGATCGTCGGTTCAGTGGTTGCGGCATCAGACGTTCCTCCGGATGTCTTAGAGTCGGTTTTCGAACCGGAATCAGCTGTGGATGCAAGTTTCAGGAAGATGTTCACACCCTTTTTCTCGGGGTCTTGTTCCCGACCTTTCTGCTTGAGATATTCCACAGCTTCGCCCACGGGTGAGTCGTTCAGATCGATCTTGGGAATGATGATTGAGTTAAGCTTGGCAACGATCTGATCTGTTCCCTTGGTTTCTTGGAGGTGTCCCATGGCTTCGCTTGTTCGGCCATGTTTCGGTTTGGCAATAGGGCGTTCCCAGGCCTTTTCGACCTGCCAGAGCATTCTGCTACGAGTTTCATTGTAGGCCTCTTCGTCATATTTGATTTCCGAATTATGAATGGCTTCCATCCCGTGACGGGCGGCCTTGTTATACGGGTCAAGTATCAGGACTTCGTTGTATTTCGCAATGGCGAGGGCATTGCGTCCACTCTCGGCCAGTCCCTGTCCTTCCTGGAGTAGCTTGATCACTTGATCCCGGTGAGCAGCGGACTTCGGAGTTACTGTCTTGTTGATGACCTCCGGTTGCTCTAGGTCGGAAAGAAGTTGCACGGCCTCTCTGCTTGAGGGGTTCACGGAGGGAACGAGCACCCCTTTTACAATCGACTCTGCATCGGAGTAGCGTCCGTTGTTGATCAGTTCCCTGGCATAGGCCAGTGCGATCCTCGTGTAATCGGAAGCAAGGAGCGATCGGGATGATCCGGTCTCAACGCTTGGAGCGGGTGCGAGTTGGATTGCCTTCTCAGCCAGTTGATACGATTCCTCCAGTGATTCACCGTTGTTTTTTGCAAGAAGCTGCTTTTTAGAGGCCTCGCGCATGAGTGTCTGGGACTGCTGGAGATCGGCCTGACTCCTGACGATCGCCTTCTCGCTCTGGTCGGCTAGGTTCTGAGCGCTTAATGCAGGCAGAGCCATGGCTCCGATCATGATAACCATGCCGATGTTGGCTGTTCTAAGAATGTGAAGCCTTCTCATGAGGTTGAACGTGGTTGGCAGGGCTGATGAAAATAAAACAGAAGGATTGGAAGCCTTTTTCATCGTGATTTTCGAGTAGCGGTAGAGGCATCACCCGGAACAGCCTCGGATCTGATTGCTGTGGCGTCAGGAACCAGAAGGGATGATTCATCATCCTGCTTGATGAGGGGTTGGCCGGCTGGATCAAGAAGGCCCGCGGTCACAAAAATGAGGAGGTTTCTTTTGACCCGTTGGTTGTCTGAACTCCGGAAGAGCGAACCAACCAAGGGGAGGTCTCCCACAATCGGCGTCTTGTCCTGGACCTTCTGAACATCTTCTCGCATGAGTCCGCCCAGCACCACGGTCTGTCCATCCTGAACGGTGACTTGTGTATCGACTTGGCGAACGCTGAAAACGGGTTGTAGGATCGGGTTTTGGGAGAGCACGACCTTTGCCGTCTGCCCCAAGCTGACACCGGTAATCGTCTTAACGGGTGCCACAGCATTAATAGGAGTGCCATAGTTGATCATTCCTTCAAACTCAACGATCTGAGGTGAGAGGCTCAGTTCAATGGTGTATCCATCTGGACCGATCGTTGGCTCAACTTCCAGTTGGACACCCACCTTTCTTGTCTCAAACGAAGTGGGGGTTGCCGGAGTAGCAACGCCACCACCTCCATATTGGGTTTGGGGAATCTGGGGAGGGGCGTAATCTTTCGGGTAGGGAAACTTCCTGTTAATATTGATGGTCGCCTTGCGACCGCTGGTGACAGTGACCTTGGGAGCCGAAACAAGATCGGTCCCCTTCTGCTGGTTGAGTGCCCTGAGAACGACTTGAAACTGGGGATTCGTGAAAACTCCCGCCAAGGCCAGCACACCGGGAGCTGGTCCTGCCGGGCTACCGAAGAGTAGGGCATCCAGTGCGTTTGCAGAGATGCCTGCGGCACCCGTACGATTGCCGGCAGTAATATTACCAGCCGTTACATTACCTCCTGATGCATTCATCGCCCCCGTAGGCAATCCGGTGGCAGGATTGACAAACGGAAAGCTTGAGACGGGTTGATTGGCCTGATTGCCGACAGTCCCCCCCCCGCCGTAAGCACCCGTGCCGCCTGGAAGTTGGAAGGATCCCATGAGCCAGTCGAAGCCAAGTTCTTGGAGATTATTCTGGGTGATCTCGAGGAATCGGGCCTCAATTTCGACTTGGCTAGGAGGAGTAGCTTGCGCGACTTCCACCAGCGAATCGATCAGATCGAGATTTGATTGTGTATTCTTGACCAGAAGCCTGCTGCTGGAGGCCAGGTACGTGGCGCTGGCTCCCGCGGGAAAGGTCACCCCTTGGGCTTGTAAGAAATCCTTGGCTCCGGTCTGTCCGACAACTTTTCCGGCATTCGGATCTCCTGGTTTTGCAGCGGAGCTAGGGGCTGAAGAAATAAAGCCCGGGGGAACCTTGTATTCCTTTGAAAGCATTACCTCGGAAGGTTCTGAGAGGGGTACCAGTGCTGCGGCATAAGGCTCCACCTTGACTTTAAGATTTGCTGCAGAGGCGACATATTTCAGGGCCTCTCCCAACGGAAGGTCGTTGAGAGCCAGGGAAATTCTTGTCCCTCCGTCTGTCGACTCCTTTGCTGGGTCGAGTTTTAGAACGATATTAACGCCCTTCTTGGTGGGATCACTTTCACCCGTGTCAAGCTCCCTTGATTTCTTCTGAAGTTTTGCGATGGCCTCCCTGACGCTGTCGTCCTGGAGAACAAGTTTCTCAATTCTGATCTCCTGCAGTTTACGGGTGATGGAACTGGTGCCCATGATGTCGATGGGATTCTGCTCGATGATCGTGGAGGCTCCGGTATCGAATTTGGCCACTGGTAGCTCCCATGCCTGCGCCACATCCTCAACCATCTTGCTTCGCTGTTCATTATACGCGGTCTCGGCATAGGTGGTTCGCTGTTTATTAACCTCCTCCATGCCAAGGCGGGCAGAGGTGTTCTCAGGATCGAGATTGAGAACCTTCTCATAGGTTCTGAAGGCCTTATCAAAGTTTCCACGATCATAGCATCCCTTGGCTTCGCTGAGGAGTTGTTTGACCTCCTCCACCTTGGCCACGAAGGCCGGGGTCACTGTCTTGTTAAATTCTTTGGGGTCGTGCAGCTTCTTTTCCAGGGTGAGAAGCGGGGCATACTGCGACTCGTACGGGCTACCCGTGACCGATGAGACGACCAATTGAGCATCCTCGAACCGACCCTCCGAGATTCTCTGCTCGGCCAACATGAGTGCGGATTTTGAAAAGGTTTCAATGGCGAGCGGCCGCAGGCCCTTGAGGGCATCCCCGCCGGAGGGCAACGCATCCACGGCACTCTTGGAGAGGGCGTAAGCGGACTCGTAATCGTTCTCGACAAGTGCTGATTGGGCCTTGGAAATCTGGGTGCGCGCCCAGTTGCTTCGTTCCTGAATGATGCGGATTTCCCTCTCGGTCTGACCCACGACACCCGACTGCTGGGCATTGGCCCAGGTGGCGTTCAGGATTAAGATAGCAGAAAGTAGGGCAAGGGGTAATCGGTTCCGTGAAAAGGCAAATATACTCATGACTTTAGTTCCTGCATCGGAATCATTTGGGATCTTACTCTTTGGAGGGGAGGTCACTGTGAAAATGTCAAACAAGGTACCCATTACTGGAGAGCGTGGCACGGGAATAAGAGGGGAGGGGATGAAAATAAGCAAGGGATCGACTACTGCGCAGGGGCTTTGACAACGTAAGTGTTCCCCTCTTTTTCCAGAAGGATCCCTTCCTCGGAAAAGTCCTTTAGTTTGTAAGTTTCCGAAAAACTCTTGTCAAGGCTCGCCAAGGGAATCACATCCCCCCTTTTCAGGGGATAAGCCTGGTCAGGTGCGCCGGTGAGTTGATAATGAAGGGTAACACTCTCAACCGTTGTAATGGCGGTGGGTTGGTACTCTTTGGAGATATTCTTTCGGATCAAGTTGGTTCGCTTGCCGTTGAGTGTGTTCTCCAGAATCAATTCGCTGAAATCATACTCCGTGTCATTGATCACCTTTTTCTTTTCGACATAATCAACAACCTTAAGACTCGGGGCCCCGGGAATTGTTTCCCCCAGTGCCACAAATCTGCTGGTGGTGTCTGCTTTGGACTCTTTTCTTGATGGGTTTGCTAGGGGTTTCAACGGCCGGAGTTGATACTTTTTCGCCCCCTCCGAGTCATCGACTCCCAGGAAATCAAAACTATAGTTGTTCTTGATGAGATCGGCATCGGTATAACTCAGTTTTGTATAGAGTGGGGGGAACTGATGGGGATTGTTCGGATCTGTTCCCGCAGTGAACTCTTCCAGGATGGTGAAACCCTTCCCCTTGGGATCCCGATTCAGGATATCGACATCAGCATAGTCCAATTGGTGATCAACAAGCCACTTGTTAGGAACGGGAGGGTGGAGAGGTTCCGTGCCGTCGAGAGGATCAAACAGTTTCCCCTCTTTCAGGATGTATGGCCGTGAGACAAGGGGGGATGAGGCGTCGTCCCGTGGATTCCAGACTTGAGTTTTTACAAGACGACCCAAAGCAACGGCTCCCTTTGACGGAGGAGTAAGAAGTTTGTCGCTAGCATTAGCGGTGGAGTTTGCGGCGGATGAGGGGGATCCTGCCAGGCAGAGATAAATCACGGCTATTGCGGAGAGCAGCGTGGTGAAGCCCGCAAGCGCCAGTAGCAGTCGGTCGTAGTAGAGTGAAAGGAAAGTTTTCATCGGCGCTTTACTTTGCTGTCCCCCTATCTTGGTTGATCCCCGAGGTTGCCGGCGACAGAACTCCCGGGGGAAGTTTATCGGCTTTGGAGGGAGTCGGTTCGGGGAACTCAAGGATCCGAACCTTCATGGCAATGTTTAACAATTCATCCGGACCTCCGACCACAAAGTGAAGGCGGCTTGCCGTTAGAGGCTTTCCCGATGGGGACTTAGGCGGCTGCTGTTGGGTCTCATTCCGCTTCGGAGCCTCCTTGTTGGTGTTCTGGACCTGGAGGTTTTCAATAACCAGGAAATAAGGTGAGGACGTGATGGCATTCACAAAATTCCTAAAGGCCTCCTGAGAGCAACGGAAGGTGATCTGGATGCCGCCAACTGACGAGTAGGGAGCCGCTGGCGCATTTGGAGCCGGAGTGGCAGTGGCTGTGACGGCTTTGGTGCGCTGCGTGTTTCCTGAGGTCGGAGCGGGAGAGGCTCCCTTTTTCGATCCGGTCCCTGCCAAAGGCGCTGCGGATGAGTCCGTTTTTGCCGTGGACTCGGTCTCAAGCCTGGAGAAGTTGTCCACCAGTACTCCGTTCTGATTCAACAGGGCTCCCGCCACCCAATCAAGGACTGTCAGTCGTTTCGCCAAGATCAGCACGTCATCACTTCTGGGGACACTGTTTTCGTACTCCCCCAGTCCCAAATAAAAGGTTGCCGGCAGAGTGCATGCCGAGGCAGCGGACGTAGTCTTGGCCTTCGTGACAGCGGTCCTAAGCGCATCTTGGAAAAGTTGAGGCCGATCCTGGGGCTTTGCTTTTTCGAGCTCTGCGAATGTGGGTATCCTGTACTTCAGAAGTTCCTGCTGAAGTTTTTTTAAGTCGGTCTGATCGTTGGTGAGGACTTCATTCAGCTTTTTCAGGTTGGCCTCATTGGGGAATGGATGGTCGGGTTTGGCAAGCGCGACGAGTTTGGAGTTCATCGTCTCCTGCTCCTGCAATGCGTTGGAATAAGCATCCCAGGCGCTCCAGGTAAGATATCCCATGACGGCCACAGCGGTCAGGAAGAGGGCCGAGAGGGTGGCAATGAGTTTGTTTTCGGCGAACCAGGCGGTGAAATTCATCCGTGTCATGGCAGGAAAGTGAGGGGATTACGGAGTGGTATTCTCAGAGCAAATGGATAGGCCCAGAGATCACCGCTGGGGCTTCCCCTTTGGGTGATGATTTTTGATTTCTCGTTCTCATTCACGGAAAAGAGATCCGAGGTTTGAAGCGAGTTCACGAAATCATCAATGACGGCCGCCTGTCGGGGATTGTCAAGATAGAGTCCCTTGACCAGCAGTGCCTTCACCACCATGGGCTCCGAATTTTTGGCGGAGTTTTTTGGAGCTGTATCCCCCACGGGTTGAATATCCGTCATCCACAGATAGCGCTGGGGTATTCTGGCACTCAGATCCGCGAGTAAATTCGGGTAGGCGGAGCGGAGTTCGATGAGAGAGAGGAGGTCCGAACCTGTTTTCTGGACCGCATCTGTTTTCTCCATAACCTGCTTGATCCCCGATGCAAGGCGTGTCTCACCATCAACGATGGTCTTGAGTCCGGATGTCACTCCCCTGATCTCACTCTCTTCGTAGGAGAGGTAACCATACCAGATCGCTAAGGTTCCCAAGAAAAGGGCAGCCGCACTGGAAAGGAATGGGAGCCTCTTGAAGAACTCCCGCCTTTTCATCAGAGAGGGAGGGAGGAGTTCGACTTTTGTATAAGCACTTTCACCGGAAAGGGTGAGCGCCCCGCCGATGAGTTCGCCGAGATTGTTGGAATGAGAGGCAATGAAGGAGGTAATCGTTGAAGACTGATCCTTGGCCGAAAGCGTCCGCAAGGGGTCGAAGAGATGAACTTCGCGCTGGAACCTCTCGGCAAGGAACTCCCTGAGATTCGGAAGGCCGGCCATCCCGCCAGTCAGGAGTATCTGGGAGGGGCCCTGCCCGCCGTGGGTCGAGAGATAAAAACTCAAGGAGCGGCTGATATCGGACTGAGTCTTCAGCAGGACTCGTCGTGCGATGAGACCAAGGTTGGCATCAAGTTGATCGGAAGATTGTTCACCCGTGACGCCGGATGCGACGGATCCTCGGGTGACCTTGATCTGCTCGGCTGCCTCCAGTTCGGCATTCAGTTCCTTTGCGATCGCGGCTGTCAATGCAAGTCCCCCTGAAGGGATGCTGCGTGCAAAGAATGTCCCGGGACCGGCGATCACGAGATTCGTCGTGCGTGAACCCATGTCAAGCAGGAGCGTGGTTGAGTCGGCGCACTCCGGATAGGTGTTTCGGAAGGCATCGTAGAGAGCCAGTGGAGCCGCGGTCACGGAGACAACGATCAGGCCTGCCGAGCGGAGCGACTGACAGATGGATTCAAGCAGGTCTGACTTCACGGCTACAAAGACAACATTGACCGAACCCGATGCCGTCTCTCCCATGGTGACGTAATCCCAGGCGACCTCGTCCAGTGGGAATGGTATGTTCTGCTGGGCCTCAAAGCGGATGACTTCTTTAATCCGGTCATTCGAGCTTCCAGGCCCTCCCGGGATATCTAAAGCCACGACCCTGGTGAAGACCGAGTGAGCGGGAAGGATGCAGCAGACATCCGCGCTTCGGAGACCCCAGTTTTTCAAGATCTCCAGCACGGAAAGACGGATTTGCTCGGGTCGAGACTGCTCCATGGTGGGATCCAGCAGGAAATCCCTGCTGGCACCACGCGCGAGGGTCAGTTCACCATTCTTATCGATGGAGAACTCGGCAAGGCGCAGAGACTGCATGCCGAGATCCAGAACCAGGATTTTTTTTGGTTTTGCCATGAGTGGTAAGAATGGAATCGGTCGTTGCTCTTGGTGAAATCAGGGGTCAGAAAATCAAGGTTTTTTGACATCCTCGTAGTAATCTGAAAAGAGGGGGGCGAAGGGACTCATCTCTTTCGAAACGAGATAACCGCTGACAGGGTGTAAATTTTTCCACCACTCCCCCGTACCGTTCAGGCTCTTCTCTGCAACGACCTTGCCATGGTAGGAGATGGTTACGCCGACATTATTCAGGACGGATTGAGTGCTGTAATGCTCCTTGCCCCCCGAAAAATGCTGCATGGTCCGGTGACTCAGGTACATGACGGTCCTCCTTGGGGTGCTTGTTTTCGCAGGTACGGAAATAAGGGTCACTTGTCCTGTCAGTAAAGTCCCGTTGGGAGAATCCACGGATTTCCCAGCCATCAGGACATAGTAGTTCACAATCACGTCGTCCGCGAATTTTTCGGCTGCGTTGACGGGATGCCACTCGAAAGCAACCTCCAACTCCATCCAGTTCTTGGAGCGCGAGGGCTTCACTGGTCCCGTGACGTAGTTCAGCGCAGGAGTCGTAATGATTGACGGGGATATTTTCCTGATCTGAAACTCCGTGTTCAGTTGGGCACTCGCGGATAAAAAAGTGGCTGCAATAAAAATCCCCACGTGCAGAGTTGTCCCAAGGAAGCTCGGAAGATATTGTCTGATCGGTGACATCGGGGGAGTGAAGAGTCGATTATCAAATAAGAAAATCTCCCCCTTATCCAGTAAGAAGATGGTTCAATGTGTGGGCCTCAATTTTAAACAAAGCGGAGTTATCAGAAGCTGTTGCTAATGGGCGCCGCAACGGAAGAGTACCACCGGAATTGTTCTCAAAATAATCCAGAGATCGAGCGCTAACGAGGCATGATCAATGTATTCAAGGTCAAGATTAACCCATTCCTCAAAGCTTGTGATGGAGCTTCTGCCCTTGATCTGCCAGAGGCAGGTCAGTCCGGGTTTCACGCTGAGTCGTCTGCGATGAGCGCTGACCTCGATTTTTTTCGTCTCGTAATCTGGTAGTGGACGCGGGCCGACAAGGCTCATCTCACCGCGTAGGACGTTCCACAACTGGGGGAACTCATCAAGGCTCGTTCTCCTGAGAAATGCTCCGACCGGAGTTACCCGTGGATCCTTTGTGATTTTGAAGACTGGCCCCTCCATTTCGTTCTGATGATGGAGATTTTCATGTAATTCTGAGGCGTTATCGACCATCGAGCGAAATTTGAAGATCGTGAAGCGCTTGCCTCTCTTGCCGCTGCGTACCTGTTTGAAAATAACCGGTCCCGGGGAGGTGAACTTCACGGTCAGGGCGATCACAATAAGGAGGGGTGAAAGCAGGAGCAGTCCAACTAAGGCCCCGATAATATCGGTTACCCTTTTTATATAGTTGTACCAGACCTCGCTTCTAGTTCTGTGAAAGACCAGGATACGACTTGTTCCCGCCGTGGAGACTTGGGGGGGTCCCACGATGCCGTTGATTTGATTGGTCACAATCCATACCTCCATACCTTCGGACTCAGATTCCATCGGAAGAGATTCATTTTTAGGAGATTCCGCGGAAACAAAGATAACCCTTCCTACAGGGTGCTCCCGGAGGTTTCGGCGGATAGTTTCGGCATCCATCTCATCGATGTTAAAACGATGATTGATTCGCAGGGAGAGAAGTTCGGTTGGGTTCAACTTTCCGAGAAAAACATCCGCATCCTCCGACGTTCCGATGATGGCACTCTCCTCACCCAATTCTCCACGTTCATATTTTCTCAGCAGTATTTTTTTAGTGAGCGTCAGTCTGGTAATTAGTGCCGCCGGCGCCAGAATGAAAAAGAAAATCAGTACCGTGCGACTGGGAACTTCAAGCCTGCTCAGGATTGAACTCAGGGTGATGATCAAGGCCAGCCAGATTCCCCCTTTCAGCATGCGGGGTAATATGCTCTCGAAGGTGCGGATAACCGGGTTTTCGTAGTACCCGTTCAGATCCAGAATCAATGGTGTCAGTGGAATAACCACGACAACCATCCAGAGAAAGGTCGAGAAGGGAGGGATCTCGCTGAAGAAGCTGGGCCATGCATTCAGGGAAACCCTGAGGAGATAACTGAGCCAGAGACAGAGTCCCATCAGGAGGCCGTCGGCGAGCATCGGCAAATCCTTGGAGATTTCTTGTTTGTGATTCACTGTCTGGATTAAATAAGGGAGAAATGTTAAGTATCAGAAAGAAATTCAAGAAACAAGAGCTGTCACTCCATCCCATGTTGGAGAGGGGTCGGACGCTTGTGGTGGGAACCCTCCACGAGCAAACCGGCCTTCGTCTTCTCTCCAAATCAAATGCAAAGAAGGTAAAGTTTGTTGACTTATTGGAGGCCCGACTCGACTCACTCCCTAATCATCTTATATCTGCTTTTTCCTCTCAGTTACCGGTTGACCTCCCAATGATTGCCACGGCCCGGCATCCGGGTGAAGGGGGAGTTGGTAATCTCACCCTTGCACAGCGACGCAGCCTCTTGGAGGAGTCCCTTTCATGGGCCTCCGCCATCGATGTGGAGCTCCGATCTGCTCAATCTCTGGCTCCCTTGATCGCTACCGCCCACCAGCATGGTCGGACGGTGATCCTCTCCCATCATAATTTTTCCTCAACGCCTTCGCTTGCTACAATGAAGGAACTGGCCTTGAGGGCCTCCGATCTTGGTGCTGACCTTTTCAAGGTGGCGACTTTCCTAAGAAACCCTGCCGATCTTGAGCGCCTCATCGGATTGCAGACAGCCAAGACACCGATCCCTGTGACTGCCATGGGAATGGGAGCCGCGGGTCGCTTCTCCCGGATTGTGCTGAGCGGTTTCGGTGCCCCCCTCTGCTATGGTTGGCTAGGCAAGCCCCAAGTCCCTGGCCAGTGGCCAGCGCTTGAGCTTGCGGGAGTCCTGTCCGAGGTTCTTCCGGCGTGAGTCTGGAAGCGTTGATCCTTCCGCTCGGAGCGGGACTTCTTTATGCCTGCGCTGCCATAGCCCTCAAGAGAGCGCTTGGGGCAGGGATCCCGGGCGGATGGGTAAACCTGCTCAGCAATGCCTCCATGGCTTTGCTCTTCCAGATCTTCTGGATCTTTCCCCAGACGTCGCAAAGTCATGGAACGCCGTTTGTTCTTTTTCTGACACCCGTCGCCTGTGGCGCTCTCTTCTTTTTCGGGCAGGCCTGCACCTTTCGGGCGATTGCGGCGGGCGATGTCTCCGTGGCTACTCCTCTTCTAGGCACCAAGGTCCTGATGGTTGCCCTTCTTTCGTTCTTCTTATTGGGTAAGGCATTGCCAGCAAGTTGGTGGTTTGCCTCCCTGCTGGCCACCCTTGGGATAGGTCTGATTTCATACACTTCCGGAAAGTCCGTCCATCGGCATGGAGCCACGATCATCTGGTCCCTGCTTGCCGCAGGGGTATTTGCTCTGACCGATGTGCTTGTTCAGCACTGGGTTCCGCTTTTCGGTTTCGCCCGTTTTGCTCCGCTGATGTTCGCCGTGCCCGGATTTCTCTCCGTTGTCTATGTGCCGGGACTCCTGCGAAGAAGGATTTTTCTGTCCGATGTGGACCGCCGGGAGACGCTAATTTGGCTTGCATCAGGCGTTCTCCTTCTCGCGCTCCAGTGCCTTGGGATGTACACATCGATCGGCCATTTCGGGAGTGCCACCGTCACCAATATCCTTTACGGATCTCGGTGCCTTTGGAGCGTGATCCTCGTCTGGTTGCTGGGATCGATTGCCGGAGGTCTTCCCTCTGTGGGAGACCACCGAATCATCATGGTTCGCAGGCTCATCGGTGCCCTTCTGCTCTTTGCGGCG
Source organism: uncultured Spartobacteria bacterium (assembly GCA_903847935.1). Lineage (GTDB taxonomy): Bacteria > Verrucomicrobiota > Verrucomicrobiia > Chthoniobacterales > UBA6821 > UBA6821. The sequence continues at coordinate 7,950 of CAINEX010000119.1, read as the reverse complement.
ATGGCTCTCGTCCTTTCCTAAAAAACGAGATAATGATTCTCCGGATGAGCAAAGCTTTTCCCAATCCCAACCCCAAGCATTCGCTATCGCTTGAAGAGATGGAAGCTTCCGTGAATCTCCTGCTCGATCCCCTAGTCTCAGACGAGTCGAAGGGTGCTTTCTTGACCGAGCTTCACCGGCGTGGTGAGAAGGCCGGTGAACTTGCCGGATTTGCCTCCGAAATCCTCAAGGGGGCAGTCATTCCGACGATTAGGCGCGATGAGAATTCGCCCCTCCTGGAACTTTGCGGCACCGGTGGTGATCATGCAGGACTGCTGAATATTTCCACGGCAGCGATGTTTGTCGCATCAGGAGCTGGAGCCAGGGTGGTGAAGCATGGGAACCGTGCTGTCAGTTCCAAGTGTGGCAGTGCCGATGTGCTCGAGGCATTGGGAGTGACCCTTCATTTGAGGCCTGAATGTGTCGGAGATATTGTCGATCAGGCTGGTTGTGTTTTCCTGCTGGCGAGCGATTTTCATCCGGCTGTAGCGGCTGTTGCCGCTCTTAGGCGCTCACTGGCTTCAAAGGGGATGATGACCATTTTCAATCTATTGGGACCTCTGCTCAACCCTGCCTCTCCCGAGGTGCAGCTCGCTGGCATCTACTCACCTAAGAAACTCAATCTCTACGCCGAGGCGATGGACATCCTGGGACGCCGAGCTGCCTGGGCCGTCCATGGACAGGGAATTAGTCGGGATGGGGGATTCGATGAGATTTCCTTGATCGGCCCCTCCCATGTGGTCTCCGTTCGTAACGGGTTGATGGAGACATTCACCATCAATCCCAAGGATTTTGGCCTGTCCCAAGCATCCTCCATGCAAGGTCTGGTTGGAGGCGACGCCAAGGAGAATGCAGGCAGGATATCTTTAATTCTGGCGGGAGAGGAGCACGGCGTTGCCAGGGAGATGATCATTCTCAATGCGGGCGCTGCTCTCTTCCTGGCAGGCATCGGATCATCGCCTCCAGAGTCGGCCTCACTTGCCGCTGAAAGCATTGATTCAGGCGGGGCTGCCCGAGCACTTGAATTGCTTCGGAAGGCCTCCGAGGCTGCCCGTCTTTGATGGTCCGTTATCGTTGAAGGAAGTCCGGTAACTCCTCCACACCGAAGTCGGCTAGGACATTATCCTTATCATCCACCAGTACAGGGGCCTTGGATTGGCCTGATATTCTGATCATTTCGGCAAAGGCATCCCTGTTTGAGAGCACGTCAACAGAGCTGTGTTTAACGCCGTGTTTGCTTAACCACGCCTCCGCCTCGACGCACCATGGGCAACCTCTCTTAATGTAAAGAACCATGGTTGCAAGATAACACCTCATTTCTCCACTTGCCAGCATGCACGGAATCAATCAGTTTACTTGGCTGCATGGCGCGTTCGTCTAGTCGGTTAGGACACAGCCCTCTCAAGGCTGGCGCACGGGTTCGAATCCCGTACGCGCTACCACTTTTTAGATGACCTGATGTAGCCTCTACTTACCCTTGGCTCATCGTTATCCGAATCAGGGAAATAGTTTTAGAGTAGCGACCGTCGGTTTGACTTCCTTGCAGGGTGACGAATCATAATATGACAAGGTTGCTAGGTCGTTCGCCGCACTGATTTCAGTGTAGCTAATGGTGCATGCATCCTCACGGTGCATGCATATGGAAAATGGTCCTTTTTCGGGCGCATGGGAGGAATGCAGATTCCGGAGCAGGGCTAGGGAATCGGGACCTGATTCCTTCTCACAAGTTTGCCCCCGGATCCGCATGACTTCCGCTTCTTGAAAGCCGGAAGAGAACCAATGGGTTCTTGCCCACGGGAATAAAAGTTTCTGGCATGTCACGCTATCCGAACGGAATTCGTGAAGGGATTGATCTCGAGAGGAAACAAGAATGAGTCGAAAGGGATTGAGTTGGGCGAGGGGAAGTTGATGAAGTTCCTCTTCCATTTTTGATACAGAGGCCATTACGAGTAATTTCGGAATGATTGCTCCCCTGCTGAAGGCAGGTGCCTCTTGAAGTTGAGGCGTTGAGTACCAATTGATCAGTGCAAGTGTCAGTCCATGCTGATTGATTCCAATCCAGGTTCCCCCTGAGGGCTCGCTAGGATAGATTGAGGAAAGAGCTCCACAGGTGTGCTCCTTTGGTGGAAGAGCGATAGGACGACTGCGCTGTTCGTCCCTGTTCATGAGTAGATGAAAGCCTCCTGAATCAGGGGTAAAAGAGAGGGTGCACATCTGAGTCGGCGTGAGATTCGTGGATCAGTCTGCGGTGGGATAGTTTCGGCTATTTTGCCGATAATCGGACCACTCGGAGAGAATCTTTACGAGTGATTCGGGCTTATGCCCGAGAGACCTGTTGCGAAACCCGATTTGAAAGACCAGATCCCATTGCTTAAAGAGAAGAGCATAGGACTGAATCAACGATTTTGAGGCGTCATAAGCGCTCGTGGCCTCTGCTGAGGCTCCATTGAGTTCCAAGATCTGAAAGGATTGCCCTGTCCGAAGAAGTTCCGGATCGCTGTAGCGGAGATCGTATCGGCCAATGAAGAATCCATTGATCCGTCTGGAGATCGTATCGATACACGTCTCGAGTTGGTCGCTCCAGAGGTGCATGCCATCTTTGAAAATGCATCCTTGGGCATGGTTTCCAGCCTCCACAAGGCGAACGTGTTCCCCGACTGGGAAAATCCTACTGCGTTCCTTCTCAAATCTGTGCAGGTAGGTCTCGGCAATGATGGAGGCACGCTGATCACCCAGAATCAATTCCTCCAGAGTGCTCCGACCATCACCTGTCACGATGGGGAATAGCTTCTCGGTGATGGCTAGAATATGCCCACTGCTTTCACCCGGAAGTCGGTAATAGAATATCCCTGCCTCATGGGGGCCGGGAATATAGCGTTGAACAACAATAGGGTTTGAAACCTCCGAGAGGTAGGCCTGTGCGGCATCGGGTGAGCGGATCACCTTGAATCCATCGCCGCGCTGACCTACATCAGGTTTTAGAACGATCGGGTAGGAGAGTTCCCCCGCATTCAGGATCTTCTCTAGTTCGGACATTCTCTCGGTTCCACCCTCCAAGAGAAATGTCGTTGCGACAAATTCCGGAGAGGATGCCTGCAGTTCGCTTAGGGTGACGTATTTCGACTCACCGATGAGTCCACCGCTCGGCATGCTTGGGTTGGCACAGGTGGGGAGTATTAGTCCACGGTACCATAGCGCCAGACGAAGGTAATTCAGCGCGACCGGGATGTAGAAGATCCATGCCGGCCAGAATTCCCACTGCAGCCAGAGCCATGGACGACCGGTGCGTGAGAAGCATTTAAAGGCCCACTCCAAGAGTTTCAGGATGCCAACGCAGAGCATCACTGCCAGCGCCGTCCACCACAGATGCGATCGGATCTGTTGAAGAAATCCAGGTGCTGCTTTCCCCAAAAGCTCAACCACCCAGAAGATCAGGAGGATCCAACCGAGAGCAAAGATTCCCGTCAGAAAGGTAAAGGAGGAAGATGGCATCTTCAGTAATCCTGCCGAAATATAAGTGGGGAGTCTCATTCCCGGAACCACACGACAGAGCAAGAGAGCCACAAATCCGTATCGGTGGAACCACTCCTCACCTCGTTCGACACCTTTCTCCATCCTTCGTTTTGCACCCCATAACCGATCCACCAGAGGGCGACCAAAGAAACGTGCCAAGAGATAGATCCCGATATCACCTGCCCAGACGCCGAGAAAAATGGTCAGGAACACCGGAAGCCACGCCCCGGTTTTTTCACTAGCCGCAATGCCCCCCGCAATGACGGCTGCATCCTCGGAGAGGAATGTCAGTAGGAAGAGGCCTCCAAGATACCAGATTCCTTGGTCCATCGGTCCGGATGCCTGATACTGATCAGGCTCTGATGTGAGCCATTTCCCGCTGATATTTAACGGTCGATGGAGCCACTCCGAAACCATCAGGGAGGGGAACCTCGAGAAGTCGGCACATCATGCCGATCAGGGCATAGTGATGGATCGCGTGGGAGATACAGAACATGATTTCCCGATCGAGTCGGGAGTGAAGCAGCGGTACCAAATCACTCGCATAGGAAATCTTACATCGGATCCGGATGGGATCACTCAGGCTGGTCTCCTCCAATTTTCCTGCCATCCTTTGGAGGGAAAGGGTCATTTCAGCAGCGGTTCTGCGATCCGTTTCTAGCTGGGGATCACGTTTGCGGGTATCGTAATCGATGGTTCCCAAGGGAATGCCACCCAAGAGACTGCTGAAATGATCCAGACAATGACGGTAGTGTGCCCCCACGGAGGCGTCGGAAGCGACCGTTAGCTTGGCCTTGTAGGCAGCATCGTCAATGGTCTTAAGAAGGGTTAACCCTTGCTCGAGTACCTCCTGCAGGGCTGGAAGCAACATCCAGTGACTCATCAGGGGAGCAACTTTCCTATGAGTGGGATTGATCGGCGGTTCAGGAGGAGCAGAACTGACGAGCAGAGTGCCACGATCAGAGCGAGGCAGAAGAGTTCCCCATGATCATTCATGACATCGATTCCCAAAACTGTCAGATGGCTCATGATGGCGCCCCCCATGACGGCAAGGGCTAGCCCTGCACCCAGCCATGTGGTGGATGGAATGAGTAGAAGGATGGCTGCAATCAGTTCGGCAATACCGGATCCTATACGCCCTGGTGCCCCCAGTCCCACCTTGTTGAAAATATAAACCGATTCAGGAGCTGCGCTGAATTTGAAATAGAGTGTCTGCAGCAGAATCAGTGACGCCGTGAGCCGCAGGAACCAGGAACTTGTGAGAGCTATTGTGGAGGAGGGAGGTTTCATCAGATCGTGATAACTTTGAAGAAAGGCTCCACTGCTTCCAAGCCGTTATTTACCCCTCTTCTCGACAAGAATTGGCCAGTTGGATTTTGCTTTTTGGAGCGACAGAGATTGGTTTTTGTTGAACTTTTCCATGATCCCCTTGCTGTACTGAAGCAGGAGTTGCCCATCCACGATCTGGAAAGCGGAGGGATCGATTTCGACCAGAGATCCCCTGGAGACACCATAGGCGCAGTAACCCCCGAACTTGGGTGCATATTTTAGCGGATGAGCATCGAATTCCGCTTTGTCTTCCGTTGAAGTAAATAGGTAAGTCACTCCATCGGCGGAACTGCTATGTTTAGATAGGCCCATTTCGGCCTTCCCCTCCTTGAAATATGCAACCGGATCGTAGCCCCGGATTCCGACACCGCTGCGGTCAACATTCACCAAGGTCTTAGCCGGGATAGGGTGGCTCAGTGCAAGAAAGGCGCCGAGGATCAAAGAGGGTTTTTTCATCGAGGGAAACTTGTACGGATTTGAGTAGACAACAGGACATTGAGTTGAAAGAAGATTTCCGACCTCTCCAACAGTATAAAGATGTTTAGAAACAGCTACACGGTCCGCCTTGCAGATTCACCCGAAGAGGTTCGGGACGCCCTGAGGCTCCGCTACGAAATCTTTAATCTCGAGATGAATGAGGGATTGCAATCTTCCCATGCCGCTGGGGTCGATGAGGATGAGTTCGATGCAGTCTGTGATCATCTCATCATTATTGAGCAGGGCTCCGGTTCCGTGGTCGGGACGTACCGGATGCAGAGTGGTGCGAAAGCCGCTAAAAACATCGGTTTCTATTGTGCAAGGGAATTCGATTTTACCCCGTTCGCCCCCTTTCAGGAGTCTTTGATCGAACTAGGACGGGCCTGCGTCCACCGTGACCACCGTAGCATCATCGTCATCAGCCTGCTCTGGAAGGAGATCGTACGCTACGTCCTGAAGCACGGTGCCCGCTACATGATCGGCTGCAGCTCACTCTCCTCACTGGATCCTGCTTTGGGACAGGCCATGTACCTTAAGTTCGCCAAGGATAGAGTCCTTGCCGAGCCACCATTTCTTACCAGGCCGCTTGCCGACTACATCCTTCCTGACGCGGCACCAGTTTCACCCTGCCCGCCTCCACCCAAACTACTTCGTGCCTACCTCGGGGTGGGGGCCAAGATTTGCGGGGAGCCCGCCATTGACCGGGAATTCGGAACGATCGACTTCCTCACGATCCTTGATTGCCAGAACGGATCCCCGATTGCCACGGAACGCTTTCTCGAACGTCCCAATGGACTGAAGGTCACCAAGGATCCAACGTGAAAACAAGGGCACTCCCACGCGTAGCAATTCGCCTTGCTCATTTGGGATGGGTGATTGCTTCCGGTATGGTGGCACTGAGTTGGTTTTTGAGCCGAGGAGGGCAATATGCCGTGGATGCAAGGATCGTTTGGATGCAGTGGATGAGCCGACGCTTTCTCGCTCTTCTCCATTGCAATGTCACCGTTTCGGGTGTCATGCCAACACGTGGACTCATCGCCTGCAATCATCTCGGATATGTCGACATCTTGGTCATTGGTTCCCTCTGCCCTGCTATCTTTGTTGCCAAGAGCGATGTGCAGGACTGGCCGGTCTTCGGTTGGCTCGCCTCTCGTGCGGGAACTATTTTTGTCAGTCGGCAGGAACCTACCAAAGTCGCAGCGCAGCTTCGTGAGATGGAATCTCCCCTTAGTAAGGGCTACCCCGTGGTTCTCTTTCCGGAGGGAACAAGTTCGGATGGGTCTACAGTTCTTCCTTTCCGCAGTTCCCTTTTTGAATCAGCCATCCGCACAGGTTGTCCGATCACGCCTGCTGCGATTGGATATGAGCTTAGTGATGGGGATGTCGGCCGAGAAATTGCCTACTGGGGAGATTTGACGCTGATTTCCCATCTTATCAATCTCCTCTCCAAGAAATCATTCAGAGCCAGACTCGCGCTCGGTCCCACGCGAGATCTGCTGACTGATAGAAAAAGTGAGGCAAAACTCATTCACTTGGAAGTTTCAGAGATTCATCATTCACTCCCATGATCCCCGTTGTCCGCAACCTATTTGCAGAAGCTTATGCGCCTGAAGGACCTGAAGAGTTTCACACACTTCTGGAGGGTGCCTCCTTTCGGTTGGAGTCGATTGTGTCCAAGGGACACTGCAGTGATAAGGATTTCTGGTATGATCAGCTGGATGCCGAGTGGGTGCTGCTACTTAAGGGGACTGGAATCCTGACCTTTGAGGGAGATGAGAATCTCAATCTCAAGGCGGGGGATTATCTTCTGATTCCCCCTCATTGCAGACACCGTGTAAAACTCACCTCTATTGATTCTGTCTGGTTGGCTCTTCACACTGGGTGAGTAGGTGATTCAGGAGATGAGGGAAATAAAGTCACCATTATTTTGATGACACGAACCAAGGTAGCACCAAGAGTAATGAGGTGAATTTTCATGAGAGTTCAGCAGATGATTCAGATGTGAAACTTGGTTCAAAAATCTCACTTCTCAAGTTGGCTTGGTATTTCTTCCTAATTGCCCTGACCACCGTTCAGGGAGCAGCAGGCCACATGCGTCGTCAGGTCGTTCAACGTCGTAAACTGATCTCGGAAGAGGAGTTCCTTGAGAGCTTTGCCCTTGCGGAGTTTCTTCCTCAGCCGGACAGCACCTTCGGGTTGGCCGTTCATGTCGGTCATCGGGTGAGGGGGATCCTAGGAGCGCTTGTTGTGGCCGTGGCGATGATCCTGCCCTCGTTCCTTATTGCTCTCGTTATTGGCAGCACCTTCATTCATTTTCATAAGGTTTCTTGGGTAGTCGCTGTAGCAGCTGGTGCCGGAGCCGCTGTCTGCGCCATTATTGGAGGAACCCTTCTTGAGATCGGAAAAAAAGCGGTGACTGATTACCGTGATCTTCTACTGATCCTGTTGGCTTTTGTTCTGCTGCGTTACGGGATCCTTCATATTTCCGGGGTTATCCTCTGGATCACACCCCTGGCACTTTGGCTTCACCGTCCCTCTCGCCACGAAAAACTGAAAAACCTTGGAGAGTCTTTTACTTTGGTCCCGACACTT
>CAINEX010000118.1 GCA_903847935.1 uncultured Spartobacteria bacterium | reverse complement strand
GGTCTACGGATCACATCCCTTGGCTACACGACGGAAATGGATCGTTGGATGAAAGCTGCGACCCTCCTGATCGGCAAGCCTGGTGGACTGACGCTCTCGGAGTGTCTGGCCAGCGGACTCCCGATGGTAATCATCTCACCGATCCCCGGGCAGGAGGAACGCAACAGCGATCATCTTCTGGAGAAGGGAATCGCCATCAAGTGCAACGACTACACGACCCTTGCCTATAAGGTGGATCAACTCCTAGGAGATCAAGATCGTCTGGCTCGGATGCGCCATCAGGCGCTGTCTTGGGCACGCCCCGGCGCGGCGGAGTTCATCGCACGCACACTTCTGGACGAGGACCTTCCCTCCCAGCTACCGGTAGAGCTTGGAAAAACACCCACACAATGGTGGCACCGCTGGCTGAAGTGGTGAAGGTTACAGGAGAGCCATGCACTCCACTCTCCCAAATTCTCAGGATGGAGAAAAACCGCCGAGGGTAGCCCCTTCGCACGACTTTCTTTGGGGGGTAGCAACTTCGGCCTATCAGCACGAGGGAGGCTTCAACGGCGAAGGGGAGCCTCAGAACAACTGGGCATGGGCGGAACACAAACACCGGGTCGATCCTGCCGGGGAGGCCGCTGATTTCTGGCATTTGGCGGAGGAGGATTTTGCCCGTTGTCGTACCCTTGGCCTGAATGCCTTCCGACTGAGTCTGGCTTGGGAGCGCATCCAGCCCTCCACCGAGCTGAGTTCCAACGGTCAACCAAGCCCCAACAAACCGCCTCCCTTTGATGAGACAGCCCTGGCGCGCTATGCCGCGCTTCTCGCCGACTGCCGCAAGCAGGGACTGGAACCAATGGTGACCCTTCACCACTTCACCCATCCGGCTTGGCTTGGAGTCGATGCATGGCTCAATTCCGAGACCATCGAACACTATCTCCGTTATGTGGAGAAAGCCGTCGTCTACTTTCTTGAGGTACTCCCGCGTGATCATGGCACCGAGCCGCCACGCTGGTTCCTCACGATCAACGAGCCCAACCTCCTCGCTATTTGCAGTTATCTGAATGGTATTTTCCCTTCGGGTGCCGGGACGCCGAAGAACCTGCATCAGGCCGTAAAATGCCTCTCTCACCTCATGGAGGCTCATGTGAAAGCCCATCGCCTGATCCACCGGCTCTACACCGGGCAGGGGCGCACCGGACATTGGGCCCCGATGGTGAGCTTCAACAACTACAGCAGTGACCTCTACTGGGGGGATCAGGCCTGGCTCGATCTTCTCTTCGCCCCCTCACGAGGCATCCCTCGCAGCCACCTCTTTGCCTACCTCTGGAAACAAGCCTGGACGATCGATACCGCCTTCCGGAAAGCGGCTCTCCCGATCCGCCCGAGAGTCCGTTACTGGTCGGGCCAGATGCTGAAAAGTCTCCACCATCTCGCTGCCTTCGCCTTCTCGTTGGAGAAGGCGTGGGTTCGTCTCCTTGATGTCCTCTACGACGTGCCGGAGGGATTTCATCCACCCCTTGATTACATCGCCTTCGACTACTACGACCCGTTTATCGCCCACGTCCTGCGCTGGCCTCGCTGGCATGATCTCTTCCACAAGCACCGCCAGCACCCGATGCCGAAGCGCCCCCCGTTCCACGAGCGCCTCCTCGACAGCATCACGAACAAATGGTGGGACTGGAAACTCCTCCCCGAGGGGTTGGCCTATTTCGTTCACATCTTGGAACGCTTCGATTTGCCCATCGTGATTGCCGAGAACGGGATGGCCAATCGTTCGGATCCACACCGGCATCACGGTCGTCATGACAAACTCCTCCGGAGTGATTTTTTGCACCGTCATCTCGCCGTCGTGAAGGCCTTGAAGGCGAAGGGTGTTAGACTCATCGGCTACTTTCACTGGTCTCTCGTGGATAACTACGAGTGGGGCTCCTATGCTCCGAGGTTCGGACTGTTTAACCGGGAACGCGAACCGGTCGATTTCCGTGGCGACAACGCCTCGGCCACCTACGCGCAGGAGATTGCCGAAGAATAGTCGGCAAGCATGCCTATTTTCTTTGAGACTATTTCCTCTTTGTGGGTTTAATTGAGAACGTATGAATCGCCCAGCCCCCACGCGACTTTACCTCTTTGGAGGATTACTCTTCCTCCTTTTGGCCATTTTAATTTCCCGATGGATCTCCGATTGGGGACTGGTGACCATCCACGTGAAGGACGCACCGCTCGGCAAAGTTCTTGCCTCGATTGCCAGGCAGGGACACACCCGCGTGAAGACCTCCCTGGATTCCACGCTCCCGGTCTCTCTCGACGTGGATAAAGTCACCCCAGCCGTGGCTCTGGATATCCTCTCTGGCCGCCTCGATGCAGACGTGCGTGTGGTTTATCTGGCGGCACCCAACAACAATGCTCTGGACGCAGCCATGACCTCCCTGGAGACAACAGGGAAGGTGGCTGATTGGACGCCCCACTTTTACCAAGGACCATCCGCCGTTGGCGTTATCGGGATGGATCCCTCTACCTTGGAGCTGAAGATCGAGGGGCCGGACAACCAACTGCCACAACTCCTTGATCAGGCCGCCCAGAAAACCGGTGTCATGACCGGCACGCCTCAGGATTGGTCGCCATCCGTATCGAAGCTTCCCCCAACGGCACCCGCAGGCAAAGTCATCAAAAATCTCGTCGGGTCGGCTCACGGGCAACTTGCCAATTTCTTTTTCCTTACCAAGCAGGAATGGCGCAACCGCAGACCCCAAGGTGAGGGTGCACCGCAGGAAGAAAGCAGCGGACAAACGCAGGCCGGTGACCCTTTCGATAGATTGCATAAAGTTCAGCAGTTTCGGATGAATCCGGAGTGGCGCGAGGCGCGCGTTCAGGCCCAGATCAAGCAACTCCCACCCGAGGCACAGGCGGAGGCCATCAAGGATGTCGAGGAGATGAAAGCCGTCTTCAAGCAGATGCAGGGCCTCTCCCAAGAGGAGAGACGGGCGAAGTGGGAGGAACTGATGAGCAACCCTGACTTTGCCGACCGGATGGAGAGCCGCCGCGCCGTCAGACAGCAGTCCCAAACAGCAGAGCAACGCATCGACCGTGGGATCTCCTACCTTGAAAACCGGCAGTCCGTCATGTCAGGCCAAGGCGGCACAAGTGGTGGCGGCGGCGGTGGGGGCAATGGGGGTGGAGGACGTGGACGATGAAATCCTTGCTGATCCCCACCTCGTCAGTTTTGAAATCCATGAGAGCTTTCAGGCGGGGCCATGGATTCACGATGATCGAGTTACTGATCGTCATCACCATCATCGGAATCCTGGCCTCCCTGCTGACACCGAATATTCAATCCTCCTTGGAGCATGCCAAAGCGGCGAAATGCCTTGGAAACCTGCACCAGGTAGGAACTGCCGTGCAGTCGTACATTGCCGATCCCGCGAATAATAATCAGTTTCCACCTTTTTTTGATGTCTCAGCAAGTGAGCTAACACCTCTCACCTCACTCTCCAACTACGGACTGACACTCGCCACATTGACATGCCCGTCGGATCCCAAGCCGGATCCTAAATACGGAAGCTACATCTGGCAGGCTACCTCCGATGAAGAATCCGCCGACGCCATCAAACGGGTCGGGCGGAGTGGAAGGATCACGATCATCAGTAAGATCAGTAAACTCCAGTTGGCCACCGACGGGCACTACGGAGCCACAGCCGGATTCCCCCATCCGGGAAACAGCTTTAATGTCCTCTGGGCTGACGGACACGTCACCGTCAGCAACGCGCTGATCAGCACAATCCACTAAAAGCAAAGCTCACTTAGAGAGCTTCTTCGGACCGAAGCTGTCTCGCCATCAGCGCCTTCATGGCCTGGCCTGCCGTCTTCTCGCCATGGATCAGGGCATATACCTCGTCGATAATCGGAGTCTCCAGATTCAACCTGCGGGCACAGGCATGGGCACTGATCGTTGTGGGGATCCCCTCTGCGACCATCGTCATGGATCCAGTGATCTCTGCCAGCGATTCGCCTCGTCCAAGGCGGGATCCCACCTGATGGTTGCGGCTTTGGGAGCTGAAACAGGTTACCATCAGGTCGCCGACACCGCTCAGTCCACGGAAGGTCTCGTGATGCCCGCCCATCGCCACACCCAGGCGCGTCATCTCGGCAAGCGATCTGGTCACGAGCCCTGCCCTGGCATTCTCTCCGAGGCCCATCCCGTCGGAGACACCTGCGGCGACGGCAAAGACATTCTTGAGAGCACCTCCAAGCTGAATCCCACGGACATCGGAGCTTGTGTAAGCACGGAGGCTCGTCCCTTCAAAGAGGGCCTGAAGTCGTGGAAGCAATTCCGTGTCCGCACATCCGATGACTCCCGCGGCCGGAATCCCTCGAGCAATCTCACCAGCCAGGTTCGGTCCCGAAAGCACGGCCACGGGGACACCCGGCGCTGTTTCTTCAAGGACCTCACTCATCAGAAGTCCACGCTCCCGCTCGATTCCCTTCGTACAAGAGAGGATGATTGTGTTCTTCGCAAGACCCGCTGCGGCAAGGCTTGAGGAGACCGATCTCAAATGGCTCGAGGGAACAGCCAGGAAAAGGATTTCGGCCTCGACGCATTCCTTAAGCGAAGTCGTCGGGTGGATCAATGGAGAGAGGGAGACACCAGGAAGATACTTGCCGTTCTCACCCTCTGATCTCATCGCTTCCACGTGAACGGGGTCATGCCCCCAAATGGTGACCTTTAGCTCCCTCCTGGCCATGAGGAGAGCCAGAGCTGTTCCCCAGCCCCCTGCACCGATCACACTGACCTGGGGTGTACTCATTGATTGGCCTTACTCTCCTTGGTCGTCTTGGCCTTCTTTTCAAACCGGGGTTCGGTCCCTGCACGGAGACGGGCGATGTTCGAGCGGTGACGCCAGATGGCCAGCACACACATCACCACGGCGATGAGCAGCGTCAGCCAATCCTTCCGGTGCATAAAGAAGAGCAGTGAGACGGAGGTCGGGACGGCAAGCGCGGCGGCGATCGAGGCCACGGAGACATATCGTGTGGTGGTGAAGAGAAGCATCCAGGTGCCGAGGCAAAAGAGGAAGGCCCCGAGGCCGAAAAGGCCGACAATGACTCCGGCGGAGGAGGCGATCCCCTTGCCTCCCTTAAACCCGAGCCAAACAGGAAAGCTATGCCCCAAGAGCGTGCAGAGGGCTGCCAGCGCACCCGGGGCGGAGGTTGGATTCACGCCATGGGCGTGTCCCCAATCAAGCGCAAACAGGACTGGAAGAAGCCCTTTCAGGAAATCCAAGATGAAGACCGCATAGCCCCACTTCTTACCGAGCACGCGAAGCACATTGGTCGCCCCGATATTACCGCTTCCCTTGGTACGGATATCGATGCCGCAGAGTCTTCCGGCAAGAAATCCGAAGGGGATCGATCCCAAGAGATAAGAACCGAGAGCGATCAGAAGCCAGGGAATCCAAGATTGGAAAATCACCCTGCAATCTCATCAGTGTGGTGATGAGGAACAAAGGAAAAATTCTTCTGTGCAGGCGGAAACTTGGGCTAGGTTGATTCCATGTTCCTCCCCATTTCACGTCATCTCTTGCCGGCTCTCCTCCTGCTTTCTATGCTTTCCTACATGTCAGCACAGACCCCCTCGAGTTCCACAAGTGACACGCATACCGTGGCCGTCCGCCTTATCGGCCTCGATGGTCAACCGGGCCCAGTGGTTCAGAGTCCCCTCGTCGTGAAGACCGATGCCGAGTGGGAGAAGCAGCTTGGTCCTGCCGCCTATCGCGTGCTGAGGGCCAAGGGCACCGAGGCCCCCTTCTGCGGGAATCTGCTGGATAACCACAAGGATGGCGTTTACTTCTGCGCCGGCTGCGGACTGCCACTCTTCGCCTCCAGCTCGAAGTTTAACTCCGGCACCGGGTGGCCCAGCTTCTACCGTCCGTTTGCCCCCGAAAACATCACGGAAATCCGTGATGTCTCCCTGGGCATGGTACGTACCGAGATCCTCTGCGCCCGCTGCGGAGGTCACCTCGGCCACGTCTTCGACGACGGCCCGGCACCAACCCACCTCCGCTACTGCCTCAACTCCATCTCCCTCGTCTTCAAGGATGAAGCAGAGGTAAAAAAGCTGGCGCCTGAATCTAAGTAGTGCCTGAAAATTCTTTCTGTCCTCAGATTCGTTAATAGGTGGCTGGAGTTTTCCAGACTGGGGCAGGCGCGTAAGTGAAGTTGTATAAAACAAACGGCGAAGAAACCGATTCCCCTTATTCATTCACTCCATATGGATTCCCACGACCCCAACTTCTGGCATCGCTGGCAACCGACGATGAGAGCTTCCCTCTGTTTTGTGATGAAGGAGGGAAAGATCCTGATGATCCGCAAGAAGCGTGGACTCGGTGCCGGCAAGATCAATGGACCCGGGGGTCGCTTGGAACCCGGAGAGATCGCGCTCGATGCCGCGATTCGCGAGACTCAGGAGGAGCTCTGTGTCACACCGCTGAATCTTTCTGAGCGGGGAGAACTACACTTCCAGTTTGTGGATGGGTTGGCGCTTCACTGCGTGGTCTTCACTGCCGAGGGATGCGTTGGAGTCCCGGAGGAGACCGACGAGGCAATCCCCCACTGGATAGAGCCTTCAGCGATTCCCTATCACGACATGTGGCAGGATGATCAGTATTGGATGCCGGGGATGCTGGAAGGGAAGACGTTCAAGGGGTACTTTCACTTTGATGAGGATGTGATGCTGTCCCACCACATCAACTGGTTTTAAGGGGCTCGCGCTTTTCGCGCGGGGGTTCGTTGTTGCTTCCAGATTCCATCTTGCCCTCCTTCGGTTGCGGATTTGTTACAAAAGCCCCCTTGAACACAATCGGAAGACATCGCACGATAGGTGTTTATGGAAAAAGGGCATCACTCCCACTTCATCAACCGCGGTCTCAGTTGGTTGGAATTCAACCAGCGGGTGCTCGATCAGGCGCTCGACAAGGAGAACCCCCTGCTGGAGCGGCTGAAATTCCTTTGCATCGTCAGCTCCAATCTTGACGAGTTTTTTGAGGTGCGCGTTGCCGGACTCAAGCAGCAGGTGCAGACCAACACGGTGGCGCTGGCACCCGATGGCATGTCCCCGAAGTCGGAGTTGGCCGCGATCGCCAAGCGGGCCCGCAAGCAGGTCGATGACCAGTACCGCTGCTGGAACGAGGAGGTTGAGCCCGGCCTTGCCGCCGAGAACATCAAATTTCACAATTTCCCAGAAGTCCCTGAATCGGAGCGGGCTCACTTCGAGAAGTTCTTCCATGAGCGGATCTTCCCCGTGCTGACACCGCTGGCAATCGATCCCTCTCACCCCTTTCCGCAACTTCTCAACAAGAGCCTGAACATCATCGTGCATCTCGAGGGTGAAGGTCTTAATACCGATCTGGCCGTCGTTCAGGTGCCGAGAATCCTCCCCCGTGTCGTTCCCTTCGCCAACCAAACCGACGAGCAGGGACACGACTTCGTCTTCCTCGGAAGCATCATCAAACACTATGTCGGATCCCTCTTCCACGGGGTCAAGGTGATCGGAGCCCATCTCTTCCGTGTCACCCGCAACAGCAACCTCTACATCGACGAAGAGGAGGCCGATAACCTGCTCCATGCCATTGAGGAGGAGCTCCGCCATGTGAACAGAGGCGCAGCCGTGCGTCTGGAGGTGCAGGATGACTGTCCCGATCAAGTGGCCCACCGCCTGCTGGAAATCTTCAACCTCGGACCAGGCGATCTCTACCGTCACCATGGCCCCATTAACCTGACCAGGCTGATGCCGTTGGCCCTTTCGATCGACCGACCCGATCTCCGCGACAAGCGCTTCACGCCCGCCATGGTCGTCTCCCTTAACGAGGAGGCCGACATCTTCTGGCACATCCGCAAGGGCGACATCCTGATGCAGCATCCCTACGACAGCTTTCAGACCGTGCTCGATTTCCTCGGCCAGGCGGCGGAGGACCCCAACGTCCTCGCCATCAAACAAACTCTCTACCGCACCAGTTCCGACTCTCCGCTCGTGGCTTCGTTGATTCATGCCGCCCAGAACGGGAAGCAGGTCACCGTCATCATTGAACTGAAGGCCCGCTTTGATGAGGCGGCCAACATCAAGTGGGCCCGCCTCATGCGGGAAGCGGGTGTGAATGTCATTTACGGCATCGCGGGACTCAAGACCCACGCGAAGGCCATGCTAGTCGTCCGGCAGGAGGGGGAAGTCATCCGCCGCTACGCGCACCTCGGCACCGGTAATTACCACCCCTCCACCGCTCGACTCTATACCGACCTCGGATTCCTCACCGCGCGTGAGGAACTGACCTCGGATGTGGCGACCATGTTCAACATCCTCACCGGGGTTTCCAAGTTCCCGGGCATGAAGGAACTCCTGATGGCTCCCTACGACCTGAGGGAAGGAATGCTCTCCCTCATCGATCGTGAGATCGAACACGCGAAGGCGGGACGTCCCGCCGGGATCTTTGTCAAAATGAATGCTCTCGTGGAGGAGAGCATGATCGAGGCTCTCTACCGCGCCTCCCAGTCCGGCATCCCGGTACACCTGCTTATCCGCGGTATCTGCTGCCTGCGCCCCGGCATTCCGGGTGTCAGCGACAATATCGAGGTTCGCAGTCTCGTCGGTCGCTTCCTGGAGCACAGCCGCATCATCCGCTTTGAGAACGGTGGCACCCCCGAGATCTACCTCGGGAGTGCTGACTGGATGCCGCGCAATCTCTTTCGCCGCGTGGAGACCGGATTTCCCATCCGCAATCCCCGCGTTCACGAGCACATCGAGGAGATCATCACCTGGTTCTGGAAGGACAATGTGAAGGCCCGCGTCATGGATACGGAGGGCTCCTACCACCTCCGTCCGCTGGAAGGCGAAAGATTCAATGCGCAGGAGGAGTTTGTCGCCGAGGCCCAGCGGCGCAGGAAGGCCAAGCCCCCCACAGCGTAGTAGAGTGCCGGCCGCTTTCCACGCGCCCAATCGATTCGCACCCAGAGCGCTCGCGGAATTGGTAATTACCAGGGTTATTGCCTAGAAGTGGAAACTTTATTCCCCCGAGTTCCGCACCAGCGGAACAAATCGGTGAGCACATGATGATCTCTCTTCTCCTTAAGGTGCTGAAAAAGACCGTCCTCATTGTAGCCTCACTGTTGATCCTCCTCGTCTCAGCTTGGGCCTTCGGTGCCCTTTGGTTTGATGGGCAGGTAACCACGGCGGGCTATGCGACGGGCCATGGAATGGCCCTTATCTATCTTATGGTGGAACTTCTGCTTCTGATCCTGTTCCTGAGAGGAAGCAGATGGGCAGGCGGCGCGGCAGCGCTTATCATTGCGCTCGTATCCGGGTGGTGGATCCATGTTCAGCCTAGCAATGACCGCAATTGGCAAGCCGATGTCTCCAGAGAACCGTGGGCTGAAGTGCATGGTGATCACGTCACCCTCCACAATATCCGCAATTTCGCCTACCCAATCGATCCCACCGGAAATGATCTTGGAGAGAGCTGGGAGACCCGGACCGTAAGTCTCTCCCAACTGACGGGAGTCGATGCGTTCCTCAACTTCTGGGGTGTCTCTTGGATGGCCCATCCCATTCTGAGTTTCCAGTTCCGGGACGTGCCACCCATCGCCTTCTCCATCGAGACTAGGAAAGAAAAGGGTGAGAATTATTCGGCACTGGGCGGTCTCTATCGCCAGTACGAACTCGTCTACGTGGTGGCCGACGAACGGGATGTTATTCGGGTCCGTACCAACCGTCGCAAGGGCGAACAAGTCTACCTCTACCGTACCACTCTGCCGCCCACTGAGGTCCGGGAGCGATTCCTTGAATACATCCGTTCCATGAATGCACTGCGGGAGCATCCGCGATGGTACAATGCGATCACGGCAAACTGCACCACGGCGATTAGATCGCAGCGCCCCCTTGAGGCAAGAACTGCATGGGACTGGCGCATCCTTCTCAACGGGCAAGTCGACGAGATGTTCTATGAGCGCGGCCTACTGGAGACAGAGGGTCTCTCCTTTCAGGCCTTGAGACAACGGGCCTTGATCAATAAGGCAGCGATGGAAGCGGATCAGGATCCCGAATTTTCCCGACGAATCCGCTCCGGTCGGCCTGGATTTGGCAGGTGAGCCGTTTGGATCACTGGCCTTGGGCGTTTAGCTTGAGGATCCGGTTGACCTCGGCAAAAGCCTTGGGATTCTGATGCGCCCCGTGGTCGCTCGGAACAATGCACTCCGATTGCGCTCCATCCATGTGGGAGCTCCAATACGGCACCACGCCATCAGATGAATTCGGTGAGTCCCCTTTGCCACGATCGCCTACGATCGTATGGTACGGGATGCCGGGCGTAATCGGGATCTTGTTGATCATCCGGACAAAGCGGTTCTTCGGAGAGAGTGTGTCAATGCTGTTCGGGGCCCTCTTAAGCTTCAGGTCGTTGGCATGGAAAGTCGCGATCTTCAGGGCGTCATTACCGGCCGTAAGAAGGGTCCTGGGTGTCCTGATCAGCATGGAACCGATTCTTCCCACCGAGATGGACGCGAGCTCGCTCCCCTTGAGTGGAGATGAGATAAAGATAACCCGGCCAATCTCCGGCCTGTGCTTGAAAATAAGGGCTTCTGTATAAAGCTTCTTCGATTCTGAGGGGAACTTTGTTTGTGCAGGTGATTTATCAAAGAGGAGCCTCCAAAGATTATCCCCCGTATCCGTGATCAGCAGGCGACTGATGCACCCTCCCATGCTGTGTCCTATCACAACCATCGGTTTGGTAAGGGGAAACCGCTTCTCGGCACCATCCAGATTCTCTCTCAAAATGGAGGCTGAATACGGATAGGGATACCCGGAAGGATAGCTGTAAAACCAAAACTGATAATTTTTACGGATCTCGGGATCGCTCCGCAGATTAATGATCATGGGGGCCCAAGTGGATGGTGAATCCATCAGCCCGTGGATAACTAGCACGACTGCTTTGTTCGGATTGTACGGTTCGAGTCGGGAGAGTTGCGCGGTCTCCGCATATTTCTCCGGGAAGAGCATCCGCTCCAATTTTGGCACCTGAGGGGCGCTGCTCGCGAGCATGACTGCCAGCGGCACTGTGAAATCCGCCCCAAGGGGGAATCTTCTTTCACCAACGGAAGTCGATTCTTTCTCCAACGGATCCTCAAACGCTATCTCACAACGGCTCCCCTCAAAACGAGCCACGGCCGTGACGCCGTAATACGTCTTCCGCGTGAAATAAATGGCGCGCCAATCCTTGTTCATTCCTCGGCCGATCGCAACGACTGGTGCACCGATACCAGGGCGGGTGGCATGCTCCTCCACGTATTTTCCACCGATGGTGAACTGGTCGACCGGCGTGAAGGTGTAGAGTGAAGGATTCCAGTTCGGGCGGGGGTCTGGTCTGTGTGTTAAAACCATAGTTCCCGAGCCGGAGGGGACCATCAATGGCTTGCTCCAGGGATCAAGCTTGGCATCACGAATGATCCCGATCATACGGGAAACGGCGAAATTGTAATCGTGCAGGCCAGCGCGATCATCCGGATGGACTTTGAGCAGATCAAGTGCCGTCCGCGCCGCCTGCATGTTCTCACCAAGGGCGACAAGCGGGCTTGTATTATGATGGTGGAGTGCCTGCCTAATCAGCGCTTCCGTTTTCTCCAGAGCGCTCCCCGAAGAATGCGCCTTCACGGACGGCTGCTGGTAGCGAGGAGGTCTTTCCTTGACGGTGGCATCGGTTGCGCACGCTGTCAGCGCCAAAGCTGCTAGCATCAGAACCAGATGCCTTGATCGAGAAAACGGCAATAAGAAATTGTTCATTTCCCTGGATAATCGTGTGAAATGTCGGGGCTGCGCTACGCCTGATGCTGATAACCCTGAGCCAGGGCAATAAACTCCCTGACCTGATCCTCCTCCCACCGCCGATCGCGCCCGAGCTCTTTAGCCAGCACCTTGGCTACGGATGGCGCAGACTCGATGGCCGCCTTGGCGTCAAGCAAGAGAGCGCGCGTGCGGCGTGAAAGGACATCCTCCAGCGTGCGCGCCTGCTCGTACCGGACTCCCCACGCAACTGTGGCCAACGGGTAGGGCAGGTTCGGATGCATGGCCTCCGCCAGTGAGGGTTCCGCATCCATCAGGGCCGTGATTGCATCGGCATCGCTTCCATAAACGGAGAGCCAGTCGGGAAGAGCGGGCGCACCTGGAGCACGCCATCCAAGGAGTTGGAGATGATCGGTCTCGCATTTTTTCTCCGCAAGCCCCCCCAGCAGGATCGCGTGATCGACCGTGTCCTCGGCCATCTTGCGGTAGGTGGTCCACTTGCCGCCCACGATCGTGACGAGACCAGCCTCGGAGACGAGGATTTCATGATTGCGGGAAATGGCCTTGGTCGCTGATCCATCCTTCCCCGGCTTGCGAACAAGTGGTCTCTGCCCGGCAAAAATACTGAGGATATCTTTCTCCTGCGGATCACGGGCCAGATAACGTGCGGCGTTGCGTAGAATAAATCCAACCTCCTCGGCAAGGGCGCGCGGCTCGATCTCGGGATCCTGCATCGGCGTGTCGGTCGTCCCGACAAGGACCTTTCCATGCCAAGGGATGACAAAGAGGACGCGCCCATCATCGGTGTGAGGGACCATGATCGCTGATTCCCCCTGAAGGAAGGAGCGATCGAATACAAGATGCACCCCTTGGCTCGGCTGAACGGCCTTGGCCGCCATGGCGTCATCCATGTGCCGGATCTCGTCGCTGAAGATTCCGGTGGCATTGATCACCACGGCACCCTCCGTCACATGGCTCGAACCGGTTTCCAAATCAGTGAAGGTGACACCTTTCACAAGGCCATCCCTCTTGGTGAGTCCTGTCACCCGAGTGTAGTTCAGGACGCAGGCCCCATGGTGGACCGCTGTGCGGGCGAGGGTGACCGCCAGACGCGCATCGTCAAACTGCCCGTCGAAGTACTCCACGCCTCCGAGAAGGTGCTCTCTCTCGATGTTTGGAATCCTTTTCATGGTTTCCTCGCGGGAAACCAAATGGGAGGGCGCAAGGTTTAGTTTACCCGCAAGAGCATCGTACACTTTCAGCCCGATGCCGAAGAAGGGTCCCTCCCACCACTGGTAGCGGGGGATGAAGAACGAGAGGTGGTGAACAAGCTGAGGGGCGTTCTGGTGAAGGAGTCCCCGCTCCCTCAATGCCTCGAGGACAAGCGGGATGTCTCCCTGCTCCAGATAGCGGACGCCTCCATGAACAAGCTTGGTGCTTCGGCTTGAGGTTCCCTTCGCAAAGTCAGAACCTTCCAGAAGAAGCGTTTTGTAACCGCGTGAGGCGGCATCGACGGCCACACCCAATCCGGTGGCGCCACCGCCGATGATAATGACATCCCATCTCGGGGTCTCCCCGATTTTTTTGAGCAGGTGATTGCGGTTCATGATTGGGTGGCCCAATTCTGGGCACGTTTAACGGCCCGCTTCCAGATCTTCAGTCGGGATCTCCGGCTTTGAGCCGTGATTTCCGGCTCGAAGCGGCGCTCCACGGAGCGGATCTTGGAAAGCTCCTCGATACTTGGCCAAATCCCGGCACCCAGACCTGCAAGCATGGCTGCACCAAGGGCCGTGCTCTCCAGATTGGCAGGCCTCTCCACCGTGCACCCGAGAAGATCGGACTGCGTCTGCATCAGCAGGTTACTGGCCGAGGCACCACCATCCACCCGGAGCGTGGTGATCTTTTTACCGGAATCCTTCTCCATCGCCGTGACGAGGTCACTGACTTGGAAGGCGATTCCCTCCAGCGTGGCGCGTGCGATATGAGCCGAAGTGGTCCCACGGGTCAGACCCAGGATAGTGCCTCTCGCTTGAGGATCCCAGTAAGGAGCACCGAGCCCCGTGAATGCAGGTACCAGAAAGACCCCCGCGCTGTCGTTAACCCGGTTGGCAAGTTCCTCAACTTCGGGCGCGGATTTGATGATGCCGAGTCCGTCCCTCAGCCACTGGATCGACGCCCCGCCCATGAAGACGCTTCCCTCGAGAGCATACTGCAGCGAGCCCTCTCCGATCTTCCAGGCAATGGTGGTCAGCAGACGATTCGTGCTGGAAATCGCATCCTGTCCCGTGAACTCAAGGAGAAAGCAACCCGTCCCATACGTGCATTTGACCAAGCCGGGCTTGGTGCAAAGCTGCCCGAAGAGAGCCGACTGCTGGTCACCAATAGCACTTGTGACGGGTATGGAGACGCCAAAATGTGCGGCATCCGTGACTCCCAGACTGCCACTGCTCGGAGCAATGCGGGGGAGGATGGCAGCGGGGATATTGAAAAGCGCGAGCAGCTCAGAATCCCAATCCCCTTTGCGGATGTTCATCAGCATGGTGCGGGAGGCATTGCTGACATCGGTCACGTGGGAGGCTCCGCCGGTCAGTTTATAAATGAGCCAGCTGTCGATGGTTCCCGCGGCAAGCTCTCCTGCTTCGGCCCTCGCCTGTCCGTCAGGAATCTCCTGGAGAATCCAGCGGATCTTGCTGGCCGAAAAATAGGGGTCGAGCAGGAGACCGGTTCGCTGCTGGACCAGCGGCTCCTTGCCCGCTTCCCGCAGGGCATTCATCGCTTCACCCGTCCTGCGGTCCTGCCAGACAATCGCACGATGGACCGGCACGCCCGTCTTCCGATCCCAGACAACGACCGTCTCTCGTTGGTTCGTGATGCCGAGTGCCGAGATCTCATCGGCGGAGATACCGGCTTTGGCGATCGCTTCACGGGCCGTGGAGAGAATGGTCTCCCAGATTTCCATGCCGTCGTGCTCAACCCAACCCGGCTGCGGAAAGTGCTGGGTGAATTCTTTTTGGGCTGAGGCGATCACCCGAAGGCTATCGTTATAAATGATCGAGCGGGAGCTGGTCGTGCCCTGATCAAGGGCGAGGATATATTTCATGGGAGGATTAACGATTAAAAGCGCCCCAGTGCCATGTAGACAACGGCTGCGAGCGTCCCGCCGATCAATGGGCCGACGACGGGAATCCAAGCATAAGACCAGTCGGATCCTCCCTTGCCTGCCACGGGCAGGAGGGCATGAGCAATGCGAGGACCTAGGTCGCGCGCGGGGTTGATCGCATACCCGGTGGGGCCACCGAGAGAGAGACCGATCGCCCAAACCAAAAGCCCCACCGGCAGTGCCCCAAGGGCGCCTAGATCGATCGGAAAGACGGAGTCGCTTTTCGGCGCACCAACGGCACCCTTCATGCAGAAGATGCAGAAAATCAGGACAAAGGTTCCGATGATTTCGCAGACCAGGTTGGACGGCACAGAGCGGATTGCCGGGGCTGTGCAAAAAGCAGCCCTCTTGAGTTCGGGATCCTCCGTGATTGCCCAATGAGGGAAGAAGGCGAGCCAGACAATGAACGAACCGAAGATTGCTCCCAGAATCTGAGCCTCAATATAGCCAGGTACCGAGGCCCACGGTAAGTTTCCCGCCATCGCCATCGCGACCGAGACGGCGGGATTCAAATGTGCGCCACTGATCCGAGCCACCGAAAAGACAGCCACAAAGACACCCAACGCCCATCCTGCAGTGATCACGATCCATCCACCATTCTGTCCTTTGCTGCGGTTCAGCACCACGGTCGCAACCACACCGTTTCCTAAAATGATTAGTAGGGCCGTTCCTATAAACTCCGCAAGTTGGGGGGACATTGTTTTCACGTTAACCTTCAGCCACACCTCCGCAAGTTCTATGATATTTTATCGCAAACCTGTCCACCCCGTTCAACCGTGAGGAGTTGAACGCGCATGCTTTTTCTGGGAGGTGAGGTAGTGTTTTGAGGTTCAAAAAAGAAAACTAGAAAAAGAAAAAGGAAGGAAATTCCCTTGACGCTAAAATACAGCGTCCCTAGTAACTCCGAATACCCCCCTGTGAACTGCGCTATTGTGTTCCCCAAACCATTATCAGGCTCCTTTATTTTCTGAGGAGTCTAGCAGCTCTTGAGTTTCATTTTCTTTGCTTTTAGTCCCCTGCAGTAAACCCCCAACCCCCAACCCAAAAAACATAAAACAATGAAGATGCGATCCCTACTCACCAAGTCGCCGCTACTAATCCTTGCGGCACTTATCCTCCCCAGCCAGGCCCAGGCATCCTCGGGTGTTGTCCTCCAGCCGAACGATTTCGTCGGCATGTCATTCTGGCTGATCTCCATGGCCCTTGTGGCTTCAACAGCCTTCTTCTTCCTTGAGACCCAGCGTGTTGCTGGAAAGTGGAAGACCTCGCTCACCGTCTCCGGACTCGTGACCTTGGTTGCGGCGGTTCACTACTTCTACATGCGCGAGGTCTGGGTGACTACTAGTCAGACACCAACCGTCTACCGTTACATCGATTGGCTCATCACCGTACCTCTCTTGATGGTAGAGTTCTTCCTCATCCTCTCCGCTATCACCAAGGTGCCGGTCGGTGTCTTCTGGCGTCTCATGCTGGGCACCCTGGTCATGCTGGTTGGTGGATATCTCGGCGAGGCACACTACGTTGCCGCCCTGCCCGCCTTCATCGTTGGCATGCTCGGTTGGGCCTATATCCTCTTCGAAATTTTCTTTGGAGAGGCCAGCAAGATCAATGCACAAAAGGCTCCTCCCGCCGTGCAATCTGCCTTCAACCTGATGCGTCTCATTGTGACCTTCGGGTGGGCCATCTATCCGATCGGATACTTTGTTGGATATCTTACGGGAGCGAATCCCGAGGATAGCATGAAGGGTCTCAATATTGTCTATAATCTGGCCGACGTGCTGAACAAGATTGCCTTCGGTGT
>CAINEX010000117.1 GCA_903847935.1 uncultured Spartobacteria bacterium | reverse complement strand
TGATCTGCACCAGCAGAATGACCAAGGCGAAAACAAGCAGGATATGGATGAATCCCCCCATCGTGTAGGCGCTAACGAGTCCGAGCGCCCAGAGGACGAGAAGAACAATGGCTATTGTGTAGAGCATAATATTGAAATGTTTGGGGTTTCGTTTTAGTGATCGATCAAGGATACGCCCTTAACCGGTTAGTAGGTTGTTGAGCGTGTCGTGGTGGTAGTGTTTGGATTACTCCTTGTCTGCTGAGTAATGGTGGTCGTTCTGTCTGGGGTCCCAGTCCTTGTCGTGCTCAACGAGAAACACGAGGTCAGTGACAGAGTGAGGAGCGTGAGTGCCAAGCTGCTGATTCCGATGATGGAGGTTGTTTTCATGGAACCAACCTACTCCTCGATATGTTCTCTCGCTAGATGGGTGAACGCTTAGAACGCACTAATGAATTCACTTAGGAATCTAATCCTTTCAATCATCCGACATGCAGGAGGACTGATTGTTGTTCTTCACTCCATTTAAAGCACCACCATCAAGGGCGCCGTTAAGCCAAAGAGTTTGCAAAGTCCGGGCTGTTTTCAGGGGTTTCGTAATTCACGGATCTACTTCAGGAACAGTTCCGTGACATCGGCTCCGTTAAGCTGAGCAACCGCGTCAAAAGAGACCTTTTTGATCTCTTTGACAACAGTCAACTTACGAAGATCAATCTTGGAGAAATTGATCGCATTGATCGGACGGATGTAGAACTGATTTTGAGTCAGGTCGTTCATCGTTGTGAAGAGAGTCACCTCGGAACTCGTGGCATTAGGGTCTCCACCCTCAGCACCTACCCCACCGGTGGGAAGATCGATAGACAAGTCGTAAGGACGATCAAAGTTATTGATCACATGGGAGAGGGTTTGGATGGCTTCGGCGGGCGTTTTGGCCTTCCGCACGTAATTGGTGAAAAAGGCCGCCTTCACGAAACGTCCAGAGGAGATCTGCGTGAAAGGAATGCCTGCCAGTGCATTGCCGCCATCTGGAGAACTGACTTTCAGGCTGCCGAAGGTTCCGCTGTTGCGGTCGACATTGGTTAGTTGGGCATAGTTGTTCAGATTCTTCAAGTGCCATGGAAACTCCGGGATATTGGTCATCACTCCGACCGAATTGTCATAAACATTCAGTTTGCCTTCAGTAAATTCGACAACGATTCCTGCGCCTGTCTTATCAAAGATTGCGTAATGGAATGGGGCTTTCATCCCACCAAGGATTGCGATCGGAGGGAGCCATACGCTGACATCCTTGTTTGCCAGCGCCTGCTTGACCTGAGCCACGTTCTGGAAGTTCCCCAACGCCCAAGCTCCAAAATCCATAATGGATAGGACTTTGCTAGGATCGGAATCAACCGCCGGCGCTTCGGAACCGAGAAATGCATTAAGAGAAAGAGAAAGTCCCTGATCATTGGCACCTTCAGCGATCCCAGGTTGCTTCGCATTCGGGACCATATGTTTCAGGCTGACGCCCACGAAACCGTACTTTGTCTTGAAGGTCATACCCTGCTTGCCATCAGGTGTTTCAGACTGGACCTGTGATCCAGCAGGGAGGTAATGAAGCGCCTCAGGCAAGACTCCTGACCATTCCATTGTCCTGGCCTGATAGGCATTCCCATTCGCATCCTTCATCATCATCGCGGTGCATGCAGAGGAAGTGCTGATGCCAGAGAGAATAAGTAAGGCGGAGAGGAGCGAGGTGGCGATGGTCTTCATGGGTATTTGTTCGGTGATAAGAAGGAGGGAGCTTGGGAGATAAGACAGAAAGGACCGCTAGAGGTCCTTGCGGATGGTTCTAGTTCCCCGAAGGAAGCCTGTCCAACATTGATCAAGAATCAACCCGGGCCTCGGGCAGTTGGTTCCAGTCGGTCGTGTAGTGGGGTGAGTGGCGCTCGGATTTCATCTTCCATCCTTTGTTCCCTTTACCCGCACGTTCGGTGCCTTGGGAGGCGCGGGTGATCATCGGATTCTTGGGGTCGCCCAGACGCCTGTTGATCTCATCGACGATCTTGTCCACGTCGATCCTCCCGGGCTTCGCTTGGTCAAAGAGGCTCGGTTGGAACCCCTCCTCGGAGACCAGATTGGTCAACTGCACCCCCGTCTTCTTGTAGCGGTAGCCGGGCCGGTAGATCCGGTGAAGGAGATCGTTGGCTGTTTTCATCAGCTCTGCCGTGGCATTGGTCGGCCGATCCAGCGTGATCCCGATACCGGGGGAATATTGGGCTTGGTCCTTACGGAAGCGGTTTGTCTGCAGGAAGACCTCCATCCCCGTGGCCAGCAATCCGAAGCGGCGGATCTTCTCACCCGCACGGGCCACATGATTGGCAAGCGCCTCTTCCAGCTCTTCCAGCCCCTCCACGGGACTTCCGAAGGAGCGACTGGCCATCACACCCTTTCGGTCGGGAGGCATCTCTTCGAGCTCCAGACAGGCGATTCCGTTGAGTTCACGGAACATCCGCTCCCCCACCACCCCCATGCTCTTGCGAATGGCGGCCGGATCAGCATGCTGAAAATCCAATGCCGTCCTGATCCCCATCTTGGCGAGTCGGGCTGCCAGGTTCCTTCCCACACCCCAGAGACCGTCGGTCGGCGTATCAGCCAGAATCCCCTCGGGATCCCAGTAGCGCGGGAGATCAAAGACCCCGCCCG
Source organism: uncultured Spartobacteria bacterium (assembly GCA_903847935.1). Classification (GTDB taxonomy): domain Bacteria; phylum Verrucomicrobiota; class Verrucomicrobiia; order Chthoniobacterales; family UBA6821; genus UBA6821. Next base: position 1,439 of record CAINEX010000117.1, on the reverse strand, counting down.
TGAGCGCCTTGTTCTTCTTGGCATGGCGATTGGCCAGCTTCGCCAGCAGCTTCGTCGATCCGATCCCGATACAGACAGGGATCCCCGTCCACTGAAGGATCTTTGCTCGGAGTGTACGCGCCATCTCCTCGTCGAAGTTGCCCGGGAGTCTCAGGAATGCCTCATCGATTGAGTAAACCTCGATCGCCGGAACTTCCTCCCGGAGGATCGACATCACCCGCGCGGACATGTCCCCGTAGAGCGTGTAGTTCGAGCTGAAGACCTGGACATCATGCTTGCGGATCACCTCGTGCTGCTCGTGCAGAGGGGCTCCCATCGGGATACCGAGCGCCTTCGCCTCCTCGCTCCGGGAAATGATGCATCCGTCGTTGTTGGAGAGCACCACAATCGGCTTCCCCTGCAGGGCGGGATTGAAGACCCGCTCGCAGGAGCAAAAGAAGTTGTTGCAGTCGACCAGCGCTATCATTTGTCGCTACTTCGCCTATCTGGCTTGGTGGATGATGTAGGAGACGACGCCGAAAATGGAGAGTTCCTGACCCTCCGTCACCTCGATGGCTGCAAACTCCGGATTCTCGGCTTCGAGGAAGACCTGCCCTCCCCGCTTACGGAAACGCTTCACCGTAAAGTTCCCGTCGATCATCGCGACCACGATCTTGCGGTCGGTCGGCGTGAGGGACTTGTCGACGATCAGGACATCCCCGGCATGGATCCCGGCATCGCGCATCGATTCCCCCTTCACCCGGACAAGGAAGGTCGCGGCAGGGTTGCGGATCAGTTCTTCATTGAGATCGATCCCACGCTCCATGTGATCATCGGCTGGAGAAGGAAACCCCGCCTCCACCGAGGCTGAGACCAGAGGAAGCCGCAGACTCGTGCGCTTCGCAAAGGGGATTGGGGCCTCAATTTCCATGCACGAGGATGCGGTAGCTCCCCATCCCTCGTCTAGCGATTCATTAAAAAGATGAGTTTATCGCTACAAGATGCGCAAAAGGCGCAGGAAAGATGAGAAGGATTTCTGTCTATTCTGTGATAGTCGCTGGAAACTCATCAAGACTAGCCAACTGATTAATCAGGGGCAGAATCACCATAGAGACAGACTTGCTTATCGAGGCTACGATCTGTTCAAGAGTCTCTTTTTGATCATTACTGGCTACCGCATCATCCTGCTCGGATGAGCTATCGGATATGATGGCAACTCCAATAAATACCAAAGCTATTTTAAATCTGTTTTCTAAAACGATCTTATCAGTCTTGGCCGCCTTGATTTCAGTCAACAGATACAAATTATCCATGTTGATATCACTAGCGTCCGGTTATAAGTCTAACAGTATCAGCTGGTTGTTTTCTGGAGGGATATAAGATTTGAGGTTGGTTTCTGTAAGTAGTTCATGGATAGGCACCTTCTCAAATGGATGAATGCTCAAGAGCTGGAAAGTCCT
>CAINEX010000116.1 GCA_903847935.1 uncultured Spartobacteria bacterium | reverse complement strand
GTCATGTCCAATTCTACCGCCTCCGATTTTGACTTTGAAAAGATCTTTAACGGAAAAGACTGGCTTCATTTTTCCGGTACATTAGCAGCCCTTGGTCCAGCTTCAGCCGAACTGGCTGAAACTGCGTTGAAAGCCGCAAAAAAACATGGACTCACTGTTAGTTGCGACCTGAACTACCGGAAAAAAATGTGGTCTTGTAAACAGGCGCAGGCGGTAATGACCGGACTCATGAAGTATGTCGATATTCTGATCGGCAACGAAGAGGATGCCGCCAATGCACTGGGTATGTCTCCGCTGAATGTCGATATCACCAGCTCCGACTATTCCGTGGATTCATATCGAGATCTTGCAGAAGCCATTCAACGCCGTTTCAATATGAAATATGTGGTAATGACTTTTCGGAAAAATCTTCCAGATCGTTTTCCTTCGGGCATCGATAAATAGTACTTGGACATCATTGATCGCATCAGAGGATCGGTTATCACGAACTGATTTTTGTGCTTCTCGCCGTTTTGTTTTAGACGATCAAAAGTCACCAAACTTTTAATTGCACCCGGGGAATGGGGTAGACGATTGAAGAAAACAACTCTGATTGCGTAAATTTCGATCATTTCAGACGACCTGAAATTTTTTCGCCAATTCTGATTCGTGCATTCGGATCAGGGTCCCAATATTACTTACACCTAACCTCCTAACACCTTCTTTCCCGACAGGAGGGATACTTCAAAAATCGACATGACCTCTAAGAAGAAATCAACCAAAATTAAAAATAGCAAGGCGGAGGCCAGGCCGAAGGGGCCTGGCAACAAATTGGAATCATTCGGCTTTGGAGATAAAGCCAATGCGGCGGCGACGTCTGCGACCTCGGCGGTCGCTGGGGGGGCCAAGCGAGCGGCCTTCCTAAAGATGGTTCGCACGATTCCTACAAGTCCGGCGACCTCAACGGGTCAGTTGCCTTTAAAGGCACCGGAAAAGGCCACCGATGCGGCCGTCGACATGGACCTTCAGTCCCATGTCTTGGACTTTTCATGCGCACTGCATATTGGCGGGCGCACTGTGATCATATCCCTAACAGCTGCGGAAGGGTATGGCGACAATGGCGCTTGGGCCTCCCAAGTGCGGATGGCGGGCGAGCTTGCTGCGGCGGCATTGGTGGAGCAGGCGCTCCGGCAGAGCCTCAGGTTCCGGGCCGAGCTGGAACCCAGTGATGGGAAGACCGATCGCGCTCATCAGGCGAACAACCTTGGCAGGTATTGGGTTCTTTACCAATGCCACCTCTCTACGGCAGGGCTTAGGGAGGAGCTGGCCGCCCTTCGTAAGGGCGGCTACCGGAACACCCAGCACTGGACCAGGCTGGCCGGATATCTGGACAAGGTGGCGAGAGCCGCCCCAGGCACCGAACTGAGCCGTTTGGCTCGGGGCGCGGCGGACTTCGTCATTGATTTCCCCACTTCTTCTCACGGCGCACTCAGCAGGGAGCTGGGGGGCACTGCCGAGATCTACTGGTCCCCGGAGGACCATATTCAGACTCGGGTGGCAATCTTTCGCCATGATGCGGATCGCGAGAGAGCGCGGCTCGTGGCGGGGCTGGCTGGCCAGGGTCGGCCTGAGCGTTTTGGAGACGAGGACCTGTCTTGGGGGTACCTTCTGGCTTTATTAGGCTGTCCGGCGCTCGAACTGGAGGGGGACCAGGCCGAGCTCATTTGGGACGCTGAGACCTTCGCGGAGGGGGTGGCTCTGGAGGGTTATGTTGTGGAAGGGCTTTTGGGCGCCATCTTCCCTGATTCTGGCCGGGGGGCAGCGTCTTCTCCTGGCGATGATGACATGGACACGGAGACGGATAGCGTGGGGACGGGCGCAGCGGAGGCCTCTGAGCGTGCGCCCCCTGCTCTGCCGGTCTCTGGCATCGAGAGAGTCCTAGCACTCTCCCTCCCTCCGGATTCGGTCGCGACTCACCTCGTCGTCGGCAATGTTGCGCTGTCGTCCTTGGCCTCGCCACAGCTCCTCCTAGACGAGATCCGGCAGGGCCTGAGCATTCTCCCGCGGGCAGCCTTGGGCGTCTCGGCAACCGGCTTTCAGGACTCTCTGGAGTTTGGCCCCCTCCACGGCTTCAATACTCATGGCGTATTGTTGATCCGTTTGGATTCACCAGTCCCGATTGGATTCGGCCTTACCAACTTCACCGCAGTGTCGATTCCGAGGGGGCGGACAACGTCGAGATATGGCCTCCTTC
>CAINEX010000115.1 GCA_903847935.1 uncultured Spartobacteria bacterium | reverse complement strand
GGGCTCTGTTCCAGAACCCTCCACATGTGCCTTGCTTGGATTGAGCCTGACGGCTTTCACGATCATCATGATCCGTCGCCGTCGTTCGAACGCCTAGTCCTTCTGCCATAAGCTATCTATAGAAAAGCCCTCCCGGAAGTGGGGAGGGCTTTTTTCTGCTCAGAAGGTTCGGTGCCTTTCGCTATCCCTGCTTGGCAATCAACTTCTACTATCTATGAGTTCTAGCGCGCGTGGGTGAGGTCTTACGGGCTGGCTTAGCGCGTTGAAATTCTGAAGTAAGCGTTCGTCGGGATTTGAACTCATCTTTTCGATGAGATTCCTTTCGGAGGCCTGTTTTGGCAGGTGATTGGTTGGCTACGTCCGAGAAGATGTCCGCATCTGTGAGAGGGATGTTTTTATTGCCCTTGGGGCCGTTGCCTCCGGGTGTTTTCTCTCTCGTCGTCCGATTCAGCTTGGCAGTCGAGAGAGCCTTGCGGAGCATTTCCAGGTCTTCCTTCCTCAGGTCGCGGTAGCTGCCCGGCTTGACCCCGCGGAGGGTGAGAGGGCCGAGGCGGGTACGGTTCAGTCGCTTGACCTTATAATCGAGCTGTCCAAGCATGATGCGGATCTGCCTCTTCAGCCCCTGATGGAGAATGATCTGTATCTTGTTCGGTGCGAGTTGCCGTATCGCCTCGACGCGTGCCAGGGATCCCTCAATCCGGGTCCCTTTCTTGAGTAGTGCCGCATCGCGCGAGGTAAAGGTCCTGTCAAGGATCACCTCATACTCCTTTTCAATCCCCTTGGAGGGGTGCATCAACTGCTGGGCAAGCATGCCGTCATTCGTGAGGAGAAGAAGTCCCTCGCTCTCCTTGTCGAGTCGTCCGACGTGAAAGAGGTGTCCGGTATCTGACGGAAGAAGTTCGAAGATGGTCCGTTCGGCGTGGCGGTCGCTTCTGGTAGTGGTGTAGCCGGCCGGCTTGTTCAGCAGGATGGTTCTAGGGGCGATGGCATGAATGACGCGACCATTGACCCTGATGTCATCCTCTGGAAGGACTCGGGTCGCCAGCTCTTTACGGACGGACCCGTTGATCGTGACACGACCTTTGAGGATATGCTCTTCGCAGGACCGTCTTGAGCCAAGGCCGGCCGCGGCCAAAAAACGATTGAGTCGGAGTCCTTTCTCCCCTGAGCGGGAACCCTTCATAAGGCTCCCAGCGGCATGATCCGTCGAGGGGATCAGGCTTCTGGCTTGGTTTTGGGGAGGCCGATGACGCGCTGCCCCGGCTTGAACTGACTGCGTTTCTTGAGCAATTCAACGCGCTCAAAGCGCTTCAGCACGCTGCGTTTCGCAGCGATGGTGCTGCTTCCTTTAAGGCTGGGATGTTGGCTCATGAGGCGTGGACAATGAATGGCCTGAGGGAATAAGGCAACTCAAAAGAGGAAAATTATACCAGACCGAGCTTCATGCGACCGGCCTCGCTGATCATGCTCTGGTTCCAAGCCGGATCCCAGACAAGCTCCACCTCGGCCTCGTCGATTCCCTCAAGAGTCAGGATCTTGCCCCGGGCATCAGCTGCAATCGTCGGACCCATTCCGCAACCGGGAGCGGTCAGGGTCATCTTGACATGTGCCTTGGTGACTCCCTCTTCGGGGTGCAGGAGCTGACACTCGTAAATCAGGCCGAGATCGACCACGTTGACGGGAATCTCGGGATCGAAGACGGTCTTGAGTTGGCCCCAGACAGCTTCCTCCAGAGGTCCCTCCACGGCGGTTTTGGCTGGTTCCGTGGTTGAGGCGGTTTCGAGTCCGAGTGCGTCCGCATCCTTCTCATCGATGCGTGCCAAGCCGCCTGCGGTGGCGACGGTATAGGTTCCACCAAGTGATTGGGTGACCATTACCTTGGTTCCTGCGGGGAGCAGAAGTGGGTTGCCGCTCGGGATTTGGATGGCGTTGGTATCGCGCGAGAGGATGATTTCTTGTTGGGAGTTCATGGGAAAAGGTGGGATTTAATTCTACGGTGTATCGTTCTTGTGTAGAAGGGTGATTTTCAGCTTTCCCTCTCCCTTGGCGATCAACTGATCAGCCAGTGTCGGACCGGAGATATCGGAGGGAGTGGTGGAAATCTGTTTTTTGTTCGCACTGGGATCGAGCGTGGAGCGGAGAGCCTCCTCGACCAGTTGTGCACAGTGAATCTTCATCGGGGGGAGGGGGCCGAGGGGTGACGAGAGTTCGTCTCCCTTCATGGCAAGTGCTTCCTCGGCGGTTTTCCCCCTGATCATCTCGGTTGCGATGCTGGCAACGGCGATAGCCGTCTGGCACCCGAAGGACTGGAAGGTGGCACGGTCGATCACACGCCGCCCGTTCTCTTCCTTGAACTTCACCCACATCCTCAGCATATCCCCGCAGTCACTGCGCCCGGCTGTGCCTACAGCATCGGCGGATTCCATTTCGCCGAGGTTTTTCGGCTGACGGGCCGCCTCCTCGACCGAGCGGGTGAGTTCTTCTTCCCTATTAACCATGCTCATGATTCGGTTTCCACGGAGTACCTGGGAAGCGTCGGGTCGGCTAGTTCGGCATAGGCATCGATTCCCCCCTTCAGGCCCCTGACCGCCGTGAAGCCGTGTCCGGCAAAATAGGCTGATGCATCAAGAACGCGGTTCCCCATATGATCGATCAGGATCAACTCCGTTTCCTTGGGCCAGTTCATTGATGCCTGGACGGTCTCTTGGTTCATGAAAAGACTTCCCGGTATCGAGACGGCCTCGAATTCCTCGCGTGTCCGGATATCGAGGAGTCTGATGCCAGCTTCACCGATCCTGAATTTAAGATCCAGGGGCTGGATAAGAAGTTGCTCATCCTTGAGATGACCCTCGCTGATCTCTTCAAGGACTCTTGCCGGGTCAAGGCCTCCGTTCCTGGAGCAGACCTGGGCCAGCGTTTCGCTATCTGAAAATCCACAACTGCTGCATCCCCCGATATGATGAAGTTGAAAGAGTGTGCGGCGCGCTCCCGGGTAAAGTCGGAGGAGTTCCCCCATCGTGAGATCTGTATCCGGGACTTTGGCGACTATCGTCATGGGATAAAAATGGGCCGATCTGCGGGTGACTGCAATGACGAAGGTGATTATCGGCTGGCGATTCCCAACGCAGGCCAACTATCCTCTTCCACCGAATGCAAAAACCAGCAAGGGCACTCTATGAGGGGCGGTGGATTTTTTTGATCCTGGGGATCGTCTGGATCGCCGCCTTCCTGCTTCATGTGAAGGTCCTGATGTTGCTGGCTTCGGCCGTCGTCCTCTTCTCACTTTGGTTTTTCCGTGACCCGGAGCGCATCCCTCACTCCGATCCCAGGATTGCGGTCTCCCCGGCTGACGGGACGGTGACTCTTGTCGATGAAGTTGAGGAGCAGCAGTTTTTCAAGTGCCGTATGAAAAGGGTCTCGGTTTTCCTATCGGTCTTTGACGTGCATGTGAACCGTGCACCTGTGGCCGGTGAGATCCTCTTTACCGAGGGCCGTGGGGGGCTTTATCTGGATGCCCGCAAACCAGAGGCCTCGCTACTCAACGAGAGCCTTTTCTGGGTGTTCGGCTCCAAGGAATCGCCCCGGTGCACGGTGGGGGTGAAGCAGATCACGGGGGCAATCGCACGGCGCATCGTGCCTTGGGCAGTGAAGGGCGAGTTGCTCGAACGCGGAGAGCGCTTCGGCATGATCAGGTTCGGTTCCCGCACGGATCTTTTCCTTCCGCTTGAAGCCGAGGTGCTCGTCTCCGCCGGTCAACAGGTCAAGGGTGGCGAATCCCCCATGGCCCGGATGCCCCTCTGAAAAAGATCAACCCGATGAACAAGCACGAACCGCGCATATACCTCCTCCCTAATTTGATGACCGCGGGAAATCTTTTTTGCGGTTTTGCGGCCGTTCTTAAGATCATCGAGGCCGCCCTTCTCAATATCGGGGGAGAACCCGTGACCCATTGCTACCACGAGGCCCTTGCCTTTATCCTTGGAGCCTGCGTCTTTGATTTGTTGGACGGACGTGTCGCGAGACTCGGTGGGTTTGAGAGCCCCTTCGGACGGGAGTTTGATTCCCTAGCCGATGTCGTCTCCTTCGGCCTGGCTCCGGCGCTGCTGGTCTACCAGATTGTTCTCAAGGATTTTCACCAGACAGGATGGGTCATCGCCTTTGTTTATCTCCTGTGTGCAGCCCTTCGTTTGGCGCGCTTCAACTGCATCGCCGCCTCGGTCAAGGATCCTGATGAGGCGAAGGAACATTCCAACGATTTCATGGGTTTTCCTAGCCCTGCGGCAGCCGGACTCATCGCATCACTGACGTTATTCATGCTTTGGATGGAGGAGGGAGAGCGCTCGATCGGCAAGTGGAAGTTTGTTCTCCCTGTACTCCTGCTCTTCCTCTCCTTCATGATGTTCAGCCATGTCCGCTACCCCAGTTTCAAGGGACTGAACTGGAGGACTCAGCGCTCCTTGCCGCGTTTCCTGCTGATCATTGTGATCCTGGTCTTTGCCGGGCTCAATTACCAATGGATGCCGGCCCTTCTCTTTGTCGGTTTCCTCCTTTACGGTTTCATTCGCCCCCTTCTCTCCCTGCCTCTTCGCAAGGAGATCGAGCAGGAGGATCTGTCGGCAGATTAGATATTCCCTCTTTACTGCAGAAGTCGCCGGTTCTTCCAGAGGTAAGCGAGCCCCGAGTAGATCGTCAGGAGAATCGTCATGCCGATCAGCACGGGCCCAACGTGAGTGCCCAGAGATAGGAGCAAGCGAGAGTCATCTCCGAAGCAATCCCCAGCCGCCAGTAGGACAAGGAAGAAGAGGATCGTGATGAGTTGCCAGGCTGTTTTATGTTTTCCCAAGCGATCGGCGGGCAGTATGATCCCCTCTCCAGCGGCCAGTTGACGTAATCCTGTGATGAGGAACTCCCTCGAGATGATGATAATAACGGCCCACGCTGGGATTCCGACATGATGAATCCTTGAGGGGATAAGGCAGACAAGGGCCGCCGCGACCAGAATCTTATCGGCCAAAGGATCCATCAGACGACCGAAATTCGTGATCTGGTTGAGTCGTCGGGCAAGGTGTCCGTCCAGCCAATCGGTCAGCGTGGCGATAATGAAGAGAAGCAAGGCTATCGTATCTCCCCAGCGGGTGTCGCTGGAGAGAAAGGCGACGAAGAAAACGGTCAGCACAAGCCTCCCCAGCGTGAGTCTGTTGGGAAGGTTCATCATGGAAGTGTTTTTCAGAGGGATGACGGCTTAAGTAGTGCTTTCCAAATAGAGTTTTTCGGGGATTCCAACAACCCGATTCTTGGAAAGAGGCCTTCAAAGCTCACTAAAAGTTAACCGCAACTCCACCATTTGCCTTGCGCGTGATGAGTGAGGTGGAACTCGTCAGGTTTTTCCCCCTTGCCCCGACCTCATCGTGCCCTACGATATCTAGGTACATGTTTTCCTCCGCAAAAAAGCCATTTCTGGCCATTCTGATGCTTTTGCCTGCCCTCTTGCAGGCATCGGTGTCGGATTCGATCAAATCGTGGATCAAAGGGGACTCGGGAAACATGTCTCAGGCTGATTTTGAGAGGATGGCTATGCAAATCAGGGAAAAAGCGATCCAGCAGACCAGGCCTCCCACCGTCAGTGTTCCGACGGCCCCGGTTCTCGGATTCGGGAAGTACCCCTGGCATCGCAATATCATGACGACGATTTTCTGGATCGGAGAGAGACCCTCCGCCAGAAATCCCGTTCCCAACAACAGAAGCGCCTGGGATGCAAACTGGTATCGCAACTACGGCGGATATGATAACCCCGACCCCAATCGTCGCAGGAATTTCATCCCGATCGGCCTGACTCCCAGACAGAACCCGTTTTACTGCGCCCTCCCTTACTGTGACATATCGCGTGGAAATACGAAACCGGAGGCTTCCAAGGTGATTCCCTGGTTCCGTGACTGTTTTGAAAAACCGGGCAAGTCGGTCCTCAAGGGGAGATGGATCGCCATTAACCATAACGGTCGCACCTGCTTTGCTCAGTGGGAGGATTGCGGTCCCTTCCGGACCGATCACTGGCAGTATGTCTTCGGCAACGAGCGACCACGTCCCAACCTCAACAGGGGGGCCGGCCTCGATATCGCCCCTGCCGTGCGTGATTATCTCAAGATGGACAAGAACGACATCTGCAGTTGGAAGTTTGTCGACTCGGCAAGCGTGCCGGACGGCCCTTGGAAATACTACGGGGATAACAATACCTTCGCGCTCATCCGCAAGGGGCTGAACCTCTACCTGCACGATCGCAATAATGCCAAACGCTCCCCCACAACGAGCACGGCTACCAGACCAAGTCTGACCCAGATGCCCCTCGGGGCACTCCCCGTGGGCGTCAGGGCGAATCCCTTCGTCGGCATCCCCGATCAGTAAACTCTCCGGTTCCTACGCCGCAGGAAGGCGCTCAGAACATAGAGGAGTTCCAGGGTGACAAAAATCGCCACCAACGGGAACCCACCGGTCCCGAATCCGTAGCTGTGGAGGCCCGCACCGAGCACAAAGTTCACCCCATACCAGGCCATCAAGACACTCAGGAAGGCGATGACCGAGCCCACCGCCAGGCCGAAACCACCCCAGAGTCCGCTGATCCTGCCGTGCAGGAGAAAGAGGTAGCCCAGAAGCGCCGTCAATGCCCAAGTCTCCTTGGGGTCCCAGTCCCAGAAGCGTCCCCAGGAATAGTTGGCCCAGACTCCACCAAGGATGGTTCCCGTCGCGAGGAGGAGAACCCCCACCTGAAGCGTCTTGTAGAGGTAATGATAGATGGCTTCCGAAGGCTTCTTCCCGACGATGATACGACCCAGTGCCACATGAGCCACGCCGAGTGCGAGTGCAAAGGCTGCATAGCTCAGGGTGATGGAGAGGACGTGTGTGGTAAGCCAGAAGTTGTCACGAAGGACCGGGGTGAGGGGATGAATGGAACGGTCGAGGATCATCGGTTGGCTGTCCGCAATGATCAGGGAGGCCACGGCAACCGGTACGGCTCCCAAGAGGAACGTGCCTGCGCGGTAAATGGATTCGAAAATAAGGGAGAACAGAATCGTTCCAAAGGCGACCCAGATCACCGATTCATACATATTTGTGACCGGCGGGCGACCTGCGATCAGCACTCGCGAAAGCAGTCCGACCGCCTGAAGGATGAATCCGCATCCCGCGAAAAACCATGCCGCTCTGTAAGCGGTTTTCATCCATCCTCCGGATGCGGTCAGTAGAATGATGCCGGCCACGGCGTAGAGGATCCAAGCCCAGCGGAACGGGTGAGACTTCTGGTAAAGAACTTCAAGGGAGAGCTTCCAATGCGCTGGGGGCCCCTCGGCGCTGACCAAGGTCTGCTGGGAATGAATCAGCTTCTGTGATGCATCGGTGAATTGTTGGGAATCGCGCCCCTTCCAGGATGTCCGCATCTCACCAAGAATGGGTGAGGCTTCGCCCTGTTCCGCCGTCAGCCACTCGTGTCCTGATGCCGGGGGGAGGATCCGGAAGGCATCCCCGCTGAGAAGGCTTCCGAGAAGCGCTAGTCGCATCGCAACGTCGGAAGCCTCTTTCTGTAAGCCGACCAATCTTGCCTTCGGATCACGCCGGCGCGACTCGGCAGCCTCGGCAATTTTTTTGGCGAGGAGATCGCTTGCTGTAAGCTCGTTGTAGGAAAAAAGTTTTCTAGCGGGATCCAGTCCCAGCAACTGCTTGAGGGGGCGGTTGGAGACAAGGATGAGCTCACGTTCCTTCCAAGAGGGCAAAATGGCTGACGGATCCATCCAGATACCGGTGATCAGTGGCAGGGCATCCACGCGAGCCCCCTCAAGCAGCAACGAGGCTTTTCCGGAGAGGGATCGGAGTGTTTCCTCGGAGAAGACGAGGTAAGGTTTTTTGCGGCCCCCCTCCTGGATCGTCAGCATCTCAAGTACGGATGGGGAGAAGTGAGCGATGCCCGGGACAGCTGCGGGGGGTGAAGCCGTCGAAGTGCGTGGTTGCAGCAAAAAGAATCCCAGGAATGACAAGAGGAGGGCGAGGGTACTGCGATTCATGAGCGGGGTTTGATATAAAACATGGTGGCGATGCCGAGACAGATGGCAAGCGATCCCGTCCATTTGAAGAACCAACCCGGATCGTAGAGCACTTGAAGGGTTGTCTCTTTGAGATCGCGCGGGTTCCATTCCGCTTGGGAGAATTTATAATTGATACCGGTCATGTTGGCGATAAGGCCACCCGGGTAGGAGGCCGGATGATTCATCCGGATGAGGCCAGTGCTTTCTGCTCCTGTCGCAAGGTTCTTGAATTGCACGGTCGCCCTGAAATCCGACGGCGTCTCCGTCCCCTCGTCACGCGGGACTTGAAAATCCTTGAGTGAGATGGAGAAGGGAATCGGACGTAACTCGAGGCCGTAGCCGACGCGTACGAGATCATTTCCCAAGAGTAGCGGAGTGACTTCTCCAGAGGCGACCCATGAGGAATCGCCCCGGAGCGGGGGATTGGCCGATGGATCGATCAGGTAGGCATGGAATCCCGGGACCCCGCCCTGCTCCTTGGAACTCCCCGGTTCCATCACGGAGGTCACGCTCTTGCCGGTGGCAACTTCTCTGAGTTTCAATCGCCAGTCGGCCCAACCCAGCGGCATCGAATCGCCCTGCTTCAGAATGCCTGAGGAGGTCACTTCTCCTGATCGTCCCAGTTGCCAGGCAATCTCACCTGAATGCCCGTATTCTTGCGTCTTTGCGGCGGGCGCGAGTTCCAGCCACGGCTTTGAGTCGGCGATAGTCTCTCCCTCACCAACTCCCGCTCCCTTATCCTCATGGGCTTGAATCTCAACGCGGATTGAAGGAGGGGTGACGGGGGTGCTGTTGGTGAGATATTCCCTGACAACGATCCGATGCGTTCCGAGCGCCAACACTTTATTCATGATCTCCGACCTGTCATATGTCGCCGACAGGTCGGCATCTGACCGGATCGTCACGAGACGGCCATCCCGGGAGAGTGATACACCCTGAACGGGAGGGCTCCCCGCTGTCACATCAAGCAGTTCGTTTCCTTTCTCTCCATGATGGGGCAGTTCTTCGTGGAATGTGATCGAGGCTAGTCCGAAGAAATCATAGCGATCGGGTGCGTCGCCGGCGGGAGGACTTCCTGACACGGGATCGGATCCTGCCTTCAGGCCCAGACCGATCGGAAGCTCCTGATTCAGATTGCTACTGGAGCAATCCAGCAGCAGTGACTTTACGTTGGGAGAGGTGCCCTCTTGAAGACGGGGGTGTCTGATCAGATGTTCCGACGAGTCGTCGATGACCATCTCGAGTTTCGTTCCCGGAATGGAGAGCCTCTTCGGATGTTTTTCCGTGGGATGAGCCAACTTCGCATCGAAGGGAAGGAGATAGAGATAGCTGTCTGCGGGGCTCTCGATCTGGAGTGTGCTGATATCGGTGATGATACGGCGTTGGGGTTGCCCATCCGTGCGGAGGGTTACATTTCCCTCAAAGCCGAGCCTCGATCCGATCACGGCTCCGATCAGCAGTGTAATGATTCCGTAGTGGGTGATGATGAATCCCGTATGCTTTTTTTGCCAGGGCCAGCGGGTGAGTGTGACCGCAAAGAGGTTGATACAGAGGACTCCAAGCCAGGCGATGAACCAAGGAGCCTTGTAAATCCAGGCACGGGCCACGGCGGCGTCGAAGTGTGCCTCCGTGAAGGTGGCCGCCCCAATGGCGATGGCGATCGTGGCAAGTAGCAGGAGAGCCAGCTTTAGGGAACCAAGCAGATGAATCAGCCTCCAGAGAGGATAACGCCTCTGCCGCTCCGCAATCATGCCTGCCCTTGAGAGGGGGCGTGTGATCGGGGTGCCATCGGAGGACATCCTTCCAAGGCTAGGGAAAGAGACTATTCCTGACAATCAGCGAGCAGGCTGAATAATTTATCAGGAAATCAAGGGATCAGGCGTTGGTAGTTTTCTCCTTACAGGGAGCTTTTAAGGTTTGCCTCTCAAGTTGAGAAAAAAGGATCTCAAGCCAGAAAGTGCGGACTTTATTCAAGTTCTCCTTACTTGATTTTCTGAGTTCCTGATGAAAGCTGATTTTTAATTCTTCATTTTTGATTTTGCCTTTCAGAATCTTCCATATGGACCAGCAACTGCAGATCCTCATTAACCGGGTATGGATTGCGCCTTGGGCCGACCGCTTCCTTGCCTCCATTTCCAATTACGCGGCTTGGGCTCCGATTTTGCTCATTCTGGTGGCTCTGGGGCTTCTTTTCGGGAGTTTCAAGTTCCGCATGATGATCTTCACTGCTGGCCTTGCGGTAGGGATCAGTGATGGCATCTGTGTGAATGGACTCAAGCATCTCGTGGAGAGACCAAGGCCAAGTCAGGTTGAGCCAGGGGTCAGGGTTGTTGAGATGGGGGGCGTTTCCCGAGCCTTGCCACGGATCCTCGGTCTGAGTTCTCCCCCAAGAGTAACCTATCCCCTCGGTAATGTGATTCCAACAAAGGGACCAAACCCTGATAAAGTTGTCACCGGGAAGTCCTTCCCTTCCGGACATGCCGCGAACAATCTCGCGGTGGCCACAGTGCTCCTTCTTTTCTATCCCCGACGAGGTTGGATCTACCTCCCAATTGCGCTCCTGATTGCTTACTCGCGAATCTATACGGGTGCCCATTGGCCTCTCGATGTGTTGGCTGGGATGGCTCTCGGAGTTGCAGGTGGATGGATGGCGACACGCTTGCTCCAATGGTTCTGGAAAAGCTTTGGGAGGCGTCTCTTTCCCAAGCTAGCGGATCTCCACCCCGAAATCATCAGGGAGGCCTAGAGATTTCCAAACCAGTTCAGCCATGAGTGCCAGAAAATCAAAAAAAGCCGCCTCCACTTCACGACATCACTGGCTTCCCTTGATGACTTTGATGTTGATCGGTGCAGTGCTGGCACTGAGCTTCCTGCATCTTTCCGTGGCTCTTTCCGGGAGCCTGAATCCCTCCGAAGCCCTCCTAACGATCTGTGCCAACCATCCCGCCGGGGGCTATCCGGAGGGTCCTGCCGGGGTTCCATTATTGATTGCGCTGGAGAAAATTTTCACAGGATCAGGCATCGGGTCCCTCCGTTCGATTTCTACTGTGGCCCTTCTGATTCTCTCCTGGTGTGTCTGGTGGTTCGGTCGGCACCTGGCTCCCCATCGTCAGGCCGTGGCGCTCTGGGCCGTGCTGGCCTTCAATCTCCTTCCTCAGGTCACCATGGCCTCTCTTGTGATGGATGGATCCATGGTGATTGCCTCCGCGATTACACTCGCACTTGTGGCAGGATGGCGGGCGATCAGAAGCTCTGGAAGCGCTATGCTGACCGCTTGGAGTCTCTTCGGAATCACGATGGGTGTGGCCACGCTCTTCTTCTATCCGGTGGCCTGGTTACTCCCCATCGCACTGGCTGCACGATTCTACGTTCAGGGAGTAAACTCCTTTCCGTGGAGAGGAGTGCTTCTGGCCCTTGCCTTCTTCCTGCTCGGCTGGGTGATGCCACTCTCCTGGAATATCCGTCACGATTGGCTCCAGTGGAGTAGCGTCGCCCCCGCTTTCGATGCGATCCACGTCGGTAGCTTCATGGTATCCCTGGGGCTTGTTCTGGCCGTGAGTGCACTGCTGACACCGATCATGGTGATGCTTGCCTTCCAGAGGCTCTGGTTGCGATGGCTCACTCTTGCCGTAGGATTAACAGCCGCTGGCTTGAGTGGCCTCTTCCTGCTCTCTCCCTCCCTGATTCCGGAAGGATGCCCATCTCCGATAGGCGTCGGAGGGATGCAAGGGCTTGCAGATTCGGTGACATCACTTCGTGACGAGAGACCCGATAGCAAGGGGGAGAGGGCTATTCTTATTGCCGGGAATCCGGGCCTCGCTGCTCTCCTTGGCAGCCTTATTCCGATCAATTATCCGGAGCGCCCGGGTGCCCCCTCGGTCTTCATGGCGGAGTCACCCAGTCTGAATAGCTCCTTCGCCCTCTGGCCCGGCTACGCTGATGCCGTCGCGGCGAGTGTGAAGGATCCCCTCTACACGGAGGAGAAATCGGTCAGCCCCTTCTTGGGCAGGAATGCCCTCTATATCACGACCGAGTCCAAGCAGGAGCTTCCCCAGACTATCACGGGGGCCTTTAACGCGGTGGCGCTTCTCAAGGAAGTCCCCATCATGGTGAACGGAAGGCAGCAGACCATTCGCATTTATCAGTGCGAAGGATATCGCTCTCTCTCCCTCTGAATGGGCGACTTGCAGGATCGGCTAAAAGCCTACTCCCGACGCTTGATCGTGATGCGCTTGATCTTATCCATCCCCTCGGGGCTTGAGGTCTTGAGTTCCTGATCGTCGCGGTACGCATTGTGCACCAATCGTCGGTCGAAGGAGTTCAGGGGTTCGGTTTCCACGGGTCGCCCGTTCTCACGGACAGCTTGGGCCAGAAGGGAAATACGCTCCAGGAAAGCGCTATCCCTCATGCTCCTGTGGAACTCGACGTCGACGATGACTCGGGGAGCTTTTTGATCTCCCGGGCTCTGGGCGAGCAGGATCCGATTGAGCATGAACTGGAGGCTCTCAAGATTCTCATCGCGCCGTCCGATCAGGCGCTCGGGTTCATTCGTCCTGATCTGGAGAATGAGATGTCCGTCGCGGAGCTCCTCCTCGATCTCGACAAAGAAGCCAAGGTGACCGAGGAGAGTTTCGAGGATTTCGCGGGGCGATTGGCTCATCGTTCGTTGGGGTGGGGGGGGAATGTTGACGTCAACGTTCAGCTCTTCTTCGTGAAGTTGGAGCCGCCGTTCCCTTTTTTCTTTGGAGCGGCCTTGGGCTTGATGACCTGAAGCTTGGGAGCTTCCTGATTCCGTGTCCAGTAGAGTTGAACGATCGAGAAGATGTTCTGAGTCGTCCAGTAGAGGGCAAGTCCCGAGGCATAGTTGTAGGCAAAGGTGAGGAAGATCACCGGCATGAAGTACATCATCCGCTGCTGGGCCGCATCACCACTCTTCGGGGAGATCATCATCTGCCAGACCATGGTGCCGGCCATGATGAGCGGCAGGAGGTTGATCGGGAATCCCATGACATGCGTGAGCGTATCGGGCTGGGAAAGATCGTGAATCCAGAGGAAGTGGCTGTTACGTAGCTCGATCGCGCTTCCCAGCATCGAGTAGAAGCCGAAGAAGATCGGGATCTGGACCA
Organism: uncultured Spartobacteria bacterium; assembly: GCA_903847935.1. GTDB lineage: Bacteria > Verrucomicrobiota > Verrucomicrobiia > Chthoniobacterales > UBA6821 > UBA6821. The sequence goes on along the minus strand of CAINEX010000115.1, from coordinate 1,585 downwards.
GCATCGGAAGACATCCCCCGAAGGGATTCACCCCGTACTGTTTGTAGAGCTTCATCAACTCCTCGTTCATTTTAGTCGGGTCGTCCTTATACTTCTCCCTCAGTTCGGTCATCTTCGGGGAGAGTTGCTGCATCCGCTTCATGGATGCGGTGGCCTTGTTCTGGAGAGGCCAGAGAGCGGACTTGATCAGGATGGTCAGGATGATGATCGCTGCGGCGAAGCTGTGTGTGACTTTATTGATCGCGTTCATCGCCCAGAGGAGGAACTCGGAGACAAGGTGGAACATTCCGAAGTTCATGATCTTCTGCTGGTCCTCACCAAGCTTACCGAGGGAGTAGAAGTCCTTGGGTCCCGCATAGATTGAGTAGCTCCGGGTGACGGTCTCTCCAGGCGCCAGTGTGATCGATCCGGTGCCGAGTCCGCCCGCTATCCCATAAACCGGTTGACCATTGGATGACTCCACCGCATCCCGCGCGAGGTAGCGTCGTGACCAGACACCGCTGCCCGGTTGGTCCTTCGGAGCGATGACGATCGTGCAGAAGTACTGACTCGTGACCGCTGCCCACCAGACGACGGAATCCGCCTCCGTGTAGAGATCGCGTGCCGGATGTGTCTCGATCCCGACAAGGGGGATCTTTCCTGCCTCAAACCAAGTGACATTGATCGGGGAGGGCATTTTGGCCCCGTCGATCTTCCCATCGATGATTTTGCCATCCTTGTACCAGTCGAAGCAGGTGTAGGTAGGAAGATCCTTGATGTGAACCGGTGCCTCCCCGCCCGCAGCCACGCTGAATCCGGGCAAGGTGAGCGGGTTCGTTCCCTTGTTGCTGAAGGTCAAATCCAACTTCACGACATACTCCTCAGGTGAACCAACGGTCCGCGGGAGGGTGAAGGTCTTCGAGATGGCAAGGCCACTCGGAGCCATCAGGCTGAAGCTGGTAGATCCCTTCCCCTTGTCGGCATCCATCGTGAACCCTCCTACCGGTGTGCCGTTGGCATCACAGAGAGCACCGATGGGGAGGCCGGAGTCTTTGTTCAGATAGAGGCTCTGCTCGTTGGCCCCGAGGTGAAGGAAGAGCGTGACAGCCTCGATGCCGCCGGTGTTATTGGCAAAGAGATACTCGGCACGGCTTGTATCGAGTGTGGCGCGCTTGGATGAAATCTCCGGGATGACGGGACTGTCAGTCACCGGGGTGCTTCCCAAGACTCCTGCCGGGCTCTGGGAGGGGGTTCCCTGAGTGGTGAGTGCCGAGATCGGGAGGACCGTGGCACCCGGCGTCGGGGAGGGAAGGGACTTCGCCGATTGAGTATTGAGCTTGGCCAAGCGTTGCTCCCGCTGCATTTCGGCCTGATGGGCGATGTAGGGGGCGTAGGTCTTGGAGTAGTAGTACTGCCAACCGACAAGTCCGGCGACGGAGAGGGCAAGGGCGATCCAGGTTGTGCGGTCAAACATAAGTCAGATAAGAACGTGGCGGGGCTTCCAGCGTGGTGCCCGCCAGCGCGGCGACCCCGGCAACGCACAACAGCGCACACTTGGCGGTGTCGCTCGAGAGAGGGGCAAAGGCTGCGGAGGAAGGCACGGGCG
>CAINEX010000114.1 GCA_903847935.1 uncultured Spartobacteria bacterium | reverse complement strand
GAGAAAAAAAGAAAAAAGAAAAACTTTAGAAAATCTCGTTGACCATTCTGTTGCATGTAACCTACATGTAGCGGCAACAAATCCACGAGACACAACATATAGTGTTTTTATGGAACTTTTCCCCAAAACTCCCAAGCCCCTACCAAACTCTCTGAAAACCCCTATGGAACCTCTTTCCGGACAACTCTCCCTCAACGGGGTGGACCCTTTGCATGGGCGTGAATTCACCGTTCGCAAGCGTGATGGACGCAGTGAATCCTTCAATGAGGAGCGGATCCGCTTGGCCGTGGAAAGTGCCTTCAAGGCCGACCGTGACATCCCTAGCGACTACAATCTCTCCCCCGAGGATCAGGCGGCTTCCCTGTCGGTGACGGCGGCTGTTGTTCAGCGTCTTTTCAGCCGTGCCATCCGCGGCGAGGAGTTGGAGATCGAGCGTGTTCAGGATGCCGTGGAAGAGGCCCTCATGGTCCAGGGGCATACCCATGTGGCCCGCCGTTACATCATCTATCGCGAGGACCGGAGGAAGGCGCGTGCCCTGCGTGGCGATCGTGATCTCACCGGTCATGTCCAGGCCGAACTCAGCGTTACCCTTCGTGATGGAAGCCGCGAGACCTTGGAGCCCCAGCGGATCCGCCGCACCCTGATCCGTGCCTGCCGGGGTTTTGAGGATCGTTGCGATGCCCGCGACATGGCTGACGAGACCATGCGCAATCTTTACGACGGCGTCCGCCTCGATGAGATCGAGAAGTCGATGATCTTCTCCTCGAAGTCCCGCATCGAACTCGATCCCGCCTACGGCTACGTGACGGCCCGTCTCTTGCTTGAAGTGATCTACCGCGAGACCATCCCCGGGTTCGAGCACTACCATGACATCACGGTCGCTCACGCGACCCGTTTCAGGGCCTACCTGGAAGAGGGCATTGCAGCCGGCCGCCTCACCCCGAAGCTTCTGGAATTCGACATCGACAGGATCGCCGCGGCCCTCAAGCCCGAGCGCGACCTCCTGTTCAACTACATGGGATTGCAGACCATTTACGACCGCTACCTCATCCACATTGGTGGCCGTCGGATTGAGTCGCCCCAGTTCTTCTGGATGCGTGTCTGCCTCGGTCTCTCCCTGAACGAGGGCGAGAGCAAAAACGACCGGGCCATCGAGTTCTACGAGCTTCTCTCGAGCTTCCTCTTCACCTCTTCCACGCCCACTCTGTTCAACAGCGGCACCCTTCATCCCCAGTTGAGTTCTTGCTACCTGACGACGGTGATGGATGACCTCGATCATATCTTCAAATGCATCAGCGACGATGCAAAGCTCTCCAAGTGGGCCGGAGGCCTCGGCAATGATTGGACGAACGTCCGCTCCACGGGTTCCCTGATCAAGGGGACCAATGGCGAGAGTCAGGGTGTGATCCCCTTCCTGAAAGTCGCCAACGACACGGCTGTCGCCGTGAATCAGGGCGGCAAGCGCAAGGGGGCCATGTGCGCCTACCTCGAGACTTGGCATCTGGATGTCGAGGACTTCCTGGAGCTTCGCAAGAATGTGGGTGACGAACGCCGTCGTACCCATGACATGAATACCGCCAACTGGATCCCCGACCTCTTCATGAAGAGGGTCAAGGAGAACGCCCAGTGGACTCTCTTCAGCCCCAGTGATGTGCCCGACCTGCACGATCTGTATGGTCGCGCCTTCGAGGAGCGTTACACGGAGTACGAGGCCATGGCCGACCGTGGGGAAATCACCCTCTTCAGGCGTGTCGAGGCCTCCGCCATCTGGCGCAAGATTCTCTCGATGGTCTTCGAGACCGGACATCCTTGGATCACTTTCAAGGATCCTTCAAACGTGCGCTCACCCCAGGATCATCAGGGAGTGGTCCACAGTTCCAACCTCTGCACCGAGATTCTGCTGAATACCTCGGCCGAAGAGACGGCTGTCTGCAACTTGGGATCCATCGGTCTGCCCCTTCACATCAACGAGAAGGGACTCGATCTTCAGTTGCTTGAGAAAACGGTCCGCACCGCCCTCCGGATGCTCGATAACGTCATCGACATCAACTACTACCCGACTCCGGAGGCCAAAACAGCCAACATGCGTCACCGCCCCGTCGGCTTGGGTCTTATGGGCTTCCAGGACGCCCTCTACAAGCTCAAGATCAGTTACGCCAGCCAGGAGGCGGTGAATTTCGCAGACACCAGCATGGAGGCGATCTCTTACTTCGCCACGCTGGCCTCAACGGAACTTGCTGCGGAGCGCGGAGCCTATGAGACTTTCAAGGGTTCCAAGTGGGATCGTGGTCTCCTCCCGATCGACACGATTGATCTCCTGGAGCAGGAGCGTGGCTTGCCCGTCACCATGGACCGCTCCAGCACGCTCGACTGGAATGTCGTGCGCGCCGCAATCCGCAAGCACGGAATGCGCAATAGCAACACGATGGCCATCGCACCGACCGCAACGATCTCCAACATCACCGGTGTCTCGCAGTCGATCGAACCGACCTTCAAGAACCTCTTTGCGAAGGGAAATCTCAGCGGTGACTTCACCGTGATCAACAGCTATCTCGTCGAAGACCTCAAGGCCCTTGGTCTCTGGGATCGCAAAATGCTCGAGGAGCTCAAGTACATGGATGGTTCCATCCTTGGCATCTCCCGCATCCCGGAAAATATCCGGGAGATCTATCGCACCGCTTTCGAGGTGGAACCTGGATGGTACATCGAGTGTGCCAGCCGCCGCCAGAAGTGGATCGATATGGGACAGTCCCTCAACCTCTACATTGCTGCTCCGAGTGGCAAAAGGCTCAATGACATGTATCTGCATGCCTGGGAGACGGGTCTCAAGACGACCTACTACCTCCGTGCCACGGCCGCTTCCACGGTCGAACAGAGCACCAGCCAATCCCGTCCGAACTGGGTCAACCAACCCAAAAAAGCGGAGAAAGAATTCACCCCTGAACAGGCTCAGGCTTGTAGTATCGAGGCAATGCGCAACGGCGGCGAGTGCGAGGCCTGCCAATAATCAATACCGACGCTGGAAATATCCCTAGATTTAACGTAACCTAACCCAAATACACATCATGTCCTGCTGCTCCTCCTCCGATAGACCCGCAACCTTCCACGACCTCACCAAGAGGATCGATCCCGATCAGAAACGCCTGGTCAACTGCAAGCAGGTCGATGTCAACCAGCTCATGCCCCTCAAGTATACCTGGGCGTGGGATTACTACACCAAGGGTTGCGCGAACCACTGGATGCCGAATGAGATCCCGATGCAGCGTGATATCGAGCTCTGGAAGTCGAACAAGCTGACCGCCGACGAGCGACAGGTCATCATGCGTAACCTCGGCTTCTTCAGCACTGCCGAGAGCCTGGTGGGCAACAACATCGTGCTCGCCATCTTCAAGCACGTTACCAATCCCGAGGCCCGCCAGTACATGCTTCGTCAGGCATTCGAGGAGGCGATCCACACCCATACCTTCCAGTACATTGTTGAGAGCCTTGCCCTTGATCAGCGCGAGATCTTCAACATGTACCATGAGGTCAACTCCATCCACGATAAGGATGCCTTCGAGATGACCCTTACCGCCTCCATCATGGAGGAGGGCTTCTCCACGGATACCACCGAGGGACTCCAGAAGTTCCTGAAAAACCTCGTCGGCTTCTACGTCATCATGGAGGGGATCTTCTTCTACAGCGGCTTCGTGATGCTCCTCTCCTTCAAGAGGCAGAACAAGATGGTCGGTATCGGCCAGCAGTTCGAGTACATCATGCGCGACGAGTCGATCCACCTGAATTTCGGCATCGATCTCATCAACGGGATCCGCGAGGAGAACCCCGAGGCCTGGACGCCGCAGCTTGAGTCGGAAGTCCGCGCCATGATTCTCAAGGCCGTCGAGCTTGAGATTGCCTACGCCCAGGATTGCATGCCTCGTGGCATCCTTGGACTGAATGCAGGTCTCTTCCGTGATTACGTCCAGTACATCGCCGATCGCCGCTTTGACCGCCTCAATATGCCTCAGGAGTTCGGTAGCCAGAATCCCTTCCCTTGGATGAGCGAGGTGGCCGATCTCTCCAAGGAAGCCAACTTCTTCGAGACCAAGGTCACGGCGTATCAGAATGCCGGTGCCCTCGAGTGGTAAGTCATCCTTAAAGCAACCGAGAAAATTTCCTCCCCGAGATCCCCGAAAGGGGAAATCCACCCAGAGGCAGCCTGCAAATGGATTTCCAGATGCAGGCTGTTCCCGTTTTATGGTTTAGACTGTCGACTCAGGGGCTGTTAGATCAACGTCTTGTCATCATGACTCAACGGGTTCTCTTATTACTTCTGATGCTGCTAGTTTCCATCGCGTATGCGGAGACAGAGCCTCGAGTAACTCAGAGCGAGATCGGGAATTGTGTGAGGGGATCTTTTGACCCAAGCCAGGCCTTTGGCGCTGGAATTGACGGCCATTGGCAGGGGGAGAGCCTACGGATGCTCTCGCCGGAGAGTATGAAGCAGATGCTGGGAGCGGGACTGGGGCCTATTTCCATTCGTCTTCGCACGGAGTTGGCGGTCGATGCCTGGCACTGGAATCCCAAGGGATCTTGGAGTGATCCGAAGCATGCCCAAGGTTACTGGACCTCTGATCCCAGGCCTGATTCACGGCATCCCATCCTCCTTTCCTACGGCTACAAGCTACCACGACGCGGTAATACGATTGATGAAGCCAATGATGACGGCTACTCGCGACTTGATGACGATGACCCTTCCACCTTCTGGAAGAGTAATCCCTACCTCTGCCAGCCCTATACGGGAGAACCGGACTCCCGACACCCGCAGTGGGTGGTGATTGATTTTGGGAAGGCCGTTCCGATCAATGCGATCAGGATTCAGTGGGCGGAACCGTATGCGAAAAGTTTCCGGGTGGAGTATGCGCCGAGTGGCAGGGTTTACTTCGGGGGACATCCCTGGAACCTTCTTTCTCCTGTCTGGAAGACCTTTTCGCACGGAGTGATCCGATCGGGGAAGGGAGGAGATCAGTTTCTCAAATTCGGAAACCATCCTATTACTGCCCGTTATCTCAGGATCTGGATGACGGAGAGTTCGGGGACGGCGCTCCCGGGTTCCATCGATCTCCGTGATCACCTTGGATATGCCATCCGGGAGATCGGCGCAGGGGAGGCGGGGCGTTTTGATTTTGATGACCACGTGGTTCATTCTCCCGGAAAGGGTCAGACCATCACCTATGCCTCCTCCACGGATCCGTGGCACCGTTCTAGCGATCGTGACTTGAAGGTCGAGCAACCCGGGATCGACCTCATGGAACGATGCGGTATCACAAGAGGGCTGCCTGTCATGCTCGCGGCACCGGTTCTTTATGACACTCCGGAGAATGCTGCCGCCCTGGTCGATTATGTGAATCGTGCAGGATACCGTGTCAACCGCGTGGAGATGGGGGAGGAACCGGATGGTCAGCGCGTCACTCCCTCGGATTTTGGTGCCCTTTACGCTCAGACTGCCCGCCTGATCAGAAAAGCTGTTCCTCAGGCAGTCCTGGGCGGCCCGAGTTTGGTGACGGTGGATGTCGATCGCAATGACGATACTTACCGCTTCGACAAGCGCTGGTGGATCCGGGATTTTCTGGGAGAATTGCGCAGAAAGGGGCAGTCGGGAGATTTTCAATTTCTCTCCTTTGAGTGGTATCCCTTTGACGATGTCGATGGAAAGGAATCGGAACAGCTGCCGAAGGCCTTCGGGATGCTTGACCGGGCAATCCGATTACTCCGTTCTCCAGGGATGCCAGGGGTGCCTCTGGTCATCGGAGAGTTCAACTACTCCGTCTTCCCCTGCCGTCAGGAGGTGGATCTCTCCGGGGCTCTCCTTAATGCTGAGATAGCGGCCCAGTTCCTCTGTGGTGGAGGGGACGCCGCCTATTACTACGGCTACGAGCCCAATAAGCTGGAGGAGAGCAGTGGCTCTTGGGGAAACCAGCTGATGCTTTTGCAACAAGGTGAGCAAAAGAATTTAGGTTCAGCAGTTCCTGTTGCGACCTACAACGCTCTCCGGTTGCTTTCCGGTGAGTGGCTTGATCCTAGTGGAGGTCCCCATACGGTCCTTCCAGTGAGGATCTCAGGGGATCAAGCAAATCTGCTTAGTGCCTTTGCAGTGAAGCGTCCTGACGGCTCCCGTTCCCTGCTCGTCATCAATAAGGATGCCAAGAGACCGGTGAGACTTTCTCTGAAGGGACTGGGGAAACAGTCCGCTACCCTTACCACGTATTCCTCAGCAGAATACTCATGGCATGCAGATGGGGAAGAGGGTCATCCCTCCCGAAGCCTCCCTCCCTTTCATCAACAGGTTTCAGTAGATCAACCGATCAACATCCCTCCTTGGTCACTGTCAGTGATTAAGTGAAGAAGGCAATTATTCTAAGGGAAGGGTGATTGAACGTGTAATTCCCGATTGGTTCCTCAGAAATTGCTTAGCAGAGCCGTGGGCATGGTTGGGAGGACGCGGTTGATGTCGCCGATTGATCTGGTACTCATCGACCTCTTCAGAGTTCCTGAACGATTGCCTTTTTGACAATAGAGAGTTCTACAAATCGTGTGTAGTACCGAGAAGATGTCGCTGTTATGCCGTTCCCCCACTTGTCTGTGGGATCTTATATGGTTTCGGTATAGCTAGGCGATTTTCCGGCGATAGGCGATAATCAACGCCAAGGCGCCAAGTCCGAAGAGGGTATAGTCAGAAGGTTCGGGGATTGCTCCAGTACTACCTGAATTCACAGTGAATAGAATCGCAGAATTAATGTAGCCACCGCTAGTACCATAGCTTGGTGAGTCATACGAAATATAGAGGGCATTAGTAATGGACGTTATCATTCCTGATCCATCTACAAATGGAATATTTGTAGAAACCAAGGCAATGGATCCAGATGAAACTAAGGCCGGCCCGGTTCTTGAATTGCCTGTGCTAGCATACTGAGGATCAATGAAATTTAGAGTTCCTGAGCTGCTAATCGGATCCCAAGAGAGTCATGTGGCTAGTAATTCATGGCCGATTGCTCCACTGGCAAATCCAAAAATGATGGGGTTAGATGCTGAGAGAGCAGACTCAAAGAAATTAATCGTTGGAAAATTGTTTAAAAGGTTTCCGTAAAAAGTGCGTGTCTCGGTGTTTAATTGAGTATTAATAAAAACATTAGTAAATCCAAGATCACTAAAATAGTTTTGAAGTCCTGACTGAACCACATTGTTAGGAGTTCCTCCTGAGGACGTGGTACCAAAATAGTTGCTGCCAAGATTTAGGTCGGCATTAATCCAATCTGTATAAGTTGACCCAGTGAGATTAGTTCCGAAAGTTAAAGGATCCATGTTTTGAAGATAAGTCATTGCATTGATGGAACTTGTAGGAACGCATGCATTTATCCCAAACGCATTGGTGATTTGAGGTTCAAGCTGGTTAAGATACCCGAACAGGGAACTGTCTTCACTAGCACTGAAGATCTGGGCTTCGCTCTTGGCAACAAGAGCCGATAAAATCAATGTTGCTGTTATTAAGGCTTTTTTCACGAGGTTGTTATGGGTTGTTTTGAACAACTGGATTGATTAGGGTGCTACACGATTCGGTCCATTTGAGAGCGGGAAATTCGTCCCAAGGCAGTTAGTGTCAAAAGACCCAACACCAGCCGTGATGTTCACGAAATCAACGGATAAGTTATTCGTGTAAGTAGCATTCGTGGAATTATTTACTAAGTTTAGCTTCCAAGTGCCGTTTGGATTTTCCCCCCAATAAGCATAGGACAGGTATTTCCAATGGAGTACGCCTCCTTTTGTTTTATCGATTGTCGAGTAAATTGCACGACCATTTAATGGGAAGCCTTGATCAGTAATAAAAAGCGTATTGGTTGTGCCGCTTGGTGATATCAGTTGGCCCGAAATATCTCCAGCGATGGCACCAATCCCTCGGGCATAATCGTTGGTATTGGTTTCAAAACCAGAGATGCCCACTTCGACTTGGACATACTCCGTTTTGAGTCCGGGAAACTTATTTGTTAGGCTTAAAGTTGCAGTGATGACTTTCGACTCTACCCCTCGCGGGGTTGCAAAATATGCACCCGCTTTTATCAGATCTTTGTTGGCTGAGATTGCTTGTTGAGCACTGAGTGGTTTACCGCCATTTTGTTGATAATGATGAGCGTAGGCAGCCGCAGTAGTGAACGCCGTCGCATCGACAAGACCAAATCCGTAATCATTATTAAATCGATATCCAGCAGCATTGGTAATCCAAGGGAAAGTATCATCGCTCGGATCGACCTGTCGGCTTGTCAAGGCTAGCAAATATCTAGCCATGCGGGAGTTTAAAAAAGGGTTAGCCTGGACTCCCAAAGCCATTATCCCAGCCACAAGCGGCGTCGCCGATGAAGTGCCTCCAAAGCAACTCCAATAATCTAACAGATTTGGATTCGCTCCATTGTTAGTATTAAAATACACCTCATATAGGTAGGAATCAGGGTCGGTTTGATTTTGAGAATTATCCCCTTGGATCCCCACTAAATCCGTTGTTGGAATACTATAGAATAGTTTGTTTGGTTCGTTGCTTGGAGCAACAACGAAGAGGTTAGCACCGAATGAGCTGTAACTTGTGTGCTTTCCAGCACTGTTAATCGCTCCAACTATGATCATGTGAGGATCGGCCTGAATTTGTAAACGATTCGCATCCTGAACTGCTGCTCCTGCAGTGTCGCGCCCAGCACGAGCATTTCCGGCACAAAAAAGAGTGATAATCCCATTGGATTCATTCTGGGAAAGGGCCTTGCTTAAATTGATCAAATCAGATTGCTTATAGAAATCGGTGCGGTATCCCTCATTTTGGGGACTGAAGCTACAGCTTTTCACTCTTATTGGAGGACCGTTTTTCCACGCGGGATTTTTCCAATTAACGGGCAAGTAGGGATTCGGGTTTCCTTTTGCATCCCGTTGACCTTGGTAGGTAAACCAGGCAATGTATTTTTCAGGTACTGATTTGCCTGAGGTGTCAGTTGGATCTAAAAACCGAAAAGATGCTACCATGGCATCTGGGGCTGCACCGACTATCCCAAAGGTTTCACCTGTCCCTGCGGCAATACCCGCACATTCTGTTCCATGGGTATCAGTGGGATAGATTGGAAAACCAAGCTGGTTTGGATTGGTGAGATTTTGCGCTGAACTGCGAAAGAAATTCCAGCTGAGGTTTGTGGCATAGTTCAAGTCAGGGTGTGTCCCTTGGACACCGGAATCGACAATCGCAATCGTGACCCCTTGTCCGGTGAAGCCATTAGACCAGGCCCCCATGATGTTCACGTCAAGCCCGGCATTGGTTCCCGAGATGACGGGCATATTGTTCTGAAGTTCCCACTCTCCGAAGTACCCATTAGCGGCTCCCGCATTGGTTCCTGGCCAGAAGAGGGAAATTGAATTTGGAGTAAAGATGAGAGGCTCACTTTGAGCCTGAGTGACTGAGACCCCAAGGAGCAACAGGGGGAGTAAAAGCAGGGATGCTGTGGCTCGGTTGGTTTTTAAATTCATCAGACCTAAATTTTCATACCCCCAAGGTATGTCAAAGTAAAAAGGGGAACAATTTCGCCGCTTTCCAAGCTTTTCCCAATTTATATCTTTAACACACTACCCTTTACAATGTTGTGGGCCTCAGCGCAAAAAGACCCAACTGATGCCGGCCGCCGCCACGATCATGATTACGGGGTTGAGCTTGGTGAACAGCATCAGGCAGAGCGCCACGAGTCCCATGATGGCGGTCGGGATCGTGTGAATGGAGTGCCTCGCGATGATGTAAGCGGCCGCAAGGATGAGGCCTGTGGAGATCGGCATCATGCCTCTCTGAATGGATTCGTGCCAAGGGGAGGTCTTCCAGCTATCCCAGAACCTTCCCACGATCAGGACTAGGATGGAACTCGGCAGGAACATGGCCACGGTGGCAACCAAGGCGCCCAGGATCGCGATCACATAGCCATACTGCATGCAGGCCTTGAGTCCCACGAGGGTGACCACCATCATCGAGGGGCCGTCGATGATGCTGATACCGAAGAGGTCAACGAACTGCTGGTTGGTCATCCAGTGGTAGTGATTCACCGCCTGCTCTTGCAAGGTTGGGAGTACCACTTTTCCCCCGCCGAATGCGGAGATCGAAAGGATCATGAACAGTGCGACAAGATGCCCGAAGGTCTGGATCATGAGACGGCCTCCTTCTGTTCTGGAGCTCCATCTTTCTTGTCAGGACGCGGTCTGTGCCACCAGATAGCTATGGGACCAAGAAGCAGTATCACATACTGGACATGGAGGTGTGCTAATCGGACGAGCAGGAAGGTGATGAGGATCATCATCACATCGAAGAGCCCCCGAATGGATTTTTGCCCAGCCTCGAACACCATGCTTGCCATCAGGCCGCAAGCCACGGCAGTCACGCCAGCGAGCAGTGCCTTCGAGTCGGTGTTCTCTCCGTAATGGAAATAGAGTAATCCCAGGCAGCTCACGAGGATGAAGGGAGGAGTCATGATGGAGAGAAGCGCCACCGTGGCACCCACCAACCCGCGCAGATGATTGCCGATATAGACAGAGATCCCGACTACCCGCGCTCCGGGTAGGATCTGCACGATGGCGAGTGCCGAGAAGAACTCCTCATCCGTAAGCCAACCCTTCTGGGTGACCGCAAGACGCCGGATGTAGGCGGTCAGTCCTCCCCCAAAACTGGTCAGCCCGATGAGGCCGAAGAAGAAGATCAGCTCCCAGAGACTGACCCTTGGCGGTTCATCCTGGATCGGTGGGGCCGAGATGTCAGGATTTTTTGACACTGGCCCGGGACTTGTCTTCGTGGGCTTTGATCTCGGCAAGCGCCTTGGCGGCATGCTTCTCTTGGTCTGCCTTGATCCCCTCATCGGTGAGATCCATCCGTTTGGAGCTTTCCCAGTCCGCCTCGAAAATCTTCACCAGTCTCTTGATCAGATCGGGGTCACTGAAGCGAATGCCAAGCTCACGGCGCTCGTTGAAGCACTTGGGATAGATGTTGAAAGAGCTCAGGAGGGCATGTTGCTTGTCAGCCAGGATCAGCTTGGCATGGAGGTGGATGCCATGGAGTTTGTGAACGTTGATCCCCAGATCCTCGAGGAGTCGGAGTCCCGCAACGCCCTCAAGGATGTAAAAATCCCTCAGCGAGTGAACAGGAAGGGCTGTTGCATGGACTTTCACGTCCCGTTTCATCTTGGCTCTGACAAGAGCCTCGATCACGGGAGTGTCGACGTATTTCTCATGCTGGATGTAAAGAGACTTCTGAGCGCTATCGATGAAATTAATGACCTCCTGTCGGGAGCGACCGACACTCCAGATCAAGTTGGAGACAGCGGGCGGAACAAAGTCCTCGCGGTTCCAGTCAGCCTCGAAGCAACCGGCCACCTCGGAGACCTCCTCCGGGTCGTTGGTCACCAAACCGTAGTCGCGGGTCAGTCCGAAGTACTTCGGTGCCCAATTGAGCGACATGATGAAGGCCTGCTTCCCGTCGACGACCATCGATTTCTCATGGGTGATCGGGTACTTAGGGTTGGTCTCCTTGACATTGACCTTGGCGTTCTTGAAGAGCTCGAAGGCCTCATCATTGTCATGCTCACCGGTGAAGCGGGAGGGATTGAGCATCACCCGTACTTTCAGGCCGCGTTTGTGGGCGGCGATCACCGCTTCCATCAGGACGGGATCCGTGAACTGGAACATCTTGATATCGAGAGATGTCTTTGCCCCCTCGATGGTCTTCAGGATTGGATCGATACCATCGTCTGGCTGGACGATCAGACTGTGAACAGCGTCTTGGAACATGAGGCTGATTTCATCTGATCCAATTTCCATGTCAATCCGTGACTCGCTATTTTTGCTCGCCGATTCGGAGAATCTTACCCTGGTGGAGAGTGGGCTCCTACATCAGGGTGGCTCCCATCTCGGCCAACATGCTCCTCTCGCCCTTTGTCAGGGAGATATGAGCCGTCAGTTTCTGACCTCGCAGGCGGTTGCGGGTGTGGACAAGTCCGTTGGAACGGCGATCGACGTAGGGGTTGTCGATCTGGGCCGGGTCACCCACCATCACGAGCTTCGAGCCCTTGGACATGCGGGTCACGACGGTCTTCGCTTCAAGGGGGGTGAGTTGCTGGGCCTCGTCGAGCACAAAGAACCGGTTCGGGATGGAACGCCCGCGGATGTAGCAGAGGGCCTCGATCTCAAGGAGGCCACGTTGGATGAGTTGCTCGTACGGCTTCATCGGAGTCTGCCCCTGTGATCCGGAGTCCTGTTGCTGGGCAACCTGTTTTTTCTGTTTTTTACGTTCCGAGGCATGCTGGCCCTGCTGACCCTCGTGGCGGTTGGGATGGAGGGGCAGGAGCACCTCGAAGGCATCGTAGATCGATTGCAGCCAGGGATGGAGTTTTTCATTCAGGGTGCCGGGCAGGAAGCCCAGGGTGTCTCCCATGGCGACCACAGGGCGACTCACGGTCATGCCGTTGTACTCCCTTTGTGTGGTCAGGAAGAGTCCGGCGGCAACGGCGATCAGGGTCTTGCCCGTGCCTGCCTGACCGTAGCAGGTAATGAGTGAGATGGAGGGATCAAGCAGGGCATCCAGGAAGCATAACTGACCCAAGTTGGCGGGTCTGAGTTCTATGCCCCTGGGCATCTGCAGACTCTGCGGAACTTTCAGTCTCTGGAAGTGACCGTTGCCCATGTGGCGTGCCGGCATCAACTTCTGTTCGGAGGCCTCGAGAAGCACATACTCATTGATCTCAAGAGGTCCGGTCCTGGAGACCTCCAGATCGATGCTCAGGGAGCTCCCGAAGCGCTGGAGTTCGTAAGCCTCGACCTTGATCTTCCGGATCTCCCCCTCCTCGGCATCCTCCTCGGAGACCTTATCGTTCAGGTAATCCTGACAGGTGATTCCAAGGGCCATGGCCTTGAGTTGCATGTTGAGATCCTTGGTGATCAGGATGCAGGGAAGCGACTGCATCTCCTGAAGGGCAAGGCAGGCGGCCATGATCTTGTGATCGACATGATCCCGGTCGGGGAAAATCTCCAAGAATCGGCGGATTGCAGGAGACGGCTTCTGCTGAGAGAGCGCGTCATGGATGAAAATCCGAACGGTGCCTCCACCATCCGTCGCCACGCCGCTTGTCACCTTCGTGGTCTGATGGTCGAAGATCTGCGTGAGGAAGCGATGAACCGTGCGGGCATTTGCTCCCCGTTCGGTCTGCTCGTTCTTGAATTTGTCCATCTCTCCCAAGACCTCTACCGGGATAAAAACATGGTTGTTTTCGAAACGATTCAGGCAGTGGGGGTCGTGCAGCAGAACATTCGTATCCAGAACAAAATTCTTCACCTGCTTGGTTACGATGGCTTTCGTGCGCTTCGGTTTTGTTTTTGTTGCCATGGGTGTTGTCGGTTCTTCCAGTGTCTCGAGCGGGTTTGATCGGAGCATGGGTTGTGTTGTGGGTTGATAGGGCGGAGAGGGTTGATTCAGAAACCGTGCGGACAGATTCTTCCTGAGTCGGGTGCCGTCTGGGGTCGATCCTTCAAGTGCGAGTTCCCGGAAAGAGAATTCTCAAAAATCACCTCTTCAGTCTGGTGGAAGGAGACAATCAATTCACGTTCTCTACTATCGGGTTGAATTCCTCTTTCAACTTAAAAATTGTGTCTTTCATGCCATATTTAATCCCTTCAACACCATGGGTTGTGGTCGGTTGAAGTCAGAACTCTCCTCTGATTTTAGCTTTCAGCGCTCCATCGAGAGCCTTTAACCTTCCGGGATGCATTCGTTCCGATACGTCGATGGCTCGCTGAAGTGCGAGGGGGTTGATCTCAACACGCTGGCATCCGAGGTGGGAACACCGGCTTACGTCTATTCTTCGGAGACAATCCGCTCCAACTACCGCCGTCTTGACCTGGCCCTCTCTCCCTTGGGGGATCGCATGATCTGCTACGCGATGAAGGCCAATGGCAATCTCTCCGTCCTGAATCTGCTCGCGAAGGAAGGGGCTGGCTTTGACATCGTCTCCGGAGGCGAACTCTTCAAGGTGCTCAAGGCCGGAGGCCGTGCCGACCGATGCACCTTTGCCGGTGTCGGCAAGACAGCCGGCGAGATCGACTACGCCCTGCGCCAGGGAATCTATAGCTTCAATGTCGAGTCCGAGGAGGAGCTCGAAATGATCAATGCCGTGGCCGCCAAGGCGGGATTGATCGCCCCGATCGCTGTCCGGGTGAATCCCGATGTCGACGCCCCGACACACAAGTACATCTCCACGGGGAAGAGCAAAAACAAGTTCGGCATCGGTCTTGACCGTGCAGCGGCCGTTTACGAACGTGCGGCCTCGCTTCCTCACCTGAAAATCCGTGGACTTCAGACCCACATCGGATCGCAGATCCTGAAGGCTCCCCCTTTTGCAGAGGCGGTTGGCAAGCTCACTCCGCTGGTGCTTGAGTTGAAGGCCAAGCATGGCCTTGAGTTTTTCAGCATTGGGGGCGGTGTCGGGATCGTCTACCACGGGGCCCTCTCCAGCGGTGACTCCGCCTGGTGGAAGGGGAGTGATGAGAATGGGGTGGAGACCAAGGTCGAGCGCCTTGCCCCCGAGGCCTATGCGGCCGAGGTGATCGAGCCGCTTCGGGCCCTGGGCCTTCGGATCTTGTTTGAACCCGGCCGGTTCATTGTTGGCAATGCCGGCGTGCTACTTACGAGTGTGCTCTACCGCAAGTCGACTCCGACAAAGAACTTCGTGATCGTTGACGCCGGCATGAATGACCTCATCCGCCCGGCTCTCTACGAGGGGTATCATGAGATAGAACCCCTGTTGCAACCCCCATCGGAGCAGCTTGAGAAGGTGGATGTCGTCGGGCCTGTCTGCGAGAGCGGCGATTTCTTTGCCCAGGATCGCGAGATGCCGGTGCTGGCTCCCGGGGACCGTGTTGCCCTGATGAGTTCCGGAGCCTATGGATTCGTCATGTCCTCGACCTACAACGCCCGCCCCCTGCTTCCCGAAATTCTCGTGGAGGGGGAGACCTCCACGTTAGTCCGGGAGCGTCAGAGCTGGGAGGACTTGATCCGCGGGGAGAGGCTTCCCTAGCTTCTCCAAATCGGAGTCGCTTCTTATTCGCTCCAAAAAGAGCAGCCCGGCCGTTTTATCGAGCTTCCCCCCCAGAGAATCCCGTAATTTTTTCGACCGGGCTGCAACCACAAACCAAGATTGTTAAAGCACAGGCCGTGCCAAGTCTGCCGACCTTGTGTCGGGTTTTTTTCGCGCAGGAAGCCTTTTTGATGCTCAAAGTTATTCAGGAGAGGTAAAAAAGTGATCAGTTTGACATCTCCACATGACCACTGACGATCTCTTCTCACGGAACGATGCCTCCCCGTCCTCCCCGGAGGAGAGACTCCAAGAACTGCGCAGTCAGATCAGCCACCATGACCGCCTTTACTACGAGCAGGCCAAGCCTGAGATCAGCGACCGAGAGTATGACTCGCTCTACCGGGAGTTGGTTGATCTGGAGCGGACTCATCCCGACCTCGTAACCGTCGATTCCCCGACTCACAAGGTGGGGGGGCGCCCTCAGGGAGCCTTCGTGCAGGTTCAGCATCTGGTGCCGATGCAGAGTCTCGACAATACTTATTCCGGAGAGGAAATCAGAGATTTCGTGGAGCGGCTCCAGCGCCTGCTGCCCGGAGAGAAGATTTCGATGACGATCGAGCCCAAGGTGGATGGTGTTGCGATCGCACTCCTTTATGAGAGGGGGCGCCTCGTGCGCGCGGCCACGCGGGGTGACGGGACTTTGGGCGACGAGGTGACGCGCAATATCCGCACGATCCGGGAAATCCCTGCACGATTGCACGGACATGCACCTGCCCTCCTGGAGGTGCGAGGTGAGATCTACCTCCCGAAGGAGACCTTCGCCCGGATCAATGCCGAGCGTGACGAACAGGGATTGCCTGTCTTTGCCAACCCCCGGAACGCGGCCGCCGGAACGCTCAAGCAACTTGACCCCAACATCGTGGCCGAGCGAAAGCTGGCCGCCGTCTTCTACGGCTATGGTGGTTATGAGTCGGGTGCGGATCTTTCCCTCCCCGAAACGATGGAGCAATTTTTCGACCACCTGAAAGCGTGGGGACTTCCGGTTAATCCGAAGCACTGGCTTGCAAGCGATGCCGAAGGGGTGATGGCGGCCATTCGCGAACTCGGGGACATCCGCCGTGGTTTTCCCTTCGAGACTGATGGGGCTGTGATCAAGGTGGATCGCATCAGGCAGCACTCCCTCCTCGGATCGACAAGCAAGGCCCCCCGATGGGCGATTGCCTACAAGTACGAGCCGGAGCAGGCGAGGACACGGCTCCTCGATATTACGGTACAGGTCGGGAGGAGCGGGGTCCTGACCCCCGTGGCTGAACTCGAGCCCGTCCTCGTGGCCGGGAGCACCGTTTCCCGCGCCACTCTCCACAATGAGGAGGAAATCCTTCGCAAGGATCTCCGCATCGGCGACTGGGTCATGGTCGAGAAGGCTGGGGACGTGATCCCCGCCGTCGCAGCCGTTCTGGTGGCGGAGCGTGACGGCACGGAGAGAGTCTTCCGTATGCCGGAGTTCTGCCCTGTCTGCGAGGCCCCCGTC
>CAINEX010000113.1 GCA_903847935.1 uncultured Spartobacteria bacterium | reverse complement strand
TCTAAATAGTGAGAGAAATTCATTGCCCTGCAAGCAGGGATTGCTATTCTTTTCGGCTCTTCTGCCGTCGCTGTAAAGGAGCCACGCTAGGACAGGTTGGTAACAACCTCTCCGCAGAAGTTATCAATAAACGTTATGACAACAACAATGGCTGAACTTCAGCAACTCATCGCCGCCTCGGTAAAGAACTACCGTGAAGGCAGCATCGTCAAGGGGCACATCCTAGAGAAGCGTCCCAAGGAATTCCTGATCGACATCGGGTACAAATCAGAGGGAGTCGTCTCCGCCTCAGAATTTGAGAACCCTGAGGAGATCAACGTCGGTGACGAGGTGGAGGTGCTCCTCGAGCGACTTGAGAACGACCTAGGAATGGTCATTCTTTCCAAACAAAAGGCCTCCCAGCGCCAAAACTGGTCGAAGATCGTCAAACTTTTCGAGGCCGAAGGTATCATCAAGGGCCGAGTCAAATCGGTCGTGAAGGGCGGTCTGATCGTCAACGTCGGTGTCGAGGCATTCCTCCCCGCTTCTCAGGTTGACATCAATCCTCCAAAGGATCTCACACAGTTTGTGGGCAACACCTACGACTTCAAGATCGTCAAGATCAACGAGGATCGTAAAAACGTTGTCCTCAGCCGCCGCGAGCTCATCGAAGCTGAGCGCAGCGATCGCCGTCAGCAGTTCCTTGGCACCATGAGTGCAGGGGACAAGGTCGAGGGCACGGTCAAGAACATCACCGATTTCGGTGCATTCCTTGATCTAGATGGCATCGACGGACTCCTTCACATCACCGACATGTCCTGGGCGCGACTCACTCATCCAAGCGAGGCCGTCAAGCCGGGCGATCGTCTCACTGTTGTGGTCTTGGAGATCAATAAGGACAAGGAGCGTATCTCGCTTGGCCTCAAACAACTCCAGTCCAATCCTTGGGATCGCATCGAGGAGCGCTTCCCGATCGGCCAGAAGCTCAGCGGCAAGGTCACAAACCTCATGCCGTACGGCGCCTTCATCCAAATCGAGGAAGGAATCGAAGGTCTCATCCATGTCTCTGAACTCTCATGGACCAAACGTATCGTCCGTCCCTCCGACGTCCTCACCCTTGGTCAGGACATTGAGGCTGTCGTACTTGGGGTCAACAAGGCGGATCAAAAGATCTCCCTTGGAGTCCGCCAACTCGAGCCCAACCCATGGGACGAGATCGAACAGCGTTACGTCATCGGCAAGCAGGTTCGCGGGCAAGTTCGCAACATGACCGCCTATGGTGCCTTTGTGGAGCTTGAGGAAGGGATCGACGGCATGGTGCATGTCTCCGACCTTAGTTGGACGAAGAAGATCAATCATCCGAGTGAGATCCTCAAGAAGGGTGACGAACTCGACGCAGTCGTCATCGATATTGACAAGGCCAACCAGCGCATCAGCCTCGGTGTCAAACAGCTTGAGACAGATCCTTGGAAAGAGATCGAAGGGAAGTTCAAGGTTGGTGACGTCGTCAAGGGAACCGTCTCCAAGATTGCAAACTTCGGAGCCTTCATCGAACTACCCGGCGACATCGACGGACTCGTTCACATC
This sequence comes from uncultured Spartobacteria bacterium, assembly GCA_903847935.1. Classification (GTDB taxonomy): domain Bacteria; phylum Verrucomicrobiota; class Verrucomicrobiia; order Chthoniobacterales; family UBA6821; genus UBA6821. Next base: position 13,454 of record CAINEX010000113.1, on the reverse strand, counting down.
TCACAGATCAGCGAGGACCGCGTGGAGAAGGTCAAGGATGTCCTCAAACCGGGACAGGAAGTCGAGGCAAGGGTTATCAAGATCGACAAGACCGAGCGTCGTCTCGGCCTTTCCATCAAGGCGACTGGATACAGCGAGGACGCACTTCGCAAGGAGAGCGAGGCCCTTGATTCCGTGCGTAGCGGGGAGGACATGGTCAGCTTCGGTGCAGCCCTACAGGCCGCCGAGGAGGAGTATCGTCCGGGCGAGTCAAAGAAATAGTCCTTTTTTCCAGCAATCCCACGAATCATCACACTTCAATGTCCCAGCCTGAAATTACAGCCTATCTGAAGACCTCCTGCGGATGGAGCAAGGGAGTACGTGCCGTCTTGGCAAAGTACTCTCTTGCCTACACCGAGAAGGACATCATCCAGAATCCGGCATTCCGCTTTGAGATGGAGCAGCGCAGTGGTCAACCCCTCTCCCCTTGCGTGGAGATCAACGGGGTCATGCTGCCTGACATCAGCGGCGAGGAAGTTGAGGCCTACATGCTCGAGAAGGGAATCGTCACGGCAAACGAGGTAAAGACCGACGTGCCTTTGAACGCTCCCTGCACCGACGCGCAACACGCAGCCATGGCTGCCGGAATCAAAACGGATCTCTAAGGTTCCAAACTACTCACAAAAAGGCCGTGCCCTTAGGGACACGGCCTTTTTTTATATATCAGATACCTTGCTCTGTATCAGGGACATAGCCTCAAACCCGCTTACCTGGTTTGGCTGGATAGCTTGGACGTGCTAGCAACCGTTTAAATGATACTGCGACCACAGAACAGAACCAACGGCGCTACTAGGAGCCAATCACACCAATCTCAGTCTTCGGTTCGACCCATCGGGCGAGCACAATACAAAATTCGTAGAGGATCACCATTGGCCCCCCCATCAGGAGATAGGTCACCAGATCGGGAGAGGGAGTGATAAAGGCAGCCACGGTGAAAATGGTTACGATGGCTGCAGCACGTGTCTTCCGGAGCTTTTCCGCAGTCAGGAATCCAAGCTTTACAAGGGCAAGTACCACCATTGGCATCTCAAAAGCCACACCGAAGGCTATCAGGAACTGGGTCGTGAATGAGTAATACTCTCGGACAGTCCAGGTCGGGGTCCAGTGCATCGACTTTGCATCCTTGAAAAAGAAATCAAGCGTTCCCGGAAGCACCACAAAATAGGAAAACAAGACTCCCCCCAAAAAAAGCAAGAGTCCGAAGGCCGATACCGGCAGGAGGATCTGACGCTCGGAGGGCTTCAGAGCAGGAAAGAGAAACTGGGCAAGCAGGAAGATCAGGAGAGGAAAGGAGATGATCAGCCCAGTGTAAAAAGAGAGTTCGAGTGAAATGGTCATGGAGTCGGCAACTCCTAGGGACTGCAGTGAGCTAGCCCTAACGGGATCAACCGCAATCAGCGGCCTCTGAATGATAGCAGCCAGAAAATCCCGGAAGAAAAAGGCACCGACCATGGCCACAACCAACACAATCGCCATCCTGATAATCATGACACGAAGATCACCAAGATGATCCATGAAGGGACGAGCCTCGTCCTCCTGCTCCCTAAATGAGAATAGCCTGCTCAGTTCCATGGATCCCCCTCGCCTGGCCCAACTAACCCAGGAGCTTCTTCCAATGGGCCAGTCGCTTCGAGACATTCGCAGGCGATGGCCCACCGATGGCGGCACGCGCCTTGAGGGATCGGATCGGATCAAAGATCGACTTCCAATCGATCAGGAGCTGCGGACAGAGTTCCCGGATCAAGTCCTCGGGAAGTTGATTCAGGGGAATCCCGGTCTTGGAGGACTCAGCGGCAAGCTTGCCGATGAGATCGTGGGCCGTTCGGAAGGGAATATTCCTGCGTACCAACTCATCCGCAAGATCGGTGGCTAGGAGAGCGGGGTCGCTGGCCGCCTTGGTGGCTACTTCCCTCTTGATGACAAGAGCTCTCATCATCTCGGCCGTAACAGCCAGTGCCATCAGCGCGGTATCGACGGAGTCGAAGACTGCCTCCTTATCTTCCTGAAGGTCCCGATTGTAGGCCATCGGGAGTCCTTTTAGAACAGTTAGAAGTCGGAAGAGATTTCCATAGAGGCGACCGGTCTTGCCGCGGGTCAGTTCTGCGATGTCGGGATTTTTCTTCTGAGGCATCAGGCTGGATCCGGTCGAATGACGATCGCTCAGGCACGCAAAGCCAAATTCAGCTGTTGTCCAAAGAACCACGTCCTCAGAAAGTCGGGATAGATGCATCCCGACAATGGCAAGGGCTGAGAGAAGTTCCAAGGCGAAGTCTCTGTCACTCACCCCATCGAGGCTATTCTGGGTGACTCTAGAGAATCCGAGTTCCTTGGCGATCGCATCACGGTCCAAAACCAGCGTGGAAGCAGCCAGTGCTCCTGAGCCCAGAGGAAGTTCATCCATTCTTAGGGCAACATCTCCTAATCGACCATAATCACGGTCAAACATCTCGACATAAGCGAGGAGGTGATGGGCAAGCGGGATCGGTTGAGCCCTCTGAAGATGAGTATATCCGGGAAAAAGCACATCCTCATTGGCATGGGCAAGATCGACCAAGGAGGACTGAAGGGCTCGCACACCCGACTGAAGGGCAACGATTTCATCACGAAGGTAAAGACGCAGATCGGTGGCCACCTGATCATTGCGACTGCGAGACGTGTGCAGCTTGGCTCCCGCATCTCCAATCCGGTTGGTCAACTCTTTCTCAATATTCATATGGATGTCTTCCAAATCGGTCGAAAAAGTGAACTTCCCGGCTGCAATCTCTTCTCCGATGGTATTTAAACCCACCTCGATCGAGGCAAACTCATCCTGAGTCAGGAAACCAGCTTTCTGAAGAGCACGGGCATGGGCGATGCTGCCTCTTATATCATGCCGATAAAGTCTCCAATCAAAAGAGACCGACTCTCCGTAGTCCCTCAGAAGGGTAGACATGGATTCTTCAAAACGACCGTGACGCATGCACTATCTCTAGCGTTTTTTTTCGCTATCGGAAGCAAGAATCCAACTTAGGAAAAAAGTGTCAGAGGACTACGGCAAGAGAGAGCTGGCTGCCGTTGCTGCATTCCTGCCCTGGCGGGGTCCACCGGTCTTTCATCCATAGCCCCTGACAAGGGAGAATTTAGGTCAGGATATTTTTAAAAACAATCCCATAACTCAGGTTTTGAAGCTTGAGCGAAACTGAGGGAGGGAGTATTTATACAAATCTTTTCCGAACTCCCCTGATGCAAAAACCCCTCATCATCCTTTCGTTGGTCTTATCACTCGCATCGGTCGGCGTTGGTTACGTCAATCGGAACAAGCTCATCGAGGCAAAAGACGCCGCCACTAAACTTGAGGATGCAAAGAGCGCTAGTGAAAGGAAGTACAAAACACTAGCGACGGAACTAGCAAAGGCTAAGAAGGATCTTGATGTGGCTAATTCGGATCTCAAGACAGCCAATGATCAATTGGCTAATCAGGGAAGCGATTCCAATAAGATTTCCGAACAGATTTCAGATCTTCAGACGCAAAAGGAAAAAGCCTTGGCAGAAAACGATGATCTCAAGAAACAAATCGCCCAAAAAGAGGAGGCCCTCACCCAGGCACAAAAAGTCACATCTTCCACAAACAGCACTGCCTCACTGGATGCCCTTACGACTAGCAACAATGAACTTCAGGTCATCAACGATAGCCAGAAGGAGAAAATCAAGGATCTGGAATCCCAAGTCAGTGAGTTCCGTAAGAGGGAGACTCAACGACGCAACAAAATCCTTAAGCAGGGGCTTGAAGGGAAGATTCTTGCGGTCAATCCATCATGGAACTTTGTTGTTCTCAGTCTGGGAGACCGTAACGGGGTGGTCAGCAATGCAGAGATGCTCATTAAACGTGACTCCCAACTGATCGGAAGGGTTAAAATCACCTCTGTTGAGCCCTCCACATCAATCGCTGATATCATCGCCAGCAGCGTGAAAAAGGGGGTCTCAGTTCAACCTGGCGATTCCGTGATTTACATGGGACCGGAGAGTGATTTTGACACCGCCGACCGCTGACATTTCCATGTTCACAATGAGAATCTTTTCTGCGCTCTTGCTACTTGTTGTTCCTCTTTTATCGGGCTGCGAAACAGCTTCGGATAGCACTGCATCGCCGGCGAGTGCGGCAGTCAGTTCCATCCCATGGAATAAGCCAGCCAGTTGGGAGGGGTCGGGGGCACTTGGAGGTTTCTCCCCTCAGGGTGGTCACTAAGGGAATACCCCGCTCCGTAAGGACGAATACGTGATGCCCTCTTTTTCACTGGGCGAAACACGTTTAAAGATTGTCGATGCGGATTCTATCAGTTGATCCCTCCCTTCGCGGAACGGGCTTTGCAATTCTCGAGGAGGTCGGCACCCGAATCCGCTGCCTTGAGTATTCCGTGGTAAAGAATCATCCCAAACTCAGTCAGGAAGGATGTCTCATTGCCATCCATGAGGCACTAGCCTCAGCGATTGATCGTCATCAACCGGAGGCCCTGGCCATTGAGAAAGTGATTTTCGTTCAGAGTTTCGCGACAGCTATCATTCTCGGATCAGCCCGTGGCGTCGCCGTGCTGGCCGCCGCCCAGAAAGGACTCTCCATTCATGAGTATCCTCCGAAAAGGGTAAAGCAGGCTGTTGTGGGCAAGGGAGCCGCTTCGAAGGATCAGGTTACCTTCATGATCAGGGCGCTTCTCGGACTAACCGAAACACCACCCAGTGATGCTGCGGATGCCTTGGCGATCGGATTGACTCATCTGAGGACGATCTCGTCACCCGTTCCTTCAAAGCTGCTTCTCCGCAGAAAATGAACGAGATCGTTGTTCCCCGATGGCTTGGGATGATCTCCTATGAGAAAGGGATAGAACTGCAAGAATCCTTGGTACGATCAAAAACCACAGGATCTGAAGAGAATCATCTTCTCCTTCTTGAACACGATCCTGTCTACACCATGGGAAGAATGAGAGATGAGACAAGCCTGGGAGATGAGAAACATCTCCCCCACCCCGTCCGGCGGACAAATCGGGGTGGGCAGGCCACCTATCATGGCCCCGGCCAATTAGTGGGATACCCAGTGCTTGATCTACAACTCTTCGGAAAAGATCTCCACGCCTACCTCCGCTTTCTTGAAGAAGTACTGATAGCGTTGAGCGCAAGACATGGAATCATAGCAACTCGACATGAGGGTAAAACCGGCGTCTGGGTGGAAGATCGGAAGATTGCCTCTCTCGGAGTAGGCGTCAGGCGATGGATCTCGATGCATGGATTTGCCATTAATATCAACGGCGACCTCGCTCCCTTTCATCACATCACCCCGTGCGGGCTTGTGGGAGTCGAGATGACTTCTCTGGAAGCCGAGGGCGCCAAAAATGTCACTGTTGAAACGTGCGCGCGGGAGGTCGGGCTGATTTTCAATGAGCTAATTCAACAAAATTATCCCTCATGGACGCAGAAGCGCGGGGAAAACTAAAAACAGGTCTGACCTTACACCCCCCATATCTACCGCCCTCAGTATCCGTTCGATAGGGGAATATCAGACTTAAAGCTTTAAAAAATTGGCGAGTAATTCCTTCCCGTGCGTCGTAAGTATCGACTCGGGATGGAACTGGACACCCCACACAGGGAGTTCCTTGTGACGCAGTCCCATGATCTCGCCCTCTGCTGTTTCAGCAGTGATCTCCAGACTCTCGGGAAGGGATTCCCTCCGAACCAGAAGGCTGTGATAACGGGTTGCGTCGAAGGGATTCGGCAGATTCTGGAAAAGGTCCTTCCCGTTGTGTTGAATCGGTGAAGTCTTCCCGTGCATCAGACGACCCGCACGCACCACATCACCCCCATACACTTCACCCAAGCACTGATGACCGAGGCAGACGCCCAGGATGGGAAGACGTCCCGCGAATTGTCTGATCACTTCATTACTGATGCCGGCTTCTTTTGGGGTACATGGTCCAGGGGAGACACAGATCCGATCGGGAGCAAGCGATGTGATCTCATCAAGGGTGATCTCATCATTACGACGGACAAGCGGTTCTGCGCCCAGTTCACCAAAGTACTGAACAAGGTTGTAGGTGAAGGAATCGTAATTATCGATGACTAGGATCATGGCTTTGGTGGCTTGAAACTGGCGGTGTGGAAAGCGTTGAGGCCGCAAGTTCAATGGCACGAACGACTCCCATGGCCTTGTTCACGGTCTCCTCAAACTCGGCCTCGGGAGTGGAATCCGCCACGACTCCCGCACCCGCTTGAACGTAGGCAACCCCCTCCTTGAGAAGGACCGTTCGCAAAGCGATGCAGGAATCGAACTGACCGTCAAATCCAAGGTACCCCACAGCGCCGGCATAGGCTCCTCGTGACGTGGGTTCGAGCGAGCTGATGATCTGCATGGCCCTGACCTTGGGAGATCCGCTGACCGTCCCCGCGGGAAACGTTGCCCGAAGGACATCCAGAGGCGAATGCCCACCTGCCAGTTCACCAACAACATTCGAGACAATGTGCATGACGTGGCTGTATCGCTCGACCGACATGAAATCGGTAAGCCGGACACTTCCGAACGTTGAAATCCGTCCAATGTCATTACGGGCCAGATCGACAAGCATCAAGTGTTCGGCACGCTCCTTGGGATCATTCAAGAGTTCAAGCCGGAGAGCCTCGTCGGCCTCTGCTGTCTCGCCCCTCCTGCGTGTGCCCGCGATGGGCCTGATCGTGACCGCCCCGTCTGCAACCTTGACGTGAACCTCCGGAGAACTACCTACAAGGGAAAATCCACCCGGAAGACGCAGGCAGAACATGTAGGGAGATGGATTGATGAAACGCAGGGCTCGGTAAAGATGAACCGGATCACCTGCATAGGGGATCGAGAAGCGCTGGGAGAGGACAATCTGAAAAATATCACCTGCACGGATGTATTCCTTTGAAGCCGTCACGGCATTTTCAAAAGTTTCCCGGCTCATGTTGCTGGTGACGGGAAGATGGATGGATTTTGTCTTTGGCGCAAAAGGTAACAGCGATGAGGCGGAGGATATCTTTACCATCATTGCCTGGATTCGACAGATTGCCTCAACTCTTGAAGCCTCAGCCCCAAGTTCCCCTGGGAAGGCGCACGCCACAATCTTGATGCTCCTGCGCTTGTGATCGAAGATCACCACCGTGTCAGCGACCAAAAAAAGCATCTCGGGAAGTTCCAGATCATCGAGAGGTGCGGGAGTCACGGATGTTTCAAACCTCCTGACGGCATCATAACCAAGATATCCGACAGCGCCCCCCGTGAAGCCCGGCAACTCGGGATGAATCCGACACTGATACCCCTCCATCAAGGACTGCAATTCTTTCAGGGGATCCCCGGCCTTCCACGACTTGATAAGGCCTTTGCGATCGCTGATGCTGATCTTATTGCCTCGTGACTCGATCACAATCCTAGCCCCGGAACCCACAAAAGAATAACGGCCTACCAAATCACTCTGCTCGGCTGATTCCAGAAGGAAAGAGGGCTCCTTGTCACCCAGTTTTGCAAGTAGCGACAAGGGGGTTTCACTATCCGCAACGAGTTCCATCCAGACCGGTACCACAGGGTACGAGGCCGCCTCGCTCATAAAATCATCCGCCAAAGGCAACACGCCCTCCATCTTGAGTTGCTCGGCATCAGGTGTTGGATTCATCTTTAAAGGGTGCTGTCAGCGGGAAAACGTCGCAATAAGGAAATTCAATCTCACGATGCGGAAGTTTCTTTCAGGACATTACCGCTTGCCCTGTTTGAAACGCGCTATCTCTCGGTCCGTATCTCGCTGCTCCGCTTTCTTCTTGAGGTCTTGTCGCTGGTCAGCAGCATGCTTACCTCTCCCAAGACCCAACTCAACTTTCACACGTCCTTTTTTCCAATACATGCGTAGCACGGGAATGGCTAACCCCTTTCTGAGGGTCTGTTCCGCAAGGCGATCAATCTCGAACCTGTTGAGTAGCAACGGGCGAGGACGCTTCGGATCGTGAGTCTCGTGGCTCGCCTTCTCGTAAACCTGGATGGTGGCATCAAGGAGCAGAACGCCCCCCTTCTCCACCTTCGCGTAGGATCCCAGGAGATCCACACGACCCGACCGGAGGGATTTTACCTCGGTGCCAAGTAGAGAGATACCTGCCTCGAACTTTTCAAGGATCTCATAATCCCTGAAGGCCTTCCGGTTGGTGACGATGTCCAAACCCATTGCAACGTTCCGGAGTCAGGAATCCGGCTGTTCCGGACGGTCCCCTCTGATTAGCCGATCTGGAGTTCTTCCCCTTCGATCACAGGGAAAACTTCAGTGCCGAGTTTCCCGGCAGCAATCTCGGCAAGGGCGACATCGGCAAGTCCCATACTGAGATCCGTCTCCACCATCGGACGGCTTCCAGCATTGAGTTCTCGGACGCGCTTGCTGACCATGTTGACGAGTTGCTGTTTATTGGTGACCACCTTGGCGGCCTCTTCGATGTAACGGGTATTCATAGGATCTGGTAAGTGGAATCGGGAACTCAATACCATGGCGTAATCATTCCTTCTCGGCAAGCCTTGTCGTGATCCTCCAATGATTGCCAAGAGGGTGCGATTCCCTATCCTGATAGGGATCAAATTTTAACTTATGGGATTTTTTTCACCTGCCTACCTCAAAGAGGCCGTTCACCTTGAGCAGGGAGCAGCCAAAATCTTGCACCTCCACAGGGATCTCCTTCCTGCGAAAATAGGCACGAGTTTGGGAACAACCTTACGAGATTTTAAAGAGGCCATAAAACGGAAAGATCGTGAGGCCATCAGGGTCATATCGGACAGGGTGGAAAAGGAGTTTTCCTTGGCGATCCCGGCAAGACCACACGCTGCTTGGGCCGAGAATATCGAAGCCATTGTCGTCGCGTGTGCGCTGGCAATCGGTTTTCAGGCCTTCTTCCTGAAGCCCTTTAAAATACCGACCGGTTCCATGCAACCGACGCTCTACGGGATGATCGGTCATCCCTCGGACGAGCCTCTTCCCGGGGTGGTGGAGAGAGCGGTGGATTTCATCAAACTGGGACGCACACATCTCGATATCAAGGCTCCGGCAAGGGAACAGGTCCTTGGACTCAACGAGAGGACCATGCTGAATTTCTTTACCTTCACCGATGTCGTGACATCCGCCGGGCACCACTCAATCTTTGCCCCTAGAGATGTTGTTGCCAGGGATTTTGGGGTTCGACCGGGGCGGATCTACGAGCAGGGGGAAAACATCATTCACGGGTATGTGCAGGCAGGGGATCAAGTTTTCGTCGATCGGATGACCTTTCAGTTCAGGAACCCCGACCGGGCCGATGTCTTCGTGTTTAAGACCACGGGAATCCAACGCATCGAAATGAATCTTGATCCGGCGCTTGGATCACAGTTCTACATCAAACGCCTGGCTGGAATTCCAGGTGACACCCTTCGGATTCAAGCCCCCAAACTCTTTCTCAATGGACAGGAGGCACAAAACCACCCTTTCCAACGTGTGATGAGCTGCGAAAACGGGTATCGGGGTTACTCCAATCCCGGTGCTGCGGAATACCTCACCACTCCCGAAGAAACTTTCACCGTACCCGGCCATGCCTTCTTTGCCCTTGGTGACAACAGTTACAACTCCAGCGACAGCCGATACTGGGGGATTGTTCCCGAGCGCAACGTGATCGGAAGGGGCTTCTTTGTCTATTGGCCCCTCTCCGAAAGATGGGGGTTCATCAGGTAACAGGAAGACGGCTAGCTCTGAAGAGCAGCATCTCCCACAGAGGCGCGGAGGATTTCTAAGAAGACTGGTAACAACACTCCCTCTCTAAGCTTCCCAACGTTCTAATCCTTTTAACCTTCTAACCTAATCCCACCTGAGGGCCTATTTGCCTTCTGGCCCTAACGATCGACATCTCGTCGTTCGACATTCCACCTCCCTCTCACCGTGCCTCTGTGCCTCTGCGGGAGAGGCTTCTTACTTCCGTTGCCTTGGAGCGGGCTTCTTCTTGGCGGGAGCCTTTTTCACCTTTTTTCCACCCTTGGCAACTTTGGCTGCCACCTTGAGCCTGAGGGCATTGAGGCGGATGAACCCAGTTGCATCTCCCTGATTGTAGGCCTGCGTCGGATCAGCCTCCATCGTTGCGATATCAGGGCGGTAAAGACTGACTAGGCTCCTGCGACCGGCTGCCAGGATATTTCCCTTATACAGGCGCACACGGACTGTGCCTGTCACGTTCTTCTGTGATTCCGTGACAAGTGCCTGAAGGGCTAGACGCTCGGGGGCAAACCAGAAGCCGTTGTAAACAAGCGTGCTGTAGGTGGGGATAAGACCGTCACGCAGGTGCATTACTTCCCGATCCATCGTGAGTGATTCCATCTGCCGGTGAGCAAAGTGCAGGATAGATCCTCCGGGAGTCTCATAGACCCCACGGCTCTTCATTCCAACAAAGCGATTCTCGACCATATCGACACGGCCCACACCATGACGGCCACCGATCTTATTGAGCGTTTTCATGACACCGAGGGGATCGAGTTTTTTTCCATTCACGGCAACACAGTTGCCGCTGATGAAATCCAGCGTAATGAGTTCGGGTTTATCAGGCGCGGCCTCAGGACTGACGGAAAGTTTGAACATCCCGCTATTGGAGGGCGCGAAGGCATCAAACCAAGGATCCTCAAGGATACCGCTCTCGTAACTGATATGGAGAAGATTGCGATCCATGGAGTAAGGCTTCTTGGCACTGGCCTCCACGGGCACCTTGTGAAGACGACAATACTCGATCATCTCGGCGCGACCGGGAAAATCTTTACGAAACCGCTCCTCTCTCCAGGGAGCGATGACTTCAAGGTCAGGCGAGAGTGCCGCCGCGGTCAGCTCGAAACGGACCTGATCATTCCCCTTGCCTGTCGCCCCGTGAGCCACGGCATCGGCTCCCTCAGCCTTGGCGATCTCAACCATCCTCTTGGCAATCAAGGGTCGGGCAATGCTTGTTCCAAGAAAGTATTCCCCCTCGTAGAGGGCGCCCGACTGGATCATCGGAAAGATGAAATCCCGGGCAAACTCAGCCTGAAGGTCGTCGACATAGCACTTCGATGCCCCTGTTCGGAGCGCCTTTGGTTTTAGTCCTTTGAGTTCCTCTTCCTGACCGACATCAGCGCAGAAAGCGATGACCTCAGCGGAGTATTTTTCCTTGATCCAGTTAAGAATGACAGAGGTATCGAGACCTCCGGAGTAAGCTACGACGATTTTCACGAAAGATGGATAGCACGGAATAAAATCCCGATGCACGCTGATTCACAGACAAACGATCAATTCAGCTTGTCTCGAGAAAAGATGCCGGACCTATGGAAACGAGCTAGAGATCACCCGACCGGGTTACCCTTCTCATTCTTCTCGAACCATTTGAAGCAGACCGGCACGACAAAGATGGCGATGAGTGTGGAAGCAAGCATGCCTCCTACCACGGTCGAGCCGAGAACACGACGGGAAACAGCTCCTGATCCTGTTGCGATAGCTAGAGGAACGCAGCCCAGAATGAAGGCGAAGGCGGTCATCAGGATAGGGCGCAAGCGCAATTTTGCGGCGTCGAGTGCAGCATCGATAATGGGACGTCCTTTCTCGACCTCTTCTTTGGCGAATTCCACGATTAGAATCGCATTCTTTGCCGCCAGACCGATCAGCATGATCAGACCAATCTGGGCATAGACATCGTTGTCCATCTTTCGGACAAAAAGCATCGTCACGGCACCGAAGACTGCAATCGGCGTGCTGAAGAGGACACTGATTGGCAAGGACCAGCTTTCATACTGAGCTGCAAGGATCAGGAAGACAAAGAGTAGCGAGAGTGCAAAGATTGCTCCCGGTGGGATTCCTTGGGCTGCCAGCTTCTCCTCAAAGGACATTCCGAAGTAATCGAATCCCATTCCCGGAGGCATTGTCTCCTTAAAGGTTTCCTCAAGCGCCTTCATCACCTGACCCGTGCTTACTCCAGGAGCTCCGTTGATATTGATCTGGGCACAATCGAACATATTAAAGCGCATCACGAATTCGGGTCCGGTGATGGATTTCACACTGAGAAGACTAGAAAGGGGAACCGGATCCCCATTCTTGTTACGGACATAAAAGAGCGAAGCACCCTTGGGATCGGTACGGGAAGAGCCCTCCGCCTGAATGTAGCAGTAGTACTGGAGATTGAAGCGATTGAAGTAATTGACCGGTACGCCTCCAAGGAAGGCCTGAAGCGTCGAGTAAGCCTCATGAAGATCAACTCCGAGCATCATGCACATGGCGGGGTCGATGGTCATGGAGACCTGCGGAACTGAGGGGAGATAGGTTGTCGTGACCGAGCCAATCTCAGGGCGTTTTTTGATAGCCGCCATGAACTTGGCCATGTTGGTAGGCAGGAAGGTCGGATCGGTTCCCAGACGATCCTCAAGAATGAATGTCGTGCCACCAGAGGTGCCGATGCCGGGGATGGCTGGAGGCGGAAAAGCAAAGTTGATCGCTCCGGGAAGTGGGGCAATCTTCTGGTTAATGGTCCGGAGGAGACCGAAGGCATTCATTCCGGGCCCCTTACGTTCCTCCCAAGGCTTGAGTGTGATGAAGTAGAAGGCGCTATAAGTGTTCTGAACACCGGAGAGGAGATTGAAACCAACGATCGTCGTCACATGCTGAACACCCGGGATCTTGCTAACGATACCAGCAACCTGCTTGGAGAGTTCATCGGTCCTCTGCTGAGAGGAGGCGTTTGGCAACTGAGAGAAGGCGTAGAGATAGCCGTTGTCTTCTTCAGGGACAAAAGATCCCGGAAGCTTTGATCCGAAGAATCCGGAAAGCAGGACCATCCCGAGGATCAGGAAGGCGGCGATGAAAGACTTACGGAGCAGGAATTTACAGGCCCCGATGTACTTGTTACGACCTGCATCAAAGACACGATTAAACCCTCGGTAAAATGCACCAAGGGGTCCCCCCACCTCCTTGCGCGGGCGCAGGAGCAGGGCTCCAAGAGCGGGACTCAGACTTAGGGCATTGAATGTTGAGATGATGACAGAAATCGAAATGGTTAGTGCAAACTGCTGATAGAGACCGCCGGTGATACCAGGCAAGAAGACCGTCGGAATGAAGACTGAAGAGAGGATAAGCGCCGTGGCGACCAAGGGACCGGTCACCTGCTCCATAGCCTTGGCAGCAGCATCCTTAGGGGAGAGTCCCTCCTCAATATGATGCTCAATCGCCTCGACGACCACGATCGCATCGTCAACGACCAGTCCGATCGCCAGCACAAGGCCGAAGAGCGAGAGGGTATTGAGAGAGAAACCGAAGAGTGGGAAGAGTGCGAATGTTCCGACCAGAGACACCGGGACGGCCAGCGCCGGGATCAAGGTGGCGCGCCAGTTCTGGAGGAAGATGAACACCACAATCAGCACTAGGATGAGCGCCTCGACC
>CAINEX010000112.1 GCA_903847935.1 uncultured Spartobacteria bacterium | reverse complement strand
TTGAGAAGCATCAGATTTGCGGGAGTGGGCAGACTCCGCTCAATGGAGAGATCTGTTTTACCAATCGACTGTTTGGAGAAGCTGAGAGTGTCCTGCTGATCCGGCCAGTTCACCGAGAGGCTCTTCCCGTCAGCGCTCAAGGTAGTCTGAGGCAACGGAGTCCCTTTTTGATGGGGAAAGATGAGAACCTTGTAGTCCGGGGCAACACTATCTGAGGGGACGATCAAGCGATGCACCAGCTTGTTATGTTTGCCCAATTTTTGGTCCTCGAAATAGGCTATACCATTAGTCAGAGGCTTGGAGGGATCCTGATTGCGTTGAAGTACCCTGATCAGCAGTTCCGAATCCGCTGGAACAGGGCGTTTCGAGGTTCCGTCGGTTGTGAGAATGATGTCACAGACGCCATTCGAGGCAGAAAGCGGGGTGATTTTATCGATTTTTACATCTGGTTCGAGCTGCAACTGCCAGTCATAGTGGTGAATGGCGTTATCTTTCTGAATGTCATCCAGGATGAGGAGATAAGGGTGATTTCCACGAACCAGCCCTGCGGTACGGAATGCCCTCTGCACCGGATAGTTCGGTACCCTTGCGACGGGATCCATCAAGCCACCACCTGTCATCCAGAAGGGACGGCGTGCCAGAGGTATCCTCTCAGCAGGATCATCCTGATGGTTCAGATGGAAATCAGCAGCACAATGAGGCTCGATTTCGGCAAAAGGACGCACGGACTTTTCTATGATCCCATCCTTACCCTCTTGTACTTTGTAAATTCTGCCGGAATGGTTATAATCGACACTCTCCCAGTTCCAGTCCCAATTGTATTTGGCATCCCCCACGACAAAAGTGGCATTGGTTTCATCCTTGAAATCCACAAAACGCCCCGGAACATCAATTGATTGCGGCATTCCGTCGATAATGACGGTGCTCTGCGCTTTATTGTCGAACATCTCCTCACCATTCACCGAGGACCAGGTGCGTCCCGCACCGATCACCTGAATGGAGTTGCGGTCTGGATAGGGATGACCACCGCTGACGGCGCGGGTTTGCATCGTGAATTGCAGGGCATTGGTGGACCAGTCACTCCGACTCATCACGAGCGCCCGCTCTCCATCGAAGAAAGTATTGCCAAGACCAAGCGTCGAGGGGTCGATGGGTCCTTTGGAATAGTCCGTACCAAAGATAGCTCCAAAGAGCAGATTATTCATCTGCGCCCATTGCTGCACATTATTTGGCAAATTCTCATAATTGGGGCCGAGAATTTCCCGGTAAGCCCATTCGATGCGTTTGTCATCGGGATAGAGGTAACGCATCAGCATGATGTCCACTGAAGTGGGCCGGCCATGGGCATTGGCCAGCAAATCGAAGCCTAAGAATCCATCTCCTGATGCATTTGCCGAATGAGGAAGGAATGTGTCAGCCCATCGGCGAAGGTGAGGATGAGCTCCGAGACATTCGTAGCGTGGACGTTGAGAGAGAGCCATGATGCCTCCTGCACCGAGGACCAGCTTTCCCTCGCCCTCATAAATACAGCCGGTTCGGTTGATGCTGTAGTTAATGTAGTTGCGCCATGAACGGTAGCAGGCATCCAGCTTGATCATGTTGCAACCCGGTTCCCCTTCGATGGCCATTAGGGGAAGAATATGATGGCAAAATGTCGCCCAGGTGGAACGCGCCCAAGTGGCGGTTTCAAAATTTCCATAATGGGGATTATGCCACGAGCCGTTGGCCAGTTCATCATGCATGATCCGGTGCTGCTCGGGAGTCAGCCATTTGAAGATCAGATCGTAAATATGAGCCAGTTCCGCGGCACCAACCGGCGTATCTGGAGGGCCGGTGAAATGCTTCTTGGCATTTTCAGCTGCACGCTTCTCCTGCTCGATGGCAATCAGAGTCATGGTAGCTGCTGCCAGATCCTTTGCCCCCTTTTCATCATCAGCTATAAGACACCGGAAGGCTTCGGCAGACATCCCCCCCCAGACCTGACCGGGCAGCTTCACCGTTTTATCACCCTTGATCA
>CAINEX010000111.1 GCA_903847935.1 uncultured Spartobacteria bacterium | reverse complement strand
TTCAATCGGGAGGCTTTTAAAATCAGCTCAATTCATGACGTGCTCTCCTGACAATCCGTACTTAGAAAAAGACTGATTAGTCTGCTTCTATCGTTGGATACAATCCATCCCAACTAACCCGAGTTGCCCCTCTCAGAGTTCTAATAACTCAGAGATGAAATCTTAAATCTTACACAAAGCAATAAATTCGAAATATCGACATGCCCACTACTTGGTATATTGGAGTTGCCGATGTGATGCTTCGTAGCGGGACTTTTTTAAGTAAATGGCGTTTTCAACTTGTTAAGAGTGCGAATATTAATAAATTCATCCCATTCCGAAACGCCGCGACGGAATCATGACAGTCCGCATTCCCACGGACGAAAAAGACCTACTACAGGCCATTGCCGATCACGCCGATGTCACTCTCAGTGATGTTGTCGTACGTGCGGTTCGCGATTTCATTGAAACCCATCAGGGTTCCTTGAAGAAGGGGGCGTCCAAGACGAAGATTCGCCCACTCGGATTTTAGTCTCTCAATCAGAGACTCCGCTCGTGCGGACTCATTTGAAAAAGGCCTTAGTTCGAAACTGAGGCCTTTTTTTCTCAGAAGAGAATGGAAAGTTACTCCACTCAAGGTCATGGCCTTTTCCGCGATCAATCGACTTTTGATTCCATGACAAAAGCCAAGCGATACAGCTTGAACAGAGTGGGCTGCTGCTGAATACTGAAAATCCTACTGACCCTATCGTCCAGTGGCCTAGGACACTCCCCTTTCACGGGAGTAACACGGGTTCGAATCCCGTTAGGGTCGCCACTTCACACTTCGCAGCGCTCCCCTTCAGGGGAATATATTTCGTGGATTTAGAGCTGTGCTCATGGGATCGAAGCCCGCCAGACTGAGGACCACAAGGTCGCCCTAATTCAACTCCAAGTATCATTTACGGACGAAGTCCGAAATATGAGTGCAGGCCTTCTTGATCTGATCCATCGCTGTGGCGTAGCAGCAGCGAACGTACCCCTCTCCACTTGGACCAAAGGCTGTTCCGGGGACCACGGCGACTTTTTTCTCCTCCAGCAATTTCAGCGAAAACTCCTTGCTGCTAAGTCCCGTGATACGAATGTCGGGAAAGACATAGAAGGCCCCCTTGGGAAGATGACAGCGTAAGCCCGCCTCGTTGAGAGAAGAGACGATGTAGTTCCTGCGGAGGCGGTATTCCTCCTTCATTCGTTCCATGCTACGCTGACCGCGCTCCAGTGCCTCGATCGCGGCCTCCTGCACCATGTTTGAAGCACACATGATGGAATACTGATGGATCTTCATCATTGCCTCGATGATGTCGGCGGGCCCGCATGCGTACCCAATACGCCATCCCGTCATGGCAAAAGCCTTGGAAAATCCGTGAAGGAATAGCGTCCTCTCCTTCATCCCGGGGAGGGCGGCGATGGAGTGATGGGGTGCATCGTCGTAGGTGAGTTCGCTATAGATCTCGTCTGTCAGGACAATGAGATCATGCTTGATTGCAAAAGCGGCGATTTTCCTAAGTTCCTCCAGTGGCATCACGGCGCCAGTAGGATTCGTCGGAAAGTTGAGCATCAGGATGCGGGTTTTCGGGGTGACCGCCTTCCCAAGATCCGAAACCTTGAGCGAAAATTCATCCTCGGCACGAGTCGCCACAGCCACTGGTATACCGCCGGCAAGCTGGATGCTCGGGCTGTAGGATACGTAACAAGGTTCGTTATAAAGCACCTCGTCGCCAGGGTTGAGCAGGGACCGTAGGGCCAGATCTATAGCCTCGGAGACGCCGACTGTGACGATAATTTCATCGTGCGGATTGTATTCCACATCAAAGTGCTGCTCCACATACTTCGCGATGGCACGGCGCAGGCGCGGAGTCCCAAGATTCGAAGTGTAGCCTGTCTTACCCTTCTCCATGGCATAGACGGCTGCCTCACGGATATGCCACGGGGTAACGAAATCAGGTTCACCGATTCCGAGAGAGATAACCTCCTTCATCGACTGAACGATCTCGAAGAAATCGCGGATACCGGAGCGGGGAATGTTGCGGACGTGCTCCGCGATGCGCGAACTGCTCATGAGCCTATTGTTCTTAACTTGAGACACTCTCAGGGGGTAACCGAGAGGCGCTCGGGTGCCTCCTCGAGGGCGTGGAGCATGCCGTTTTCCTTGTAGGTCTTGAGGCGGAAGTGCGTCGCGCACGACAGGACAGCCTCAATGGTGCTGAGTTTGTCGGCCACAAAAGAAGCAACCTCTCGAAGGTTGCTTCCCTCGACGACGACCATGAGGTCATGGCCGCCACTCATGAGGTAGACGCTCTGGACCTCCTCGAATCCGGCAATACGGTTGGCGATGCGGTCAAATCCACCCTCACGCTCCGGGGTAACGCGCACCTCGATGACGGCGGTCACCGCATCGGTGTCCCACTTCTCACGGTTGATGACGGCATGGTAGCCGAGGATGGTTCCATCAGACTCGAGTTTCGTGATCTTGGAGGCCAGTTCATCCTCGCTCAGACCGAGTTGGCGGGCAAGGTCGGTGCGGGGGATCGAAGAGTTCTGCTTGAGAATGCGAATCAGGGAGTCCATGTCGTGAAATAATGAGTGATGAAGGCGGGTAAAGACAAGGCAGTTAGACAGAAGTCTCTTGGACTTATGGGGAAAGAACGTCCGTTTCAGCTTTCTCCCCCGCTCTGGATCCAAGCCAAGGCCTTGTCGTAACTGCGACGCTCCAGATAGTGACCGAACCGAGGGTCGAGTTCGGAAGCGGGGAGGGCCGCAATCAAGGTATCAATTCTTTCGGAAACCTCGATCAACCGCTGAAGATGACCCTCCTCATCCCTGTCGCGATGGGCATGATCAGCGATGACGGCAAGTCGTTCCCTGAAGGCTTCGGCCAAAGGTGCCACGTCAGGGAAGGACATTCTGGGCGTGTTGACGGAGCAGGTGGTCGCAGACAACAAGGTTCACCATCGCCTCGACCATTGGGACGGCGCGAGGAAGAACGCAAGCGTCATGGCGCCCCCGAGCGGCAAGTTCCGCAGACTCACCTGAGACCGTGACAGTCTTCTGTATCTTTGCGATCGTCGCGGTGGGCTTGAAGGCAACGCGGAAGAAGACTTGCTCGCCATTACTGATGCCTCCCTGAATACCACCGGAGCGGTTCGTGGATGTGCTGACTTTTCCCTCGCGGATCACATAGGCGTCGTTGTGTTCGCTGCCGGTAAGTTGGGTGCCGGCGAAACCACTGCCAATCTCAAAGCCCTTCGTCGCAGGAAGGCTCATCATCGCCTTGGCGAGATCGGCCTCAAGCTTGTCAAAGACGGGTTCGCCCAGCGCGGGAGGAACTCCACGAACGACACATTCGATAGTACCTCCAATGCTGTCTCCGCGCGAGCGGACTTCCTTGATACGATCAATCATTTTCTCGGCTGCTTTCAGATCGGGACAACGGACAGGAGTGGCATCGACCCCTGCAGTGGTGACACTCGAGGAATCAACCTGGGAATCAAGGTCATGAATCGATCGGACATAGGCAACAACCTCATAGGAGGGATGAAGCGACTGGATCACCTTTCGAGCCACGACACCGGCCGCGACACGCCCTATGGTCTCGCGTGCGGAGGATCGCCCCCCACCCTCCCAGTTCCTGATTCCATATTTCGTCTGATAGGTGTAATCGGCATGCGAGGGACGGAACATGGTCTCCATTTCCGTATAGGCCGAGGGACGCGCATCCTTGTTATCGATGGCTAACATGATCGGGGTACCCAATGTCTGTCCGCGGAAGACTCCCGACAGAATGCGGCACTTGTCCTCTTCCTGCCTAGGCGTCACAATATCACTCTGTCCGGGTCGGCGCCTGTCCAACTCGACTTGGATCTCTTCGGCTGTGATCGGTAATCGAGGGGGGCATCCGTCGATGACGCAACCAACCCCGCCACCATGAGATTCTCCCCAAGTGGAAACGCGAAAGAGAGTACCGAAAATACTGGCCATAAGTCCCCATACGATACGCAAGCAGTTGAGCCAACTCACGCAAAATCGACCCTAAGCCGACCTGACTCTCATAAGAATCCACGAATTCCCCCTTTACCCGTAGGGGGTGCTTGACGCTCGGGGAACTTGGTTTTATGCATTAGATCATAGCCAATAGATGGCAACCGCAGACGGCTTACCTCTTCCTATCGAAAAAGGGAGCCGTTATTCCATTGTCTTCCCGAGCTAAAAATTCTCCCTCTTTTTTCACCATTAATAACTTCACTTACCCATGTTCAACAAACTTTTTGGATTTCTCTCAAGCGACATAGGCATCGATCTCGGCACCGCGAACACTTTGGTCTATGTTAAGGATCACGGAATCGTTCTCAGGGAACCATCCATCGTGGCAGTCAAGGCTGGCACCACCCACGTCTTGGCAGTCGGTGATGAAGCAAAACGGATGCTGGGCCGAACCCCGGGCAACATCACTGCAATCCGCCCTCTCAAGGATGGTGTCATTGCGGACTTTGAGATCACGGAGGCCATGCTCCGACACTTTATCACCAAGGCACACGGTCACCGGCGGTTTGTCCGTCCCCGCGTTGTCATCGCCGTTCCAAGCGGAATTACGGAAGTGGAAAAGCGCGCTGTAAAAGACTCCGCAATGCATGCCGGTGCTCGCGAGGTCTACCTCATCGAGGAGCCTATGGCTGCAGCGATAGGTGTCGGGCTTCCAGTCACCGATCCGGCAGGCAATATGATCATCGATATCGGCGGCGGTACCACCGAGGTTGCCATCATCTCATTGGCCGGCATCGTGATCAGCCGTAGCGTGCGCGTTGCAGGTGACGAACTCGATGATGCCATCGTCCAGTATCTCAAGAGAGCCTACAACTTGATGATCGGCGAGCGCACCGCTGAGGAAATCAAACTTCGGCTTGGCAGCGCTTATCCTATTGACCAGGAACTGACCATGGAAGTCAAGGGACGCGATATGGTTGCAGGACTACCAAAAACGGTGACCATCACATCCCAGGAGATCCGAGAAGCACTGATGGAACCAGTCTCCAGAATCGTTGAGGCGGTGAGGACAACCCTTGAGCGCTGCCCCCCTGAACTCTCGGCCGATCTGGTTGACAGTGGAGTCGTTCTTGCCGGCGGCGGCGCCCTTCTACGGGGTCTCGATAAACTCATTGCCGAGGAAACGGGACTCCCTGTCCATATCGCTGAGGATCCCCTCAGCGCAGTGGCAGAGGGCACTGGTAAAGCTCTGCAGGAAATCGAATTCCTCCGCGCTGTCGCCGCCGCTGACAGGGCAAGATAATAGGGATTTAGGCGCAACCGGCCTGACAACCTTCGCTCCCCAGTCAGGGAAGACGATCATTCATCCGGCATGAAGAAGCTTCAGACAGCCGCACTCATCCTGCTTACCCTAGCCGGCCTGTTTTTTTGTTTTCTCGGATCGGGAGCGCTTTCACGGATGCAATCCAGTCTCATTGGTTTCCTAGCACCGATCTCGCAGTCAGGCCACACCGTTAAAAGCAGCATCGGAAGCATTGGCAAGGATCTTCTAACCCTCGACCAGCTTGAGACGGAATACAGTCGTCTTGATGCCGAGAACCGCCGCCTTCGAGCGGAAAACAATGGTCTGCGCGACCTCCTGGAGGAGAACAACCATCTACGGCAAGTGCTCGGTTATCGTGAGCATTCTTCGTTCCTCCTGGTTCCCGCAACCATCCTTAGCCACGACGCGGGAGTCTGGTGGAATACCGTCAAGGTCAACAGGGGCACGAAGGATGGCATCAGCACCGACATGCCCGTAATCACTGACCGGGGGCTAATTGGCAAGACAACCACGGTTTCGGATAACATTTCGGAAGTCCTGCTCATCACCGACGAAAATTGCAAAGTGGCGGCGAAAGTCGAGGGAACCAAGGAACAGGGAATCTGTGCGGGACCACGGATCGGAAACGGGGATCTTCAACTCACTTTCCTCAGCAAATTGGCCGATCTTCAACCGGGACAGAAAGTGTATACAGCTGGGGTAAGCGGAGGCGTCTTTCCTTCGGGCATAGCGCTTGGCACGGTGAAAAGTTTTCACCCCCGCGAACTCGATGGCGAGGCAACTCTCGAACCAACGGCTGATCTGGATAACCTCGAGGAAGTCTTCATCGTCACAGGAGGCAAATGAGAACTTTGTTTCTGATACTCCTGCTGTGCCTGCTGCCGGTGGTGGTAGTGGTTCAGGATTTTCTCCCCATCCTTCCGCCCGCCCAGGAACGCATCCAACTCCTTCCAGTCCTTTTTTGCTTCGGGGCACTAGCCCTTCCTTTTATTCCGGCCCTTTTCTTTGCATTGGCCACCGCTCTGATACAAGGGTTGATACTCCTTCAATTCCAGTCAGGACAGGCTGAAAACGGTCTCGCACCCGCGATTGTCTTCTTTCTTTGCTGGACGATTGCCCTACAGATGACCGGAGAGATTACCCATGGCTTGCGATGGGAACTCCATGCCCTTGGAAGCTTCCTGGTGACGATCACCATGCTGGGAGGTGAGTTCCTGATGATCTGTGCAAAAAGGGGGGGGCTCCCTTTAAGCATCGACGTTCTGACGCGTGTGGCGGTTCCTGGCGGAGCCTCCCTGCTACTCGCCCCCATGCTATATTTACTCTTGAAGTCTTTCGTTCCCATCACTTCCGAAGGATCATCAGCCAATAATCCGGTGCCCTACGATCTTTGAGGTAATGAAAGTTCCAGACGAATACCTCCGTAAGCTCCTGATCCTCGGAGCGTGCCTGACAATCGCACTTTGCCTTCTTTTATCGCGGATGTGGTATGTCCAAATCTACAAGGGTGCTGATTACAAGGCCAGAATCAAGGGTCACTCTCAATTGACCATCAGACTCCCCGCCGTGCGCGGTGAAATCTGCGATAGGCGAGGCACGCCTCTCGTTGAGAACCGAGCCAGCATGGAAGTTGAGTTCTATCTTCCGGACATCGTCCGGGCTTGGAGAGAAAAATATGACTCGGTTCCCGTCCGACACTATCGAGGACTTGATCACGGCATGCCCGTCAACAAGGAGGAACCCGATATCGTCAAGATCGTGAATGATTCCATTGTTCCGCGCCTCGAAAAACTCGGCCTCGCAGGTGACTACAACAGTCACAAGCTCCAGGCTCACTTCCGCGACAACTCAGAAGTTCCCTATGTCTATCGCCAAGACCTCGACTTTGAGACCATGGCACGCTTCAGCGAGAACAATCTCGACCTTCCCGGCGTCACGGTAACGCTTAAACCGGTGCGGCATTATGTCTACGGAGCCCTTGCAGCACACCTCTTCGGTTATGTCGGTGTCCCAACAAAGGTCGACAAGGAAGAGGCGGAGCAATTTAGTTTTTATCAACCTGATGTCGAGGGCAAGGCACAGATTGAAAAAGCCTATAATGATGAGCTGAGAGGCACCGCCGGGACACGCTTTCTTCAGCGCAATGCTCACGGGGTCATTGATGGGGAGACATCGCGGATCGAACCCAAGCAGGGGGCCAAGGTATGCATGACAATCGATGCACGTATCCAGTATATCGTGGAGAAGGCGTTGCGTGTCGTCGGCAGGGGCGCGGCAGTCGTTCTTGATCCGAACAACGGCGAGATCCTGGCCATGGCTTCGGTACCCTCATTCGACCCCAACCAGTTTGTCCCTAGCATCTCAAAAGCTGATTGGGACAAACTCGCCAAGGATCAGACCGACCCCCTTATGAACAGGGCGGTGAATGCTTACGCGCCCGGATCAACCTTCAAACTTTGCACCGCACTCGCAGGAATCAGGGCCGGAATCTCTGACAGGCAGTTCGACTGTACGGGCGGCGTTCAATACGGTGATAAATTCATGAAATGCTGGGTGCTTACAGCAAAGCCTCCCCTTCCCCCACATGGTCGTCAGGACCTGAGTACGGCGCTCAAAAATTCCTGCGACCCCTTCTTCTACCAGTATGGAAATGCAGCGGGTATCGACCAGATCGATGCCGTCGGCAGCATGCTCGGTCTAGGTCAGAAATCTGATCTTCCACTGAACAATGTCGCAACCGGGGTCATGCCCGGAACAGCTTGGCTAGCCCAGAATTACCCCCGTGAGCGATGGAGCCCGGGTTACACCGCCAACACCGCGATCGGACAGGGATTCGTACTCGCCACGCCTCTTCAAATGTCTGTTGTGGCCGCAACAATTGCCAACGGAGGGATTGTTTATGAACCTCATCTCATCAAACAGGTCGTTGCCCAAGATGGTGCCATCCTGAAGGATGAACCGGTGAAGGTCCATAGCGATATCCTAAAGGAAGGGGGAATCACGGCCGATCAGTTCGAGAAAGTCCGCAAGGGTATGTGGAAAGTTGTCAATGATAGCGATGGCACCGCCCGCAAGGCTCGGGTCAAGGATCTTGTGGTCGCAGGAAAGACCGGAACCGCACAGTTCTGGAGAAACGGCATCAAGGATTACCACACATGGTTTGTCTGCTTTGCACCCTACGACAAGCCTCGTTACGTCGTTTGCGTCTTCGTCCAAGGCGGGAAGTCGGGCGGCTCCGTTCCAGCTCCCATTGCTTCCAAAATCCTCGAGCAGATTCTGGCCATGGAAAACGGTCAGGAGGTCAAACTCGAATTCCTGACGCCGGGATTGGGGAATTTTCAACAGATCAGCGGTGTCGATTTTAGCAAGGAATTCCCATCCCAGTATGGGACGGAGACTGATGCCGTGGATGCACCTGTCGAAGCCACTTCCCCTACAGGCGGCGGTGACGGAAACTCGGTGCCCCCTTTGGCGAAGCCGGACATCAAGGAGGATGCAGACGCCCAAGGACGGGCTAATAACAAACCAAGACAGCAGGGGGGACTTCAGAAATTCTTCAACTTTCTGGGGGGCGGTCGCTCCGCCGTCCCCAAACAATCAAACTAATCCAAACGAAAACCTATTAGCGGAAAGGCTGTTAGACTATCAAGTGAGAGAAACATTCCGACAATTTTTCAAAAGAGACCCATTTTGGCATCAGCAACCACTTCCCAACGTTCTATTTTTCCACTAATTGCACCCTTCACCAACAATTCAAAGTCATCACTTTTCAACCTTCAGCCTAAACCCATAATTCAATCACTAAAAAATGAGTATCATAGAAACAGTCAAACGCCTCTTGGGCGTAAAAAAAACCGGCCCCCGCATCGAGTTGGTCGTCAGTTGCGAAAAATTAGAAAAACGTGTCGCCGTCCTTGAGGATGGAAAACTTGAAGAGTACTCCATCGAACGTGACAGTGAGCGCAACATCGTGGGTGGAATCTTCAAGGGCAAGGTGCGCAATATCGAGCATGGACTCAAGGCAATGTTCGTCGATATCGGCTTTGAGAAGAACGCATTTCTCCACTTCTGGGATGCTATTCCTGCAGCACTCGACAGCGGCATTGAGGCCGTCCAGAGGGCTGGAAAACAAGCTCCCTCCAAGAAAAAACTCACAGCCAAAGACATCCCTATCGTCTACCCGGTCGGTAGTGAAATCATGGTCCAGGTGACCAAAGGACCGATCGGCACCAAGGGACCGCGCATCACCACCAATATATCCATGGCAGGACGCTACATGGTCCTGATGCCCTTCAGCGACCAGTGCGGTATCTCTCGCAAAATCGAAGATCCCAAGGAGCGCGCGCGTCTCCGCAAGATCCTCACCGAATTAACCCTCCCGGAAGGGATGGGCATTATCATCCGCACGGCAGGCGAGGGCCAGAAGGCCCGATTCTTCGTGCGCGACCTAGGCTTCCTGCTTGACCAGTGGCGTGAGGTTGAGAAAGGCATGGCCGAGAAACCTGCTGCCAGCACACTCATCCTAGAACCAGATCTGATCGACCGTACTGTGCGCGACCTGCTCACCGAAAACGTTGATGCGGTTCATGTCGATGATCTCAAGGCGGCGGAACGCATGCAGGAACTAGTGGGGCAGATTTCCAAACGCGCCAAGAAGTCCATTCATCATTACAGCGGTCAAAAACCCATCTTCGATAACTTTGACGTCCAAGCGCAGATCGACAGCGCCTTCCTCCGCCAAGTTTGGTTGCCTTGCGGTGGCTACCTTGTCATCGACGAGACAGAGGCGATGATCGCTGTCGACGTTAACACCGGCAGGAACAAGGGTAGTAAGGATATGGACAAGACCCTCTTCCAAACGAACATGGAAGCTGCCGACGAGGTCGCCCGCCAACTCCGTCTCCGCAACATCGGAGGACTCATCGTTGTCGACTTCATCGACATGAAGAACCGCAAGGACCAGCAGGCCGTCTACCAGAGGATGCGCGACCGCCTTCGACGGGACAAGGCACGCACGCATGTCCTTCCAATCTCCCCGCTAGGCCTCATGGAGATGACCCGACAACGCGCACAAGAGAGCCTATCCAGCTCCCTCTACACAAACTGCGCTTACTGCCACGGCAAAGGAGTCGTGAAGAGTTCCATGACCATGAGCGTCGAACTCCAGAGGGCTCTGCACACGCTCATGAAACGGCATCAGGAAGATGTTCATGAGTTCCGCGTCACCGTCCACCCAGAACTCCTAAACAGACTCCGCACCGAGGACGAGGAACTCCTAATCGACATTGAGCGCAGATATGCTGGGCGCCTTATCTTCCGCTCGGATGCCACGCTCCATGTGGAGAAGTTCTCCATCGCGAACGCCCAAACCAATGAGGAACTCAAAGTATGAGCATCCGGCGTCCCTAAGATCAATGCGAACGGATTCTTTGAGTCTCTTCGCCCTACACCCAGTTAAATAAAAACCCCGGCTTTCCTTTTTAGAAAGCGGGGGAATTTTTGCACGCTTACTTCGCAATGCTTGGCGAAGGCAGACCGGCGATCTGATCACCCGCAAGTATACCATGCGAAGCAAACCATCCCTGTGGGACCTCAAGAGCATACACTACGGCACTTGAAGCGCTCGGCACTGGAGTCTCGTCAAGAGGCTTGAGTTCGTGCGTTTCCAGAATTCTTCCGGATGCAGAGATATAAGCAATTGAAAGGGGAACCGGAGTATCCTTCATCCAGAAGTTGACGGAACGAGGTTGAGGAAAGACAAAAACCATTGCCTCGTCAGAATCAAGCTGCTTGCGAGCCATCAAACCGAGTTCCCTGGATCGATCATCGGCAGCTACTTGAGCGGAGAGGGTATTGGTACCGAGAGCTAGCGAAACCTTTGGAAGGTTATGCTGGGGCAGGGGGGCAGCTTGCAGGTTGTGCAACAACTGGAGCAAAAGAACCAAGAACAGAAAAAAAGACCGGAGATTCATCCAAGGGAAACTAAAAGACATGGATGACCGAGGCGAGGGCAGAATCATGACAAGGAGAGGTGGCGGGATTTCCTGTCTCGATTCGGGGAATGTGATTTTTCAAACCAAATTCCTTGCCATCAGCCGCTGACTTTCTACTCTGTTTCCGCCTGAGAATCCTCCATCCGGGCGATCTCTAATACCAGATGTCGAATTTCTTTCCCCGTTGGGTCAATTGGTTCCCGCTACAGCTGCTCGTCTGCGTGCTGGCAGTGGGAGCACCCCTGACCCTAGGTATCTGGTACTACTTCACCCCGAAGTACACACGCGTCGGCTACCAACCCGACCAACCGGTTCCCTTCTCACACGCACTGCACGTCAAACAGTTGGGCATGGATTGCCGTTACTGCCACAGCTTTGTGGAAGTTGCTGCTCATTCCAACCTCCCGACGACCCAAACTTGCATCAACTGCCATGGAGAGGGAAAAATCCTCCCCAACAGCCCCCGCCTGGCACCCGTTCGAGAAAGCTGGAAAACCGGCCAACCTATTCCTTGGGTGCAGATTCATAGACTGCCCGACTACGCCTATTTCAACCATGCCGTCCACGTAAACCGAGGCGTGAGTTGCTACAGCTGTCACGGTGCGGTCAACGAGATGAGCGTGGTCTACGAAGCGGAGTCCCTGAGCATGAAGTGGTGCTTGGACTGTCATCGCGCCCCGGAAAATTTCCTTCGCCCCCCCGCTGAGATATTCAATATGTCTTGGCATCCTGCAACAGCTTCCGACCAACTTGAAATGGGTATGAAATTTAAAGAGGAGTGGAAGGTTAATCCACCAGTCAACTGCGGAGGATGCCACCGATGAAAAAGATTTTTCCACATCCTGTGCGTGATGCCAGACCCACTCTCTGGCGTTCGCTTAACGAGCGCGAAAATTCCACAGCTTTCACAGAAAATCTTGGCCTAGAGTTCACAGACTCAGCTTCCGGCCGAGAAGAGAAATCCTCCGGACTCTCGCGTCGAGATTTCATGCGCCTCATGGGTGCAGCCACTGCCCTGTCAGGGGCCGCTCTGACAGGTTGCCGTCGTCCGGAAGCACATCTGGTTCCCTTTGCCAAAAGCGCCGAATGGACGATTCCTGGCAAGTTCCTTTATTACGCAAGCTCCATGCCCTCACCGGTTGGCGCGGTGCCCCTGATCGTAACCACCTCGGACGGCCGTCCCACAAAGGTCGAGGGAAATCCACTTCACCCTGCTAGCAACGGTTCCACTGATGCCTTTGCCCAAGCTTCCATCCTTGATCTCTACGACCCGAACCGCTCCAAGGAGATCACTTTCAACGCCGTAACATCCACACGTTCAGATCTCGACAACCTGATCGTCGATATCAGGGCTAAAGCTAGCGCAAACGGCGGCGAAGGAGTGGCCATACTCGTAGGACGAGAACATTCACCCACCATCAACCGTCTTCACGCTTCGATTTCAAAACAGTTTCCAAAATTAATCTGGGTAGCTGATGAGGCAATCTCCATGCGTGAATCCGAAGCTGCCGTGGCGGCATCCTTGGGTGCAGGAGTCAAACCCATCTATAATTTTGGGAGCGCTGACGTTATTCTTTCTCTAGATAGCGACTTTCTAAACCCTTCTGCTTCGGGACTAGGATTTGCAAAGGGCTTCGCTCAGCGCCGAAATCCTGGAAAGAGCATGAATCGGCTCTATGTGGCTGAAAATCACTTCAGCCTCACCGGCGGCATGGCCGACCATCGCATTCGCATCCGCTCAAGCGAAATAGGAACTTTTACGGCCACACTTGCCGGCATCATCGCTAAAAAGACAGGTGACTCCAATCTGGCTACCCTTAGCACAACTTTCCTCACATCAGCAGGGGCACAGGAATTAACAAACCTTGATAATTACGGGCGTTCTTGGATGAACGGGGTTGCTGATGACCTCATCTCTGCGCGAGGAAAAAGCATAGTGATCGCAGGTCCACAGCAGACCAAAGCTAGCCAGATTCTGGCGCTTGCGATCAACTCCTCACTCGGAAATCTCGGCACTACGATCAAAGCCGGCCAGACAAATGGCACCCCCGGCCCTTCCCTCACTGATCTCTGCATGGCCATCAAGGCAGGATCGATCAAGACGCTTCTGATTCTGGGCAACAATCCGGTGTATTCGGCGCAGCCAGACCTGGACTTTCCCAACCTGCTCTCCACCGTTCCACAGACCTTGCATCTGGGTCTCTTCGTGGACGAGACCAGCAAGGTCTGCCACTGGCATGTTCCTGCAGCTCACTATCTTGAGCGTTGGGGAGATTCCCGCACCTTTGACGGAACAATCTGTGCCGTGCAACCAATGATCCTTCCGCTTTGGAACGGAGTATCTCAAGTGGAAATTCTTGCCCTGTTGGCGGGTGAAAGCTCGGATTCCCTTACGGCTGTACGCACAAGCTTCAATGCCTACTCCGGCGACTCCTCTGATGAAGCTTGGAATACCTTTCTGAAAAACGGTTTTGCCGCAGGAACCGCATGGCCTCTTTCCAACCCCTCATTCAACCAGGCATCAGCCATTGCCTCCCTACAGACTTCGGAAGCAGTTGTTCAACCGGGAGACTTTGAATTGGTTTTCCTCAGAAGTTCCAGTGTGGATGATGGACGCTACGCAGGAAACTCCTGGCTTCAGGAAACGCCCGATTTCGTGACAAAGCTTGTCTGGGATAATGCAGCCCTGATTAGCCCCGCAGATGCCCGCATGCTTGGAATCAAGGACGGTGATTTCGTGAAGATCACCGCCGGCAACCGCTCCGTACAGGCCGCTGCTCTTGTGGCTCCCGGCCATGCCGAGAAATCTGTCAGCATTGCCCTAGGTTATGGTCGCCAAGGCATCAATCATGTGATGGACAAAGTCGGTTTTGATGCTTATCCGCTTCGCTCTTCCGCCCTTGGATTTCGTAGTGGGGTAAAAGTCGAGGCGCTGCCATGCGCCCCGTATGTTTTTGCCCGAACTCAGGATCACCAGAACATGGAGGGTCGGGACCTTGCCCGTGAGGGAACCCTTGAATCCTTCAAGAAGGTTCCTGGATTTGCCGCAGAGATGGATGGCGATGTGGTCAAACCAATCTCGATCTATCCAAATCCCCCACTCACTTCGGACCTTCAGTGGGGCCTCTCTGTCGATCTCAACTCCTGCATCGGCTGCAATGCCTGCATCGTAGCCTGCCAGGCGGAGAATAACATACCCGTGGTTGGTAAGGATCAGGTTCGTCGCGGACGTGACATGGCCTGGATACGTATCGATCGATGGTTCTCCAGTGCAGATCATAAGGAAGAAAGCCTTGAGATGATCCCGATGGCGGTCATGTGCCAGCAGTGCGAGAGTGCTCCATGCGAGGCGGTCTGCCCGGCCAACGCTACCGTCCATAGCGAGGAGGGCCTTAACCTGATGGCCTACAACCGATGCATAGGCACCCGTTACTGCGCCAATAACTGCCCTTGGAAGGTTCGTCGCTTCAACTGGTTTGATTACAACGAGCGACCGCTTGATGAACTCTACTACGGCCCGCTCGCCCCGAAGGGAATGGCGGACAGTCTGAAAATGTCGAAGAATCCGAATGTGACAGTCCGTATGCGCGGCGTCATGGAGAAATGCACCTTCTGCATCCAGCGGATTGAAGAGGCAAAGATCGCCCGATCAGTGAAGGCCGGCGCAAGCGATGTCACCAAGATGCCGATGCCCTCCTTCAAGACTGCCTGCCAGCAGGCATGTCCCTCCGAATCCATTGTCTTCGGAAACATCAAGGATCCGGAGAGTGCGGTCTCAAAGGCCAAGGCCGATGAACGCACCTACAGTTCGCTGAATTATCTCAATACCCGCCCGCGTGTCACCTACATGGCCAGGATCCGCAATCCGAACCCCGCAATGCCGGGTGCCGAACTCGTCGGCGCTGCAAACCGCCACGAGGAGCACGCCTAAAAAGCATGTCCACAGCTACAACCATCAACAGTGCAGAAAAGGACGCTCCTGACCTGAGTGTCCTTGCCCGACCGCCGCAGGTGCTCAACAACAGGGGCCCACTCTGGGTGACCGATGCCGTCTGCTCGATCGTAGAGGGCAAGACTCCTCTATGGTGGTATGCAGCGATCACCCTGTCAGGGGGACTTGCCGCCATGGGAGGCGCCTGCATCCTTTACATGATCGTGACCGGAGTCGGTGTTTGGGGCTCAAACAGCCCCTGCTTCTGGGCTTGGGATATCACCAACTTCATCTTCTGGGTTTCAATGGCCCACGCTGGATCGCTTATCTCGGCATTGCTCTTCCTGACACGGCAGAAGTGGAGCCTCTCCATCTCTCGTGCCGCCGAGGCAATGACGGTTTTTGCGATCATCTGTGCCGGCGTCTATCCTGCGATTCATATCGGACGAGTCTGGTTCGTCTGGTTCCTTTTCCCGGTTCC
Source organism: uncultured Spartobacteria bacterium (assembly GCA_903847935.1). Taxonomy (GTDB): domain Bacteria; phylum Verrucomicrobiota; class Verrucomicrobiia; order Chthoniobacterales; family UBA6821; genus UBA6821. The sequence continues at coordinate 17,890 of CAINEX010000111.1, read as the reverse complement.
CAACAGCTATGGCATGTGGCCTAACTTCTCGAGTCCTCTGCTCTGGGATGTTTTTGCCGTGACCAGCTACCTGACGGTCTCCTCGCTTTTTTGGTTTGCCGGAATGATTCCCGATCTCGCCGTGCTCCGTGATCGGGCTACGACCAAGGTCAGAAAATTCGCCTACGGCATTGCATCGCTCGGTTGGCTTGGCACGGCGCGCCAGTGGCGTCATTACGAGATGATGTACGTCCTGCTGGCTGGACTGACATCCGTCCTCGTGGTCACCGTTACCACAATCGTGGCCTCCGACTGCGCCACCTCGGTCGTTCCCGGATGGCACGCCACAATCTTCCCGTTCTACTTCATGGTCGGGGCGGTCTACAGCGGTAGCGCAGCGGTTCTTACGCTTCTGCTACCACTCCGCCTGCTCAACCCTCAACTCCGCGAATTGATTACCCCGTCACAGCTCGACAAGGTGTGTAAACTTCTCCTGATGATGGGATCCTGTGTCGCCTACGTCTATGTCTTCGAACTCTTCAATGCCTGGTACAGCGCAAATCCTTTCGAGCGCGGGGCTTTCTGGGAGCGGTTCACCGGTAGCAGCGCCTGGTATGCCATCACCTGTCTCTCGATCAACCTGACGGTTCCTCAACTGTTTTGGTTCAAGGCGGTGCGCCGTTGCCTCCCGCTGGTTTTCATTCTCGCAATTCTTTGTAACGTCGGCATGTGGTTCGAGCGCTTCATGATCGTGACCTCGACGCTCACACATGACTTCCTCCCCTCCTCCTGGAAGGACTTTCATCCAACCATCGTGGACATCCTGACGGCGACCGGAACGCTAGGTATTTTTTTCACACTCTTCCTGCTCTTCATCCGCTTTGTGCCGATCATGAGCATGAACGAACTGAAAGCTGTCCTTCCTGGAACCCAACCTGACCACTCAAGAAGGGAGACTCACTAAGATGAGCCACCACCTTCCCATTGCAGGATCCAAGGATGAACCACTATATGCCATCGGTGCACGTTTTGAGACCCCCGAAGCTCTTCTTGGAGCCGTGGAACGCCTCCGAAGAGAAGGCGTCTCCGCCTACGAGTGCTTCACCCCTTATCCGATCCATGGGCTAGCCGAGGCGATGAAGCTTCCAAAATCCATTCTTAGCTTTCTCGTTCTGGGAGGAGGCGTCTCCGCAATCCTGATTGCTCTTTCAATGGAGCTTATTCCGAGCACGTTGATCTATCCTCTGGTCGTCGATGGCAAACCTTTGAATCTCTCCGCGTTGCCCCAGTATATCGCCATTGTCGTGGCACTGACGCTGATGATCGGGGCGATCACGGCTGTTTTCGGAATGATTCTTCTGGGTGGCATGCCACGACTTAATAATCCCATGTTTGCATGGGATCTCTTTGCAAAAGAGGCTTCACGAGGCTTCTTCCTAGCCATCGATGCCCGGGAAAAGAAATTCTCCATTGCCGGCCTGAGCGATCTCCTGCACGAACTCGGCGCCGGCGACGTCACGGCAATTCACCTCGAGGCTTCGGAATCCCCACAAGGCACCTAATACGCCATGGTACGCTACTTTCTTCTACTCCTTGCCCTTGTGACGATCCTCGTGGTCTCTATTGCCGGATTACGCGACTACCCCTTCCTTAGCCACAAAACCAAGAGGCCCCCGATCGAGATTTTTCCGGACATGGTTCGCCAACCTAAAGTCAAGGCCCAGGCCCCCAGCGATTTTTACGCCGACGGGAGGGGTGCCCGTGCCAATCTGACCGGAACCGTACCCGTCGGATACTCACAGCCCACAGCCTCCACCGGAGTTTACGCCACAATGGGAAGCCCCTATGACGTGGTTGTATTTGCCGGCAGGGAAGGCTACGCAAATACTGGGAAAAACGGTACGAATTGGGGAAATGGACTCCCCTTCAGTGCTACCCTTGCAACGCTGGAGAGGGGACACGAACGTTATCAGATCCAGTGTGCGGTCTGCCATGGAGCAACTGGATCCGGCAACGGCATCGCCACAAAATACGGGTTGGTCGGTGTAGCCAATCTCCAGCAGCAGCGCCTGCGCGATATGACCGACGGTGAAATCTACAATACGATCGTGAATGGAAAGAACACCATGCTCGGTTACGGATCCACCATTCAGGTTTCCGACCGTTGGGCCATCGTCGCCTACATCCGAGCCCTTCAACGCTCGCAGAATGGCTCCCTGAATGATGTGCCTCCCGCCGATCGTGCCGCTCTCCAGGATGGAGTTTCCGCCTCAACACCCGCCAAGCACTGACACCGACACCTCTCTGATGAGCACCGTGAAACCACCACTCTTGGCTGAAGTGCATTCGGCGCCCAGACCGCTTCCGGCTGCCGAGACCTTCGATTACAAGCATGTGGGAGGCCGCTTCGTCGGCCTCTGCATCACAGCCTTGGCTTCTCTTACCCTTGCCCTGATCCTTGGACTCGGTGATCCGAAGCAGTTTGCTTTCTCCTGGCTCTTTGCCGGCTGTTTCTTCTTCACGATCCTGATCGGATCCATCTTCTGGATAGTGGTCCATCATGCCGTCGATGCTGCCTGGAGCGTGGGCATCCGTCGGCAACTTGAGAACATCTCATGCCTGTTCCCGCTCCTGACGCTCCTCCTTCTACCACTGCTCTTCGTAGCCGACCTTCTCTGGAATTGGATGGCACAGTCCCCGGCACATAATCACGAACTCGCAGAGAAGGCGGCCTACCTGAATGTGAATTTCTTCTGGGTACGGACAGCCTTTTATTTCCTGCTCTTCTGCACTGTTGCCTGGATGCTGCGGCGCAACTCGCTGGCACAAGATGCCGACGGGGATGCCATCCACACGATCCGCAACCGTCGGGTCGCTTTCTTCACGATCCCCGTGGGAGCCATCACCCTCACGTTCTGGTCTTACGACTGGATCATGGGACTCGACTATCGCTGGAATTCGACGATCTGGGGCCTCTATATCTTTGCTGGATCCGTGCTCTCGGCCCTTTGTGTGATTATCCTCCTTGCCAATGCACTCCGCTCCGGGGGTTACCTGAAGGACGTCCTGACCCCACAGCACAACTTTGCCTTTGGCAAACTCCTCCTTGCCTTCACCCTCTTGTGGTCTTGGATTGCCTTTGTTCAGTACATGCTAATCTGGTACGCGAATATTCCCGAGGAAAGCGCTTACTATACTCTCAGGACAAACGGTTCGTGGAAAGCGCTTGGCGTCCTCCTTGTTGTGGGCCACTTCCTTGTTCCCTTTGCCCTTCTGCTCTTTAGGGCGCCGAAAGCAAGTGCCGGGTTTCTGGGCCTTGTTGCTGGATGGATCCTGGCCATGCACCTGCTTGATGTCTACACGATGGTCCTTCCCGTCCTTCACCCGGAGGGATTTCACCCCGCCGTGCTTGATATCGTCGCCCTCCTTGCCATCGGTTGCACGCTGGGGGCGGTTTTCCTGAAACGACTTGGTGATTCACCCCTCTGGCCACCTCGGGATCCTCGTCTGGGAGAGACTGTCAACTACATCGACTGATGAGCCACAATCACACAACCATACAGCAAAGACCATGGTCATCGATCGGCATTCTGCTTTTTCTAGGAGTCCTTTTTTTGATGATTGCAGCGGTACTCGGAGGCCTCTGGCTTAACCGCTCTGCTTCCGCCACCGATTCCGAGGATGCGGACCGCGCAGTAGCCCGTGCAAAGAATCTAGCTGAACTCCAAAGTGCCGACACCACAGCCCTCACCACCTACGGGTGGAATGACAAGGCCAAGGGGGTTGTTCATCTTCCCATAACGAGGGCCATGGAATTAGTGCTGCCTTCCCTCCAAGCCTCCGAAGCAAAGGAGCAACCATGATCCACGCCACACTTCCCAATCAGCAGAAGGATTCGGGACTTAAGCCCGTAGATAACCGTTCCATCGACGCCTCCGTCCGCCTGCCGGTGATTATCCTTTTCGGAAATGCAGTTCACTGGCTTGTGATCGCTTCACTCCTCTCTCTTATTGTCTCCATCAAGCTCATAGCGCCAGGATTCCTGGGAGGGATTAGCTTCCTGAATTATGGACGGCTCGCGCCGATGGCACGCGATCTCATGCTCTACGGATGGGCCACGCAGGCCGCGATGGCTGCGGGCATCTGGCTGATGGCTCGACTCTGCGGATGTCCCCTCGGTGGAGACAAGGGAGACGGCTTGGGGGGAATGCTTCTAAGGACCCTAATTATTAGTGCCACGATCCTTTGGAATCTGGCAGTACTCCTGGGAACACTCGCCATTTTTGCCGGATATAGCACCGGCGTGGAGTGGCTGGAGTACCCCCATTGGGCTTCCTCCATGCTGCTGCTCTCGTTCCTGCTCATCGGAATCTGGTCTATACTGCTCTTCGATCGCCGTAGAACCGGACGCGCAGAGGTTGCCCAGTGGTATCTCGTGGCTGCCTTCTGTTGCTTCCCCTGGATCTACGGCACAGCCAATCTTCTCCTCGTATGGAAACCAATCCAGGCATCCGCCCAAGGACCTATCCAGTCATGGTATTGTGGAAGCCTTCTCGCGCTTTGGCTGTTGCCGGTGGCGCTCGCATCGGTTTATGCCCTGCTTCCTCGACTATTGGACTGCAATCCGAATCGTCGCCATTTGGCTACCCTCGGTTTCTGGATGCTCCTCCTCATCGGAGGATGGAATGGAATGGACCGCCTGATTGGAGGGCCGGTGCCTGCATGGATGACTTCAGCGGGAGTCGTTGCCGGGGTTCTTTTTCTGATCCCGGTCTTCATCATCTCAATCAATCTTCTTGGGATGCCGCGCAATGAAACCATTGTTTCGTCGAACTTTCCGGTACGTTTCTTCCTCATGGGACTCTACGCGCTTGTTCTGGTGGGTGTGATCGGAGCACTTGATTCTTTGCCCGATTTCAGCGGGGTTGTCCGGTTTACTGCCTTCACTGAGGCAAAGGCCCAACTCTGGATCCTCGGTGCCGTCTCCCTTCCGCTTTTTGGTGTCCTCTATGAGGCGCTTCCCCAACTTCTCGGGCGGGAGTGCTGGTGCTCCACGCTCTCTGGACGCCACTATATCATTACCTTGGTGGGTCTCGGCATGCTCATAGCCTTGATGCTCTTGGGTGGACTCTTCACAGGCATTGCATTAACTGATCCCACCGTCTCTTTCCTTAACATCACATCCTACTCCTATCCCTTTCATCTGATGGAGTGCGTGGCTCAATTACTACTGCTGATAGCTGCCCTCATCCTTGGTGTGAACATCACACGCTCGCTTGCGGGGGATTATCTCCTCAACAAACAAACCGGGAAATAACATGCATCGCCTCCCTACATTGTTGAGTGGTATCTTTCTGGTCTTCCTGGCATCTTGGCTTGGCCTTGTAGCTTACCCTGCCCTTCAGTTAGGACGTCTTACGCCTGTGGCCGATGCAGATAATGGCGGAACACTTCCTCCAGTCTATGGAGGACAAGCGATTGCAGGTCAGCGCATCTACGCGATGGAAGGTTGCATCTCCTGCCATAGCCAGCAGGTACGTCAGACCAGCATCACCTCCTCTGATGTCGAACGTGGTTGGGGGGTCCGCCCTTCCGTTGCCCGCGACTACTTGCGTGATAGCACAGCCTTTCTCGGATCACGCCGCCTTGGACAAGATCTCTCGAACATCGGAGTGCGTCGTCCCGACGCCAAATGGCACTTCGTTCACCTCTATCACCCCTCCGCAGTGTGCGATGGGTCGCTTATGCCATGTTTCAGTGACTTGTTCCTCGTCCGTAAGATCCAAGGTCAGCGTTCCGACGAGGCACTCGATCTTACCGGGGCAGATGCTCCCAAGGAGGGGTACGAGGTTATCCCAACTGTCGAAGCAAAGAACCTGGTCGCCTACCTCCTTTCGCTTCGACATGATTACCCATTGCCAGAGGCTCCCATCAAGAAGACGGGTCCAGCAAAATAAGCAAGACAAGCCGTGAATCACGATCATCACATCCATCAGCACGAGAACGGAACTGAGGAAACAAACCGCCCCCTCTCCCCGTGGCTTGTGGGCGCGTTTATGCTGTCGCTTTGCTGGGGGGGATTTTATCTGGCATTCAATAGCGGCGGCTTCCGCCAAGATGTCTACGAGTCGAATGCCGTCAATTGGGCAGGCGGTGGCGCTCAGGCCGCAGCACCTGTGGATCCCAAGGTCGTCGGAAAGCGACTCTACACCCAGAATTGCGTGGTCTGCCATCAACCCACGGGAATGGGTGTTGCCGGACAATTTCCTCCTCTGGTGGGAAGCGAGTACGTGCTCTCCCAAGGGAACATGGGCGAAAATCATCTGGTGATGCTGGTGCTCAACGGCCTGCAGGGACATTTTATGGTGAAAGGGCAGGCTTACAACAACGCCATGGTGCCTTGGAAACAGCTTTCTGATGAACAGATTGCCGATATTCTTACCTACATCAGGTCCGATTGGGGAAATAATGCGCCGGCCATCACTCCGGACTTTGTGACCCAAATCAGGAAAGAGACTGCAGCCACAACGGATTCATATACCCAAGAGCAATTGATGGCCATGCCAGCAATAAAACCTGCAACTGTGCCTGGGTCATCCCCGGTTAAGAAATGATGAACACCGTGCTTTCTCGGCTTCTCCCAAGACAAATAGCTGCCCGCTTTCTGACAGGAGGCGTTTTTCTCGCTTCTATTTTGATGGGAGGCGGGGCCTTTGCCGAGCAGCGCAATGGAAATGTTTATGGACTCCCCCCCTGTGTGACGACCACGGGGCTGCAGATCGACTCCATTATCAAGATAATCTTCTGGCTTACTGCCGTGGTCTTTGTTGTTACCCAAGGGACCTACATTTACTATCTCATTGTTTATCGGCGTCGCCCCGGTGTTCCAGCCCATTACAGCCACGGGAACAATACTCTCGAGATCATCTGGACCACGGCGCCAACTGTTATTTTCCTGGCCCTTGCCATCTACAGCAATCGTGTCTGGGAGGAGATCCACCGGCCGGCCCCTGATAACGCCCTCACCATTGATGTCTCCAGCTATCAGTTCGGTTGGCAGATGCGCTACCCCGGCATTAGCGGAAAACTAGCCCCGATGGATGTCCGTAAGATCACCCCTGAGAATCCTTTTGGTACCGACCCGTCCAACCCACTCACCTCCCAAGATGTCATCAGCACGGATCTTGTGATCCCGGTCGGTCGACCTGTCCATGTCTTGCTCCACTCGCGGGATGTGATCCATTCCTTTTACGTGCCGGAATTCCGTATTTATCAGGACTGTGTGCCGGGTCGTACGATTGGATGGGTTTGGTTCCAAGCCACACAGACCGGCGATTTTCAACTCGCCTGCAACCAACTCTGTGGAACTGGCCATTACAACATGAAGGCACCCATCCATATTATGTCCGAAAAAGATTTTCAAAGCTGGATCACTCCTCGCCAGCAGAAGAATGCTGGGACGACTCCATCTGCTCCGACTGCTTCCGTTGCTGCGCCGAGCCCTGTAAAAGCGACCGACTTGACCGCCCCAATCGCTGGAACTACACTATAAATTTATGAGCGCTTCACTTACGCAAGAGGGCATCCCAAGTGTGGACGCACATGATGGCAGTCATCATGATGACCATGGGCATGGGAAGTCCGGCATCATGCATTATCTCTGGAATACGGATCACAAGATGATCGCACTCCAGTTTCTTTGGTCGGCGACTTTCTTTCTTCTTTTTGGTGGGGCAATGGCACTGGCCATGCGGTGGCAATTGGCTTTCCCCGGCCATCCCATTCCTGTCATCGGACATCTTCTTCCGCACGGAGTCGTCAATGACGAGGGTGCTATCATTCCTAGCGGGTATAATGTCCTCGTCACCATGCACGGAACGATCCTTGTTTTTTTTGTGGCGATGCCACTACTGATCGGCGTGTTCGGAAATTTCCTGATCCCTCTCAAGATTGGGGCCGGCGATATGGCCTTTCCAGCGCTCAATGAGCTCAGTTACTGGCTTTTTGCACTCTCCGGAATCATCATGCTCAGTTCCTTCTGGGTGCCAGGAGGCGCTCCGGGAACCGGATGGACTGCATATGCCCCATTGAGTAGTGTCGCTGCTTACAATCAGACCCCGATGGGACAGAGTCTCTGGTGTGCGGCACTTTTTGTGAATGGCCTCTCCTCGATTACCGGCGCGGTGAACTACATCACCACGGTCATTACCATGAGGGCCCCCGGAATGACGATGTTCAGGATGCCTCTCCCGGTCTGGGCGATCTTCCTGACGGCGATCCTCCTCATCCTGGCAATTCCTGTTCTCTCCGCTGCTGCCGCGCTCATCATCTTTGATCTCAATTTTGGTACTACCTTTTACCGTCCCACCGGCTATGGGCAACCCCTGCTTTGGCAGCATCTTTTTTGGTTCTTCGGCCATCCGGAAGTCTATATCCTGATCCTTCCCGCAATGGGACTGACCTCGGAGATTCTCTCGGTATTCTCACGTAAACCCGTCTTCGGCTACAAGGCGATGGTATGGGCGATGATCTCGATTGGATTCCTTGGATTCATTGTTTGGGGCCACCACATGTACGTCAGCGGGATGAACCTGACACTGAGCGCCGCATTCTCCGTCTCAACCATGGTTATCGCTGTTCCAAGCGCTATCAAAACCTTCAACTGGATGGGTACTATCTGGCGCGGATCGATCCATTACACGGTCCCGATGGCCTTCGCCGTTTCCTTCGTGTCGATGTTCGTCATCGGTGGCCTGAGTGGCATCTTCATGGCTTCGACACCGGTCGATCTCTTCGTCCACCACACCTACTTCATCGTGGCTCACTTCCACTACGTCCTCTTCGGCGGAAGCATGTTTGCGATTTTCGCCGCTGTCTATTTCTGGTTCCCCAAGATGTCAGGCAGGATGTTCAACAATACCCTCGGCTGGATCCATTTCTGGATGACTTTTGTCTTTTTCAACCTGACCTTCTTCCCAATGCATAATCTCGGCCTTGGGGGCATGATGCGCCGTATTGCTGATCCGACTGTTTACGACTGCCTCAAACAGCTTCAACCCTTGAATGTCATCTGTACGATTGGAGCGATGGGCCTCGGCCTTGCCACCATTCCCTTCGTGGTGAATATCGTCTGGAGCATGCGGAACGGACCCAAGGCACCTGCCAATCCCTGGAACTCAACCACCTTGGAATGGACCGTTTCTCATCCCATCCCTCATGGTAATTTCGCGGTGACACCGACTGTCTATCATGGCCCATACGAGTACAGCGTACCGGGATTGGTGAGGGACTTCCTCCCTCAGAACGAAAAGGCCCCCGCCCACGTCACGCTGGAAGCCCACTAGGGTCTTGCCTGTCGTTATTGTGGGAACCGCAAGCACAGCCAGGAGCAGACTTCCGCAATCTGCTTCCCTCTCATCCGCCGATACGCTCGGGTTGGTTCATCGGATCGCCTTGATCGGTTCTGTGGCGACATTTTTCCTGATTGTCGTCGGGGGGCTCGTTACCTCAAAGGGAGCCGGCATGTCGGTACCTGACTGGCCCACTACCTACGGCTACAATATGTTTCTCTTTCCATACTCCAAGTGGGTGGGGGGGATTTTCTGGGAGCATTCTCACCGACTTCTTGCCAGTGGTATCGGCTTGATCACCTTACTGCTGACCGCCGTGACTTTCTGGAAAGAGCGTCGCGGATGGGTTAAGGGACTCGCCTTGCTGGCAGTCCTTGCCGTGATCTCTCAGGGCGTTCTGGGTGGCTTACGGGTGACCCTCTACAAGGATCAGATCGGCATCTTCCATGCGGCGCTTGCCCAGAGTTTCTTCGGACTGCTTCTGATAATCACAGCAGTCACAGGCAAAGGATTCCTCTCAGGAAGTTGGTTCGGCGATCACTCCGCCGCTTCACTGCGGTGGCTTGTTGTTGCAGGATTGCTCCTCACCTACTTCCAACTCGGTGTGGCTGCCACTATTCGCCATCAACATGCCCCGCTTGCCATCCGTGATTTCCCGACCGCATATGGAACCGTGCTTCCCGACATCTCGAGTTCTGCCTTGGCTCGGATTAACGAGGAACGCGCGCATGATCTGATCGCTCCTGTTTCGGCCTTGCAGATTTACCTGCAACTGATGCATCGCGCCGGGGCTGTGCTTCTCCTGCTTGTCGTGATCATGACGGCGGCTCGTGCCGTTGCCATCACGCCTCTCGGTCATTGGATCCGCTCTTGGAGCCTTCTCTGGGTCGGGGCCATCCTCCTCCAAATCCTGCTTGGCGGAATCACCATCTGGAGTAACAAGGCGGCCGATGTGGCCACCTCCCATATGGCACTCGGAGCTCTTCTGACAAGCTTCTCCATTCTCTTCACATTCCGGGTGTTCTGCGCGGCAAAACCAATGGCAAGTTCCGCCCGATGAGCAGCACTGAAACAGTCGTTACAAGGCCGGTCAGCCTCCTTTCGGATCTAAGCGAACTTTCCAAGGCGCGCCTCTCTTTCTTGGTCCTACTCACGACACTGGTTGGCTTCCTCCTGGGATGGCGGGGATCCATGAATTATACCCTACTCATCTCCACCCTGCTCGGGACAGCCCTCAGCGCCGCCGGGGCCTCGGCCATTAATCAGTGGATGGAACGTGATCTCGATGCACTGATGCCCCGAACCTGCGACCGCCCGTTGCCTGGACGTCGAATGCACCCCTCCGACGCCCTTCTCTTTGGACTGCTCTGCAGTGGGAGCGGTGTTGCGATCCTAGCCTTCTTGGCGAATCCCCTGACCGCCTTGCTCGCTGGAATGACGATTCTTATCTATGCCGCACTCTACACCCCTCTCAAGAGGTTTACGGAGCTTAATACCCTCATCGGCGCCATTCCCGGAGCCCTGCCTCCACTGCTTGGATGGACAGCGGCTACAGACCAGATCGGTCTTGGCGGGTGCGTTCTTTTCCTGATCCTTTGGTTCTGGCAGTTGCCTCACTTCCTGGCTATCGCGTGGCTCTATCGTGAGCAGTATGCGGTGGCTGGATTCAAGATGCTTAGCACTCGCGATCCGGATGGATGGTCCACTGCGTGGCAGGCCCTCATTTATTCAATCGCCCTTTTAGCCGTATCACTCCTGCCGGGTATCCTTGGCATGGCCTCTCCCTACTATTTCTTCGCTGCCCTGGCTTTAGGCGGGGCCATGATTCACCTCGCAGTGGCCTTTGTCAGAAACAGGACCGACACCGCATCACGTCGCCTTTTTTTTGCCTCGATCATCTACCTTCCCTTGTTGCTTGGAGCACTGATCGCCTTCGCCCGTTGAAATAGGAAGATTGAAACCCAACTCAACCCGTGATCATGCAGTCAAAACGTAAGGCTCAGCTGACAATTCTGGCGGGTTTGATCGTTTTTGCGCTCGCCCTCTGTGCGCTTGTCGTGATCATGATGTTGCGTCGCGGTCCTGCCGTGGCTTACTGATCACTTCCGATGAACAACGCTGCCTACAACGACTCCTCTCTCTTTCATGCGCCGATGCTCGCCGAGGTTTCCGAGCATGATCATCATGCCGCTCCGCCGACGCCTCCCGCGACCTGCAAGCTGGGCATGTGCATCTTTCTCTGTTCCGAGGCCCTGCTCTTTAGTGGGCTGATTTCCGCCTATCTAGTGCTCCGTGAATCAGCCGGTTCCTGGCCGCCGAATTTTGGTGACGGGATTGAGCTGCCACCGATGCCGAAGCTTCTCACTGGAATCAACACGGTCATCCTTGTCGGCAGTTCGTTCGCGTTCCACGGTGCTGAGGTGGCCGTGAAGAAAGGAAAATCGGGCGCACGTTGGATGCTTCTGGCTGCCATGATGGGAGCCACCTTCATCGGACTGCAGTGCGTTGAATGGACAGAGCTCTATCACGAAGGCCTTTGGTTCAACAAAGGGGGCGTCTACGGGTCAACTTTCTTCACGCTCACCGGGTTCCATGGCGCACATGTCTGCGTCGGCGTCCTATTGATTCTCTGGTGCTTCTTCCTTCAGGTCACCAAGGGGACCTTCTCACCGAAGCGTCATGTCGCCCTTGATAACGTCGGTCTCTACTGGCACTTCGTCGACGTGGTCTGGGTCTTCCTCTACACGATCCTGTATTTGTTCTAGTCACCAACCGGCTCCGTGAGCAAAAACCCAAGCGGGAATTCGCCCGAACGGCTCCCCGTCATGGCATGGGTGATCGCCTTCCTGATCGCCATCATCCTGATTGCGGGGGCCGCCAAACTCTTTCGTTCTTCGGAACGCAAATCGTCCGACCCCCTTCCTCCCATCGGCACCGTTCCGGACTTCCGGTTCACCACTCAAGACGGGAAGCCCCTCACCCGAAACGATCTCCTCGGAAAAGTCTGGGTCATTGACTTTTTCTTTACCCGCTGTCCCGGTCCATGCCCGCTGATGTCATCGCGACTGGCTGAGATCTCCAAAGAGCTGAAAAAGGCTAAGGATGTTCGTCTTGTTTCCCTCTCAATCGATCCGGATCATGACACTCCTGAAGTACTCAAGGAGTACGCTTCACACTTCGGAGCCGACCCCGAGCGATGGATCTTCCTCACCGGCCCCAAGGATCGCGTTCAGGAGTTCACGACCAAGGGGATGTTACAGGCCCTGTCCACCGATCCCACCAATCCTGCCGCCACCGTGCACTCCACCCGTTTTCTGGTCATCGACCGTGAGGGACAGATCCGGATCCTTCGCAAGTTGGACGAGCCCGAACTGGTCCAGAAGCTTTTGATCGACATCGGTTCCTTGCTGAGGGAACCTTTTGGCAAGTCCTCTTTAGCACCATGAAGTTTTATTCCTTCTTTCCGGTTCTTCTCCTGACACTTACCAACGCCGTGGCCTGTCCCGACTGTGCCTTGCAAGGGACCGGGGGGCAGATTGAGCCTCTGACGGTGGTTTCAAAGGCTGCTTTCTCCTCCAGCACCCTCTTTATGATCGGGATTGTCTTTGCAGTAGTTGGGTTCATGTTCTGGATCATGGTCAAGACCTGCCGCGAGATCGGTCGGGAACATCCCCTTTCCTCCTCCTTGGAAGCCTGAGGCCGGGAAGCAGATGACAGTCCACCAACTTCCGGCGCTCAACGCCACCCTTAACGCCATCAGCACCCTTCTGATCATCACGGGATGGATCATGATCAGGACCCATCGCAAAGTGCTCCACGCCTCCTGCATGATCGGGGCCATCGTCACCTCGGCCGCCTTTCTTGGCTGTTATCTTTACTACCACTACCATGTTGGTCATGTGATTTTTACTCATCAGGGTTGGCCGAGGGTTCTCTACTTTCTGATCCTGTTCACCCACCTTCCTCTGGCATTGACGATCGTGCCTTTGATAGCCCTGACGATCATTCCGGCCGTTCAACAACGCTTTGACGCTCACAAGCGGATGGCCCGATGGACGCTCCCGATCTGGCTCTATGTCTCGGTGACAGGTGTGCTCGTCTACATGATGCTCTACGTATGGTTTCCCTCCGCGAAGACTTAACTGGCACGAACCCACCCCCCGCCGGTGCTAGTCTCGAGAGGACCGGAATGCTGGATGCCTTTGCGCATGACACGCGCGAGGATGTTCTTGTCCTCGCCATGTTTGAGACGCGCCCTTGGGAATACGGGGAACGCCAGCTCTTCCAGCTTCAGGAAAAGCTCAATGCCTACGTCTCTTTCATCCTCGACGGAGAGATGAGGGAAAACTTTCCCCATCTTTTGGGCAAGCCGGTTCGCATCGAACTGCGTACCACTTCCGAGCCTCCTCAGCGAGCCATGGAATTCCTAGGACGCGCCCGCGATCAGCTTGGCCTCCAGCAAATCGGGCTGGAAGTTGTCCTGATCAGTGAAGAAAAATCCGGTTGCTGCGGCGGAAGTTCCAAGAATGACGGGGGCTGCTGTGGCGGAGGACAGACACTTCCTGATGAGTTGTCGCACGGATCCTGCGGCTGTGGCCGCTAAACCCTTAACACCTTAATCTTCGCCGATGGAATTCAGCACAACCACCAGACCTCGTAACGTCGATTGGAAGCGAGCGGCGGCAATCCTTTACGGCGACTGGGGCACGAGTAAGGCCTACGTCATCGGACTCGCCTTCGCCGTGGCGGGATACAGTTCCCCTTGGCTCATCGGCGGTATGTGCCTGCTCACGGCGCTGGTCGGGTTCAATTACATGGCGATTTGCCGTCATTATCCGAACGGTGGCGGCGTTTATGCGAGCGTCCGGCATCGTTCCGAGATCATCTCCATCGTGGGCGCATTCCTACTGGTCGCCGATTACATTGTAACGGCGGCCGTCAGCGCCCTTTCTGCTTTCCTCTACCTCGGGGTACCTCACCCCGAGGTATTCGCAGCAGCCTCCATTGCCGTCATCGGGGCATTGAATTACTTCGGGCCGAAGCACACAGGCGGAGCCGCTGTGCTCATAGCCGTTCCGACGGCCATCGTGGTGATCCTGCTAGGCATCCTCGCGATTCCCCATCTTGGTGATGCGTTCACACACACACAACCTCTCCACGGGGGATTTTTCCATAATTGGAATGCTTTCGTCGCCATCGTTCTCGCCCTTTCAGGCGTCGAGGCGATCGCAAACTCCACCGGAGTCATGTTACTCAATCCCGGAAGCACGCTTGAAAAACCGAACGTCTCCAAGACCGCCAACAAGGCGATCGTCGTGGTGATGCTGGAAGTCTGCGTCTTCACTGCCCTCTTGGGACTTGCCATGGCCGCGCTTCCAGGCATGGTGGCTGCAAATGGTGATGTCAATGCCCCGGGGGCCGACGGAGTCAGGGACTACATGCTGCGCTACATGGCCCAGATCTTCGGTGGCAACCTCCTCGGCCCGGTCTTCGGTCACATCGCGGCCTGGACCGTAAGCATTGTCTTTGGCGTCCTCCTTCTCAGCGCCGTGAACACCGCAATCGTGGCGTTGAGCGGCATCTCCTTCCTGATGGCCCGTGATCACGAATTGCCACCCATCTTTGCAAAACTGAATTCCTTCGGAGTTCCCAACGCCGGCCTTTTCTTTGCCGTGCTAGTCCCCGCAGCCCTGGTCATTGCGGTGAGCGATATGTCTGGCCTTGCAGATCTTTACGCCGTGGGCGTTGTCGGGGCTATCGCCGTGAATCTGGGGGCCACCAGCACCGACTGGAAATTGGATCTCAACCAGTTTGAACGTGGCGTCATGTTAATCACCGCCCTCATCATGACGGCGATCGAGTTTTCGCTCTTCATCGATAAACCGAATGCACGCATCTTCACCCTCATCGTTCTTGCCATCGGGCTCATCTTGCGAGGCTTGGCAAAAGAGAGTGCCGAAAGGAAGGCCAAGGCGCTCGCCGCCGTCAGGCATTCTTCCCCTCATCTCTCAGAGACATCGAGTGCCTCCATCGGCACGGGAACGGCCATTGCTCCCGCCCCACCAGCAGTGCGCTACTCGGGCCCGATCCTCACCGCTGTCCGAGGTGCCGGTCGCACCCTCGATTTTGCCGTCAAGGAAGCTGCGGAAAACGGTCAGCCTCTCTATGTCCTTTTTGTCCGTGAGCAGCCGGTCATTGCCCCGGGTGACAGACGTCGGAAGTGGACTGAGGACACGCAGGCAAGGGAGACGTTCGAATCGTTGCGCGGCAAGGGTCTGGGGGAGACCATCATTCCCTGCTACGCCGTTAGCGATGCTCCCGCACACACCATTGCCGACCTTGCCTCGACCATCGGCGCGGAGCGTGTCCTGCTGGGGGCCCCACAACGCAGCAGCCTTATCCATATGCTGCGTGGAAATATTATCCGTGAAGTGGCCTCCTTGTTACCCGATGATATTACCCTGCTCGTCTGTGTCTGAAGGGGTTGAACGGTCGTGCAGGTCCACCTGCTAAGCCCTCACCCCGGATCTCCTCATTGTTTGATTAACGGCTCGATTCTTCTTTAGGGAACCAACTGCGGGTGGCATTACAGGCACTGCAGACGGAGAGCATGACCGGAACTTCGACAAGGACCCCGACTACAGTTGCCAGGGCGGCTCCGGAACTTGGTCCGAATAGGGTGATGGCCACTGCTACCGCAAGCTCGAAAAAATTACTGGCACCGATCAAGGCTCCGGGGGCCGCGATATTATGGGGAACCTTCAGCCAGCGCATCAGGAGGTAGGTGAGGCTGGAGTTGAAATAGACCTGGATAATGATCGGGATGGCCAACAGCAGTACGGCAAGCCAGCGATGGATCAGATTCTCCGCCTGAAACGCAAAGATCAGCACGAGTGTCAGAAGAAGTGCCGCCATGGTCACGGGCTGGAATTTGGGGAGGAAGGATTTCTCAAACCACTCGGTCCCGTGGGTTTTGAGGAGAGTTGTACGGGTAAGCCATCCAGCCGCTAGGGGGATGACAATGAAGACAAGTACGGAGGTAATCAGCACAGCCGAGGGCACCACGACTCCGGACACTCCGCACAGGAACATGACGATCGGGGCGAAGGCTACAAGCATGATGAGGTCATTCACAGCCACCTGAACGAGCGTGTAGGCGGGGTCCCCATCAGTAAGGTAGGACCAGACAAAGACCATCGCCGTGCAGGGAGCAACTGCGAGGATGATGAGCCCGGCGGTGTAGTTCTTCGCGGTCTCCACATCAATCCACTTGGAAAAGACGTGCTGCATGAAGATCCATGCCAGAAAAGCCATGCTGAAAGGCTTCACGATCCAGTTGACAAACAGGGTTACCATCAGGCCTTTCGGTTTCCGGGCAACACCCCCAATCGAGTCGAAGTCGATCTTCAGCATCATCGGGTAGATCATGAGCCAAATCAGAATGGCGATCGGCACATTCACATGTGAATCGCGACCGAACTCCATCCGACTGAGGGCTGTAATGGCTTTCGGGGCGACCGTTCCCAAGATCACCCCTGCAACCATGCAGAGAAGGACCCAAAGGGTCAGGTTACGCTCGAAGAAGGCGAGCCTCTTCACTGGAGTTGCAGGGGATTGATCCATGGAATGGGTGGGTTTTCAGTTAGAGAGACTTTCCTCGCTTGAGTCCCGCGGCATAAGCCTCGAACACGAGCTTGATCTGCTCACGGACACGGCGGAACTCGTTTAGGATCTCCTCCTCGGTTCCCGCCGCATGGGCGGGATCATCGAAGCCCCAGTGGAAGCGGTGAAGCTGACCGGGGAACATGGGGCAGGCCTGATCGGCGTTGCCGCAGACGGTGATCACGGTATCAACGGGACGGTTCAGGAATTCCTCCATGTGTTTGGAGGTGTGGGATGAAATATCAATACCGATTTCCTTGAGGACCTCGATGGACTTTGGGTGGACATAGCCAGCGGGTTTGGAGCCTGCACTGGCGACGTCGATGAGATCACCGGCAGAGGTACGGAGAATACCTTCGGCGAGATGACTACGGCAGGAGTTGCCGGTGCAGAGGATAAGGACGAGAGGTTTCATGGTTGGGTTGGCTCTTGGGAGAATTTTGGAAATCAGCAGGCACAGCGCAGCTTGGTGTCGTGTGTCTTGGAAATCAGATCAATGCAGCGGAAGAACTCTGCAAAGCAGGGGCAGGCGATCTGGTAGTAGACGTTCAGCCCCCTCTTCTCGCAGGCAAGCAGTCCCGAGCGCTTCATAACGGCAAGATGCTTGGAGAGCGTGGTCACATCGCAACCGGCCATCTCCGTCAGATCATTCACACACCGCTCCCCATTCATCAGGGTTTCCATGATCAGGAGCCGTGTGGGATGGGCCATCGCCTTCACGATTGGGGAACGCGCCTCCGCATTCGCTTTCAGTTTGTGTAACTTGGATGCCATCTATTTGGCAATTATGCCAAATAGTCGATTGGAGTCAACGCCACAGAAACTACTGTCACGTTACGATTTCTAACTTTCGTTGACCTCTTCGACACCCGCGACGTCCCCCGCGCCATCGTGCGATG